>JAUWLP010000017.1 GCA_030613575.1 Desulfobacteraceae bacterium
TTTTTACGATTTCATCAATGGATGGCCGGAAACAAGTGAGGGTTCGCTATCATAAATAAAATATTTTATTGACATACCATACCACTTTGTGTGATAGCTGTCAATACTTTTAATAACGGCGGTATAACCAAAAAAATCAGGGAGGAATCCATGGACAGTAAAGAGTTTTCACGCTTTCGCAAAAGGCTGAACAAGACGCAGAAACAGATGGCCCAGCTGCTGGGAGTATCCATTAAGGCCATACACAGCTACGAGCAGGGCTGGCGATCCGTACCTGCTCATGTGGAGCGGCAGATGTTTTTTCTGACTTCCAGGATGAGAGGAAACCCCAAAGTAAGTAAGTCGTGCTGGGTTATGAAAAAATGTCCTTCTGAAAAGAAAAAAGAGTGCCCGGCATGGGAGTTTCAGGCCGGAAAGCTTTGCTGGTTTATTAACGGTACAATTTGTGACGGCACTATTTATAAAAGTTGGAAAGAAAAGAGGAAATTATGCCGTTCTTGCGAAGTGTTGGCAACCTTATGTGAATGAGATATTTTCATTGCAATTTGATACTTTTCCCTTTAAATTAATTTACCACGCATAAACTTTGACGGTGAAATTATGCAAAATATTATTTCGGGTTTGAACCAAGCACATGAAAACGACTCGGGCGAAGAAAGAAAGTTGATCGGCGACAGAGGAGATTACTTTCTTAACAGAATGCAGGGTGAAACAGGTGTTGATATTTCGGCATGTTATCAATGCGAACGGTGCACCAATGCCTGCCCTGTCAGTCATTTTATGGATATAAAACCTCACCAGGCGATCCGTTATGTTCAACTGGGATGGCGCGAAGATCTGATAAAATCATCAACCATCTGGATATGTCTTTCCTGTGAAATGTGTACGACCTATTGCCCCTATGAGGTGGAGGTTGCGGAAATCTTCAACCATTTGCGCAACATGGCGGCACATTCGTCCATAACACCGAAAGAAAAAAGTCTTGCCGTATTTCATCAAACATTTCTGGAAGTGCTTCAAAAGTCCGGCAGAGTAAACGAATTCAGGTTGATGAACACTTATTATTTAAAGCCGGATATTTTACATGAAAGGATAAAAAACAAAACTTTAAAAGAAGACCTTCTTTTAGGCATAACTCTGTTGCGTAAAGGGAGGCTCAAATTATTCACGCCTAAGTCCAAGGCGATCAAGGAAATTAAAAGAGTCTATAGTCAAACACGTGGAGAGATCGTTTAATGAGATTATCTTTTTACCCAGGATGTTCTTTGGAAGGGATGGCAAGCGATTATGCACGGTCGATCGATGCGGTCTTCAGGAACCTGGGCATTGATCTGGTTGAAATCGAAGATTGGTCCTGTTGCGGTGCCACTGCGGCCCACAGCATCAGCCAGACCATGTCGGTACTTCTCCCTGCAAGGAATCTGGCTGCCGCAGAGAAGATGGGACTCGACCTTGTTTCTCCGTGTGCCATGTGTTTTAACCGTCTCCGGTTTTCTCAGAATATGATCAAGAAAAAAGTGTTTGACATTCCATGGCCTGTTACCGGAAATGTCCGTGTTCATGATATGACAAGGTTTCTGGCTGAACCGCCCATGATAAAATCGATAAAAGAACGTATCTTGAGACCTTTAAACGGACTTAGAGTAGTTTGCTATTATGGGTGCCAGATGGTTCGCCCTCCAAAAATCACCGGTTATACGGATTATGAGAACCCCCAAACCATAGATCGCATCGCAGCAGCAGCGGGCGCCCAGGTGATAGACTGGTCTTATAAGGCAACATGTTGCGGCGCAAGCATCGGTATAGCCCGAAGGGAAATAGGAGAATCTCTCACAAGAAGGATTTTGCAGAAAGCACAGCAGGCGGGTGCGGAAGCCATTGTGGTTTCATGCCCTTTGTGCCAGTCGAACCTCGATATGATCCAGAAAGATCGGTCTAAGCGACACACGCCGGTGTTTTATTTCACGGAAATGCTCCGTTTGAGTTTTGAAGAGCATGGAGATCCAAAATGGTTTAAAATGCATTTTACGGATCCTGTTCCACTTTTAAGGGCAAAAGGGTTATTGTCGTAACTATGGAATCTTATCTTAGCAGTCCGGTTGGGAAAGTTATCGTTGTGGGTGGAGGGATCGGCGGTATCCAGTGCGCCCTGGATCTGGCGGATACAGGTTTTTATGTCTTCCTTATCGAAAAATCCCATACTCTGGGCGGAACAATGGCGCGTCTGGACAAGACCTTCCCCACTAATGATTGCTCAACCTGTATGTTTTCTCCTAAATTGGTGCAGGTGGCCGGCCATGCAAATATCGAGATTCTACCTTTAAGCCGTATCTTAGAGCTAAATGGAGGTCCCGGGCGATTTACAGCACGGGTTGAAAAACAGCCCAGATATATCGATGAAGAAAAATGTATCGCATGCGGCAAATGTGCTGAAAAATGTCCTAAAAAAATACCAGATCCGTTCAACGGGGAGTTGGGAACCCGTAAGGCCGCTTTTCTCACATTTCCACAGGCTGTCCCTTTAAAATATGCACTGGATGCAGAGAATTGCCTTTATTTAACCAAAGGAAAATGCGAGATCTGCAAAAAGATCTGTCCTGCCGAAGCCATTGAATACGACCAAAAACCTGAGATTTTACAAATCGACGCCGGTGCTGTAATCATTTCGACCGGTTTTGAACTGGCTTTGACGGCCAAAGAGGGAGAATTCGGTTACGGGAGATATCGGAACGTTGTAACGTCCTTGCAATATGAACGGATGCTGTCGGCAACAGGACCCTATGACGGCCATCTCAGGCGGCCGTCAGATGAGAAGGTTCCGCGGAAAGTCGCCTGGATTCAATGTGTCATGTCACGTGACCCGGCCCGAAACAGACCTTTTTGTTCCTCTGTCTGCTGTATGCACGCCGTAAAGCAGGCAGTATTAACACGCAGCCATGAACCGGATACCGAAGCGACCATTTATTTCATGGATATCCGTGCCCACGGCAAAGGATTTGACGAGTACATTGATCGCGCCCGCTTCCGGCACGGTGTGCAATACAGACGATCCATGATTTCCCAGGTTTACCTGAATCCTGAAAATGAAAATCTAATCATAGAGACATTTGATCATCATTTAAATCGGAAAAAGGAAGAAGAGTACGACCTGATTGTTTTGTCGAGCGGTTTCAAACCATCAGATGGCTTTATCGACCTCTCTAAGCAGCTGGGGCTTGTAATGAATCCTTACGGGTTTTTAGCTACCGAATTTGATGAACCTGTAGTCACTTCCCGGCCAGGCGTCTTTGTGTGTGGCGGCATTGAAGCTCCCAAAGACATTCCCGAAACGGTAATACAGGCCGGTGCGGCAGCAGCCGAGGCTTCCATATTACTCAGTGCTGCAAGAAATACTGAAATTGTAATTGATGAAATCCCTGATGAAAAGCCCATAGAAACAACACCCCGCGTGGGGGTGCTGGTTTGCCATTGCGGAACCAATATCGCAGGTGTTGTCGATATACAGAAAGTACTCGATTACGTAAAAACCCTTCCGCATGTGATTTTTGCCACCGATTTTATGTTCACCTGCTCCACGGAAACCCAGCAGGCCATTGTCGAACTGATTAAAGAACAGCGTCTTAACCGGGTCGTGGTGGCTGCATGTTCTCCCAAGACTCATGAACCTCTGTTCCAGGATACACTGAGAGAAGCGGGTTTGAACCCGTATTTGTTCGAGATGGCAAGTATCAGGGATCAGTGCTCCTGGGTCCATGGAAATGATCCTGAAAAAGCCACCGAAAAATCGAAAGAGCTTATTCGAGCAAGTGTGTCACGGGCGGTGCAACTGGAACCGCTTTATGAAAGTTCGTACCGGGTAGTAAACAAAGGGCTGGTTATCGGGGGTGGTGTAGCAGGCATGACCGCAGCTTTAACAATTGCAGACCAGGGATTTCACGTACACCTTGTGGAAAAAAGCGATCAGCTGGGCGGTTTTGCCAGGAATCTGAAATTTACACTGGAAGGAAACTCTCCCGCAAGCTTGATCCGTTATCTAACAGAAAGGGTCACCCATCATCCGAAGATTTCGGTTTATTTAAAAAGCAGACTTATATCTCATGCCGGACATTTGGGAGCATTTAATGGAACAGTTGAAAAACAAGGTGAATCAATAAAAATTCAGTATGGGACGGTAATTGCAGCCACTGGCGGCCGACCGTATGAGCCTGATGAATATCTTTATGGACAGGATGAACGAATCCTCACCCAGGTCGAGTTTGCAAAACGCCTTATGGAAGATCCGTCCTGGACACGCCGGCTAAAAAGGATTGTGATGATTCAGTGCGTTGGATCACGGGAGCCTGACTTTCCCTATTGCAGCAGAGTATGTTGCGCTGCGGCCGTGAAAAACAGTATTAAGTTGAAAGAGATGAATCCCGGTGCTCAGATCGTTGTTTTGTATCGAGATGTAAGAACCTTTGGATTCAAAGAACTTTATTACTTAAAAGCAAGACAAAAAGGTGTTCTCTTTTTCAGGTATATTCCCGAAGATAAGCCGGAAGTTTATGATGAAAGCGGCAAAATGATCGTCGATTTTACGGATCGAAGTTCGCATCAAAACTTTCGTGTTGAGCCCGACCTGGTGATTTTAAGTTCCGGGATTCGACCTGATGAAGGTGCAAAACAGATAGCCCGTCTACTCAAACTTTCTACTACTGATGAGGGTTTTTTCCTGGAAGCCCATGTAAAATTAAAACCGGTTGAATTCGCCACTTCCGGTGTTTTCCTGGCAGGGTTGGCCCATAGTCCCAGGTTTATTGAAGAAACCGTAACAATGGCCAAAAGTGCCGGACAACAGGCCATGAAAATCATCTGTAAAGAGAAGCTGACGACTTCAGCAGCAGTAGCTGTAGTGCAACCCGATATCTGTGCAGCCTGCCTTGTTTGCGTCAGAGTATGCCCTTATGGCGCGCCGTTTATTAATGAAGAGGGTGTATCCCAGATTCCTCCGTCGGCATGCATGGGATGCGGTATTTGTGCTTCAGAATGTCCTGCAAATGCGATTATGTTAAAGCACTGTACAGATGACCAGGTAGTGGCAAAAATCGATGCCCTGCTGGAATCGGCCCTTGAAATTGAAAATTGAAACTGGGGATTAAATAGGGGGACGATAAAATGTTAAAAGATATAAATTCAACCATAGGATCTACGCCGCTTGTGCGTCTTAATAACATTGCCGATGGGCTCGGAGCTGAAATATTCGCTAAAGCCGAGTTTTTCAACCCTCTTGGGAGTGTTAAGGATCGAATAGGTATTGCAATGATTGAAGCGGCTGAGACAAAAGGTCTGATAAACACCGAAACCACTATTGTGGAACCCACCAGCGGAAACACTGGTCTTGCCCTGGCTTTTGTTTGCGCGGTAAAAAATTATAAGCTTATTTTAACCATGCCGGATACAATGAGCATGGAAAGAAGAAAACTCTTAAAACACTTGGGCGCTAAGCTCGTGTTAACGCCAGGAGCTGATGGGATGAAAGGAGCAATTGCCAAAGCAAAAGAGATTCTGGGGAGTAAAAAAAACTCTTTTATGCCTGATCAGTTTTCCAATCCGGCCAATCCTGATATTCATCGAAAGACAACAGCCGAGGAGATCTGGCGCGATACAGACGGGAAAGTCGATATAGTAGTTTCAGGGGTGGGTACCGGCGGCACCATTACCGGTGTATCCGAGGTTATCAAGGCTCGGAAACCATCTTTTAAGGCCGTGGCGGTTGAACCGGCCGATTCACCTGTTCTTTCCGGAGGCCAGGCCGGTCCTCACAAAATCCAGGGCATCGGCGCAGGATTTGTTCCTGATGTTTTAAATACTGAAATTATAGACGAAACAATTACCGTCACTAATGAACAAGCCTTTCAAAGCGCCCGGGAACTGGCAGCATCAGAAGGGATTTTGTGCGGGATATCATCCGGTGCTGCGATGTGTGCAGCGCTCGAGTTGGCCAGGCGACCTGAAAACCGGGGGAAGCAGATCGTCGTTATCCTGCCTGACACGGGTGAGCGTTATTTGAGTACTGATTTGATTGAGTCCTGAAGAAAAAAACTTTTATTTAGTCATTAAAAACCTGGTCCTATGGGCCAGGATACTTTACTTAGGAAATATAATTATAAAGAAGACGGTCTCGTAAAAAGGAGGGAAAATGTTTAGCATAGACGACTTGAAATCAATAAATATGTTAAGTTATCTCAATGATTCCATGTTGGAGAATTTAGCAACCATTACCAGCATAAATGAGTATAGAGCTGGTGATTACATCTTCAATGAAGGAGATGATGCCAAGAGCCTCTATTCTGTTATCGATGGGAAAGTGGGGCTTGAGATCGAGAAGAATTCCAGCACCCGGATATTGATTGACAATATTACTAAGGGTATGACATTAGGTTTTTCTGCTTTAGTGGACACTGAAGAGAAAAGTTATACGACATCCGCCAAGGCCCTTACGGATACAAAGCTCTTCATCTGGAAAACAGAAGATTTGGAGACACTCTTTTCTCAGGATTACGAAATGGGCTTTTTGTTTATGAAAAGAATTGCTAAAATTGTCAAAACAAGGCTGCAAATCAGGAACGTTCAATTTCTCGATATATATAAATGAGTGAAATTTATTGCTATTCCCTTCACATCGTTCCCGTTTGTATCTTATCATGATGT
Organism: Desulfobacteraceae bacterium; assembly: GCA_030613575.1. Lineage (GTDB taxonomy): Bacteria > Desulfobacterota > Desulfobacteria > Desulfobacterales > UBA11574 > S5133MH16. The sequence goes on from JAUWLP010000017.1 coordinate 6,691, forward strand.
TACATTTTTAAGATAAATTTTTACCTTTAGCCCGCTCTTTTTGCACGCTTCACTGGAATACCGTTCCATTGACAAACCAGCAAAGATTTCCTGGTTGGAATTCCATTTTCCACTCAGACCCCCCTGTTTGTTGTGCTTTTGCCATGACATAATATGAACTAATTTGAAAGTGTTTAAAAAAAGTTGACAATGCTACAAAGTGGTATTAATGTAGGGAACGATGTGGTGCAAACGCAAAATGTGAGTCAATTAATAAGATAAACTAAGGTGTCAAGCCATGGATCAAAACCATTGTCCGATTTATACCAAAGGCAGTAGAAATGTCTTTTGTCCTTATTATAGCGATTGTTTGGATCATGCCATTAAAAATAGCTGGGAATATTGGTCCTGTTCGGATTGTCAGCAAAAACGAAAGCGAAAAGTGCCCGCAGACATTCTGTTGTCATCGTCTAACGCAGATCAGTATTACTCGCTTTCACCGTCGTTAAATGGGAAAGTAAGAAATTATTCATTATAACCAGATGGCAAAGGAATTTGTCATTATCAACAGGTTAACAACCTGTTATGCTTTTGATGTGTATCTAAAGGAGGTGATGGCTATGAAGCGCTTTATGCTGCCAAGGGTAGCCCATTGTAGCAGTGGTTGCCATATCAAGTCCTGGGCAAGACGTTAAACTGCCTAAGCAGATTAATTTTCCCCATGCATATTCCGGTTGCGATCCAAAGCACCACCTATCCCAAAAGGCTTTTATTGTAAATGGTCTCAAAGTATCGCTGTTGAAAGTAAGAGTTTTGTTGAAGGGATAAAAGAGAAGCTCGGCATTCGGACAAAGAGACGAAAAGTTGTGGAATCTAAAGGTTTGTATCATCTTCGTGAAACGCAGGCTGCTTACAATAGTAATTTTACCCCTGAAAATAGTGTGTTAAGAGTCATCCGCTCTCCCATACCGACAAGGATGACCATGCACAGAAGGCCGACCGTACTTTTTCGCAGACCAAGAAAGTCCGAAATATGCGTCAGACTGGCCATTGCAACAATCCTCTTTAAAAGAGTTGATACAGTATAGATCTTTAAATTGGCGGTGCAATAGTCACGAGTACGCGCATTTTACTTTTTGCCCGTATACCATGAGGTTCGCTGATATCCGAAATCAGGACGTCTCCCGGATAAGCAGGAATCTCACCCCCATCTTTTCCAAGAAATGAGCCGTCGCCTTCAAGTACGACTATACTAAGCTGGCCTTCTAAATCATGTGAGTGCACGGGAAGTTCCTGACCGGGGTTAAAATTGAAATTCAAAACCTTGAAGTATGGGGAATCGTGAACTAACAATTTTTTGAACACTTTGTCATTGAAACCACTCTCCTTAAACACTTCAATTCGTTTCATCATGGCTGATTCTCCTTTCTTTTATTATTTTTAAACCCTAAATTTATTTTGCCCTGAAAAACCTGGTCTTTTGGGCCAGGTCAGAGTTCTCTGGCTCTGCCTGAAAAATCGCTGCAAGAGTTTGAAGTGAACTAAATCCGCCAAAGTACGGTGGCGGATAAAGTTTAAAGTGAGCTAAAGTTAAGGAATTATGTCAATTATATAAAATCAGTGGAGCGAAGCGACACCATAACTTTAGACACTTTAGATCACTTTAGACACTTTTAACTTGTACGGCTTTAAGTAAAACAGCCCCTTTCAGGGGCAAACCAAAGCCTGGTCTTTTGGGCCAGGATTCTTTACTAATTATAATCTTTTATGTGCGTTTACATTGACTTAAATCAAGAACCGGTTCATTACAATAAAAGAATGATTTTCAAAAACATATATGATTTATTAAATTTTATTGGTTTAAATGAGCCCACACACAATAAATACTACGATGTGGTATTTTTTTCTTGACATAAGTATTCAGGAATGATATTTAGAAAACGTAAAGCCATTGTTCCTTCCTCTGAATTAGGGCGGTTTTCTTTTTATAAAAACCGCCCTTTTTTATCACCTTATTCTTCTTTCCTCCTGCAATATCTCTGATGATGTCATTTCAGTAATGGATTTATCCTGTCCGGATAGAGTTTGCTTCCTGAAAAAAATGCTTGACAAGTGATACCACATAGTATTACTATGTGTTATCACAATGTGGTTATAATTTGGACAATTTTTTTAGAACTTTCATCGAAAGCAACCGGGAATTCAGCTTGGACAGTAAAGAATTTAAACATTTCAGGTATAGACTGGGCAAGACACAGCGGCAGATGGCACAACTGCTTGGAGTGTCGCTTAAGGCTGTCCATAGTTACGAGCAAGGATGGCGAACTGTACCGGCCCATGTGGAACGGCAGATATTATTTCTAGTCTCCAGATTGAATGAGAATAGCAAAGGTAGAAAGTCATGCTGGGTTGTGAAAAAATGCCCCCCGGAGCGTAAGAAACAATGTCCGGCCTGGGAGTTTCAGGCAGGAACGCTTTGCTGGTTTATTAACGGCACTATTTGTGATGGCACCGTTCATAAAAACTGGAAAGAAAAGATGAAATTGTGCCGATCTTGTGAAATTTTGAAATCCTTCCTTTAACTTCTAATAAAACCAGAGGCTTTCTAAGACGGAGGAAACGGAAGGCTATAGAGGCTGGAGGAAGAGAAAAGTAAGGACACTATTTTTGGAGGTATGACATGAATCAAAAGAGGAATTATCGTTTCAACACCCTGGTTATTCATGCTTCACAGTCGCCTGAAGACTGGCAAGGTGCAACGCTTCCTCCTATTTTTCAAACAGCTTCCCATCTGCACCCTACAGCTGAGAATCTGAGTCAAACCTTTGCAGGCAAGAAGACTGATCATATTTACATGCGGCTCACAAACCCCACAAATCGCATCCTGGAGGAAAAATTGACTGCCCTGGAAGGCGGCCTTGGGGCGGTGGTTATGTCTTCTGGCATGGCGGCAATTACTAATGCATGCATGGCGTTACTTAGGGCCGGAGATGAGTTTGTAACCGGGAATTCTCTTTTCATGTCCACATATCTCCTATTTATTAACGTCTTTAAAAAATATGATATTACTGCGCGCCTGGTTGAATCCACTGATATTGAAGGAATAGAAAAGGCAATAAACGCCAAAACACGCTTTTTATACCTGGAAACCATCGGAAACCCCAAGATGGATATTCCGGATCTGGCCCGTGTTGCAGAGATAGCTCACCGGCACGGAATTCCTTTGCTTGTGGATCACACCCTGGCCACACCATATCTTTGCCGGCCATTAGAATTGGGAGCAGATGTGGTGATTCATTCTACTACTAAGTATCTGAGCGGGCATGGCGATGCCGTGGGTGGTGTTGTCATAGACGGAGGAAGTTTTTCGTGGTCTGAGGAACGATTCCCGGATTTTATACCTTATATCGATAGAAAGGGGCCCCTGGCTTTTTTAGACAAGGTTTGGCGTGAACATCACATTAATTTCGGGACCACTCAGGCACCGATGCATTCCTACCTTACCGCGATCGGCCTCGACACTCTAGCTCTGCGTATGGAGCGGCATATGGATAATACTTTGGCGGTGGCGCGCTACCTCAGAGAGCGACCTGATGTATACTGGGTCAATTATCCTGGCTTCGAAGATCATCCCTCGCATGGCATTGCCCGAAAGCTGTTCGAGGATAAAGGATTTGGTGGAATGCTGACCTTTGGCCTTAAGGATCAGGAGGCCTGCTTTCGATTCATCGACAGCCTACGATTGATCTACCATCTGGCCAACCTGGGTGACTGTAAAACCCTGGCGATTCATCCTTACTCGTCCCAGTATGTTGCCTTTGATGATCCCACCAGAGAAAGACTATCCATCACTCCTGATATGATCAGGCTTTCGGTTGGTATTGAGGCGAAGGAAGACATCTGTGAGGATCTGGGCCAGGCCCTTGATAATATAAAATAAAATGGAAGACCAAGATCAAAATAAGAAATAGTCCCTTAAATCGTCAATCTTCAATCGAGAATCAACAATTGGAAGATGAGTGAATACATAGAACATGACAAAGCCGGTGTTTCGGTTGGGCTTGTGGAGAAAAAATCATTCGCTTTTGCCGAACCACCCAATGAAATGATACTGGAGAGCGGTGCAAGGCTTGGTCCGGTGACGATTGCATACGAAACCTGCGGTGAACTGAATGATGATAAAAGTAACGCAGTTCTCATTTGCCATGCCTTATCCGGAGATTCTCACGTGGCAGGTTATTACAGTGAGGATGACCCCAAACCCGGCTGGTGGGATATCATGGTAGGGCCTGGGAAGGGGATCGATACCGACAAGTATTTTATTGTCTGTTCAAACATCCTTGGGAGCTGTATAGGATCCACCGGTCCCTGTACCTACAATCCTAAAACTGTCGAACCCTATGGGCTCGATTTTCCTGTTGTCACTATCGGGGACATGGTCAAAGCCCAAAAGGCGTTGCTGGATCATTTGGGAATTAAAAAGATCCTTTCGGTCATCGGTGGTTCCATTGGGGGGATGCAGGTTTTGGAATGGTGTGTCAGCTATCCGGAGATGGTTGTTTCTGCTATTCCGCTGGCAACCACCACCAGACACTCTGCTCTGGCAATTGCTTTTAACGAGGTAGCCAGACAGGCGATCATGGCCGATCCTAACTGGAACAACGGCGACTATTATTCAGGGGCGGAGCCGGATCTTGGGCTAGCTGTCGCCCGCATGATTGGTCATATCACCTATCTGTCAGATGAGTCCATGCGCATAAAATTCGGAAGACAACTGCAGGATAAAAGCGATATTTCTTACAATTTCGATGCTGATTTCCAGGTAGAAAGCTATCTTCGCTATCAGGGCGCAAAGTTTGTTCAACGTTTTGACGCCAATTCTTTTCTTTATATTACCAAGGCTGCCGATTACTACGACCTGGAGAAACAGCACGGTAATGGATCTGCGGTTGAGGCTTTTTCCAAGACCAAGGCCAAATTCCTGGTTGTTTCCTTTACTTCCGACTGGCTGTATCCAACTTACCAATCCAGAGCCATGGTCCAGGCCATGAAGAAGAGCGGTCTTGATGTGAGCTTTTGTGAGATCGAAGCCGACTGGGGGCACGATGCATTTCTTTTACCCAGTAAGAGTTTGACCGCCATGGTGAAAGGCTTTTTGGAACGTGTTAATAATGAAAACGGAAAAGAAGAAAATGCGCTTTGATCTTCAGATAATAGCTTCCTGGATAGAGCCCGGTGCCAAGGTGCTCGATCTCGGCTGTGGTGAAGGAGAGCTCCTTTATTTTCTAAAAAAAGATAAGCAGATAGAAGGCACCGGGATTGAGCGTGTCGAATCAAAAGTTACCAGATGTATTGAAAAAGGAGTGCCGGTTCTTCAGGGTGATATTAATGAAGAAATCCAGGATTATCCGGATGACACCTTTGATTATGTCATCTTGAGTCAAACTTTGCAGCAAGTATATGAGCCGGCGATGTTAATCCAGTCCCAGTTGCGAATCGGGAAAAAAGGAATCGTCAGCTTTCCCAATTTCAGTTGTTGGAACGTACGGTTGCAGCTTCTGGCAACGGGCTATGCACCTATTACAAAGCAGCTTCCTTATGAGTGGTACGATACTCCCAATATTCGGGTTATTACCCTCAAGGATTTCAGGAAATTTTCAAAAGAGGTCGGTTTTAAAATCATCAAAGAGGTGGCCATTAATACCCAAAACCAAGCTAAAAGTGGTAAAATTATTAAATTTCTACCCACCCTGTTCGCCACTTACGGTATTTTTCTTATAGGATAGGATGAATTATAAAAGTTAATCCTCGCAATAATACCGGCTTAGGCGCTAAAACAGAACCAAGGAGGATGCAATGAAATTTGTGGAAAAACAACCTGCAGATGATACTTTAGATTTAGTTTGTCGCATGTGTCCTCTCCATCTTTTAGAACCAGGTGAGAAACTTAAATGTCTGAAAAAAGGTCAGGTTTTAGAAGTATTGACCGATTATGACGGGGCATTGGAGGATATCCCGGAATGGTGTCAAAAGTATGGCCAGGAATTTATGGGCATAGAAGAGGACGAGGACTATTATAAACTATATATAAAGAAAGTTAAATGAAGAGTCTCGATATGAAAAGCGTTTATATGGATCATGCGTCAGCAACACCTGTTAGGGAACAGGTCATTGAAGCCATGCTTCCTTATTTTGACCAGCACTTCGGCAATCCCTCTACTGTCTATGACATGGGCTTAAAAATTAAGCAGGTCATAGAAGAACAAAGGGCAAGGGTTGCTAAATTGATCGGTGCTAAACCCCAGGAAATCATCTTCACTTCATCGGGTGCAGAAGCCAATAACCTGGCAATTAAAGGCGTAGCCCTTGCCCGGCAGAAAAAAGGTGAGCATATTATCATCTCTGCTATTGAACACCACTCAGTACTTAACTCTGCACGATTTTTTGAACGCATGGATTTCGAGGTGACTTTCCTGCCGGTGGATGAATATGGTCTGGTGGATCCTGAACGTTTGTCCAGGGCAATAAGATCTGACACTATTTTGGTGTCAATCATGCATGCCAATAATGAAATTGGAACAATCCAACCCATATCGGAACTTTCTGCAATTTGCCGGGAAAAAGGCGTGCTCTTTCACACGGATGCTGTTGCATCTGTCGGTAACATACCGGTCGATGTTAATGAACTTAATGTTGATTTGTTGAGCCTTTCCGGCGTCTCTATTGGTGCTCCCAAAGGGATCGGCGCACTTTACTTCAGAGATAATGTAAGGCTTATGCCATTAATTCATGGCGGCATCCAGGAAAGTGGCCGGAGAGGCGGAACTGAAAATGTTCCGTACATTGTCGGTCTTGGCAAAGCGTCAGAGCTAACGCTAGCAGAACTCACCGACAAAATTGATTACTTGCAGGAATTGAGCAACCTCCTTGTAGCAGGTATTCAGGAGCGGATTGAAAGTGTTAAACTTACAGGACACCCTGACAAAAGACTTCCAGGCCATGCAAGTTTTTGTATTGAAGCTATTGAGGGAGAAGCACTTATCTATATGCTAAACCAAGAAGGCATATATGCAAACACCGGCTCTGCTTGTGCTTCAAAAGCTCTTAAAACTTCGCCGGTTCTGGTAGCGATTGGAACACCCCCTGATCTTGCTCAAGGATCTATTGTATTTACCATGGACAGCAGTAACAAGGTTGAAGAGATTGAGTATGTGCTGGTAAAACTTTATCTTGCAGTTGAAAAACTTCGTTCGCTTTCTCCTCTTTGGAGGAGTAAGGAAGGGATATAAAAGATGTATTCAGAAAAAGTAATGGAACATTTCTCAAATCCGCACAATGCCGGTATCATTGAAAATGCTGACGGAATTGGAGAGGTTGGGAATCCCGTGTGCGGTGATATGATGGCTTTCTATATTAAAGTCAAGGATGATAAACTCGCAGATGTCAAATTCAAGACATTCGGATGTGTTGCAGCCATCGCCGTATCCAACATAGTCAGCGAAATGGCAAAGGGCAAAACTCTGCAAGAAGCCAAATCCATAACAAAAAAAACCGTTGCCAATGCCCTTGACGGTCTTCCGAAAGAAAAGATGCACTGTTCCAACCTTGGGGCCAAAGCCCTTGCCGAGGCCATTAAGGATTATGAGAAGAAAAAATATGGATGATCAGGATATCATAGAACAGATTGCGACTATAAAAGAAGATTTGGGAGAACAACTTATCATCCTGACTCACCATTATCAGCGTAAGGAGATCGTTGATGTTGGACACTATCGAGGGGATTCTTTGGGGCTTTCTCAAAAGGCGGCAGTGGACAAGGATGCCCGGTTCATTGTCTTTTGCGGGGTCCATTTCATGGCCGAAAGTGCAGAAATCTTATCCCAACCATATCAAACCGTCCAGATCCCCGATCTAAAAGCGGGCTGCCCCATGGCTGACATGGCAGATATCAATAACGTTAATAAGGCCTGGGAAGAGGTTGCGTCGATTACTGGAGAGGGATCGGTCATGCCTATTGTTTATATGAATTCCGATGCTGATATAAAAGCTTTTTGCGGCCGCCATGGAGGGGCTGTTTGCACCTCATCGAATACGCCGGTCGCCTTTAACTGGGGATTTAGCCAGCGTGAGAAGATTTTCTTTTTCCCGGACCAACATCTTGGACGCAATACCGGACATCAGATAGGGATTGAGGCAGAGAAAATGATTTTGTGGGATCCGAAAAAGCCGTTGGGTGGTAATACCCGGGAGAGTATCAACAAAGCCAAAGTGATTCTATGGGACGGGTATTGTCATGTCCATACCCGCTTTCGGGTTGAACATGTTTTGGAAATGAGAAAAGAATATCCCGAAGCTAAGATCGTAGTCCATCCGGAATGTACCCAAGAAGTGGTTGAACTGGCCGATGCTGCGGGATCCACAAGCTTTATTGTGAAATACGTTGAAAATGCTCCTCCCGATACAACAATTATTATAGGCACCGAAATCAATCTGATCAACCGGTTGGCCCTGGAAAATCCGGATAAGACCGTTTTGGATCTTCAATATTCTTTGTGCCCCAACATGTTTAAAATCAACCCTAAAAACCTTTTGTGGGCCCTAGAAAATATCGGACAGGCCAATGTAATCACTATGCCGGAAGATATAAAAACAGATGCGAGGATGGCTCTTGATCGTATGTTGGCTTTAGCCTGAGCTTCTCATAAAAAATTTGTTTTGAGAGGAAACAGCGAATCATGAAGATTATATCGATTGCTGTAAGCAAGAAAAAGGGAACGCGCAAAGTACCGCTGGAGGAGGCATGCCTTATTCAGGATCACGGACTCGAAGGGGATGCTCACGCAGGTATGTGGCACAGGCAGGTGAGTTTTCTTGCTTCTGAGAGTATTGAAAAAGCCCGCAAACAGGGTCTTGATGTTACATTTGGGGATTTCGCCGAGAACATCGCAACGTCAGGCATTGATTGGAAAAATTTGCCTGTCGGCACCCGAGTAAAACTCGGAGAATCTGCTGAGGTTGAGATTTCACAGATCGGCAAGGAGTGTCACAATAAATGCGCCATATACTATAAGGCCGGGGATTGTATTATGCCGAGAGAAGGGGTTTTTGCTCGCGTGCTTGAGGGTGGGAAGATACGCCGTGGTGATAAAGTTGAACTGTTACTTTAAAAGGTAAATTTGCTCAAGAGAAAAAAGTAACAGCCTGTGTCTGTGAAGAAGGAACTTGTAAACTTCCTACAAGTGATCCAAATGTTTTTGCAAGTCAGATCAAAACTGTAAAAAAACTCAAAACCGTGCTATTACGATAATGAAAAAGTATATCATTAAATGTATCAGGAAGGGAATCATGAAAAAGAAATCGAAATATATCTATTATATCTTACTCGTCATTTTTTGTTTATCTCCTTGGCCTTACGATAGTGCCTTTTCTGTAAACAGCGTCAACTGGGTATCATATGATAAGGGCGTGACATTAGGGGAAATCGAAAACAAAAAGATGTTGCTTCACTTTTATGCGGACTGGTGTCGATATTGTAGAAAAATGGCTAAAGAAACATTTTTAGACCCTGCTGTCGTTTCATATCTCAACGAAAACTTCATCCTCATCCGTGTCAATACTGACAGGGAACCAAAAATAGCCGCTATGTATAATGTGGTTGGGATCCCCTCTACCTTGTTACTGAAAGAAAATAGAGAAAAAATAGTTGTTTTTCCGGGTTTCATCCCGCCGGATAGATTACTTTCAGTACTAAAAAAAATCCAAGGATAATCATTCAGTTAAAAGTTGTTTTGAGATTGAGGCATTGAAAATAAATACGCAAGATTGAGAAAAATAGATTATTAAATTTGTATGTACAGCAAGAAAGCGCTTTGTTTTATATTGACAAAGATGCCACATTGTAGTAAATAATAAATATTGGTTTATCAAAAAACATTAAAAAAAGTTTGGAGCTATGCAAATGAAAGACGATATAAAAAATTTAGAATCAACTTGTAAGATTGATGCTGAATCTTTAACCAGATTCAAACAGCAGCTTCCCGACGTTGCCGAAAACATCATTAAGAGCTGCTATGACAAAGAATCCTATACACATATCGACTATGAGCCGATTCCTTCCGAAGGGTATGTTGTCGATATTATCAATAAATTAAGAGAAATTCTCTTCCCGGGCTATTTTACACGGGAAAAGATCGATCCGGTCAACTTGAAATACTACATTGGGCAGGCCGTTTCGGTTTTGTTTGATATGCTTTCCGAACAGATTGCTCACAGCATCCGGCATGAGTGTTTCAGGTACGATCTCCCATGCACTGAGTGTGAGGAGCAAGGGCAAAAGTTTGCACTTGCCCTTCTTGAATCCATACCTTCAATTCGGAAAAAACTGGCAACAGATGTGCAAGCGACATATATCGGTGATCCAGCGGCAAAAAGCCACGATGAGATCATTTTTAGTTATCCGGGAATCTTTGCCATAACCATCTACAGGGTGGCCCACAAGCTTTTTGAATTTAAAGTACCATTACTTCCACGGATCATGACAGAATATGCACATAGTTTAACCGGTATCGATATTCACCCCGGAGCCAATATCGGAGAAAGCTTTTGCATTGATCATGGGACAGGGGTTGTGATTGGAGAAACCACAGTTATAGGCAAAAACGTTCGAATATATCAGGGGGTAACACTTGGCGCCCTTTCACTTCCCAAGAATGCCGGGGAGCACCTGAGAGGTAAAAAGCGGCATCCTACCATAGAAGACGATGTTATCATCTATTCAGGCGCCACAATTCTGGGCGGAGATACCGTTATCGGGACGCGCTCAGTGATCGGAGGAAATGTCTGGATTACGGAAACTGTTCCGCCGGATACCAAAGTGATTATGGAAACACCAAAACTGGTTTATAAGTAGTGCCCGAATGAATTCTGGCCGCTAGATTTTCTCCATCGCTCCGTAAGCGGCTTGTATTCTGTCGCGGAGTAAAAAACAAAGCCTTTCCATTATATTAAATCCAAGTTCGGTGTTACCAATCATAATCCGCCTTAAATCCGAGCCCTTTATAGCTAAGATCGTTGTCGGTTTTTGACAGATGGCCGAGGACATGAGGGTGTGGGGAAGATCCAGAAGCGTGGACCAGCAACCCAAAACCCTTCCCTTGCCAAGGGCTTCGATGACGATATTTCCCTTGCGCACCCCCAAATCCATGGACCTTTCCAGGTGGATATGGCCCTGGACAATAACATAAAGATGCTCTCCGTGATCACCTTGTTGAAAAACGTATTCACCGCTTTTATAAGTGTTTACCTGACAGAGGAGGGCGATCTCAGCTATTTCACTTTTCCCCAGCAACTCGAAAAACTCACAACTTTCCAAAGCATATTCAATTTCTTTACGGTTCATATTGCACCTCTTTAATTCTGTTCCTCCATGACCAAATTAAACCTAAAATCTGCATTAACTTTTTTCGAAAGAGATAGATTTGAAATAATTACAATGTGCTATCGAGATCTTTTTATTCTCCGGGTTGTCCGAACCTTTATAACGTCGTTTCCCGATATTTCTATCCAGCTCCGTAGCTATGCAATCCAGGCAGATAATTCACCCCGAAATATGTGAAAATAACCGCCATAAAACCTATAATTGCAAGATAGGCGATCCGCTTGCCGTACCATCCACGCATCATCCTGGCGTGAAGCAGGGTTGCATAAATAAACCAGGTTATCAAAGACCAGGTCTCTTTGGGGTCCCAGGACCAGTAACTGCCCCAGGCTGAATTGGCCCAGACTGCCCCGGTGATTATGCCGATAGACAAAAAAAGAAATCCGAACATTACCATCTGATGTGTCAACTCGTCCAAAACATGAGGCTTTGGAAAATGAGAAAGTAAATTGCTTTTACCCTCTACATCCCTTTGCTTAAAAAGATACATAAAACTTATGGCAAAAGCTATTGCAAAACCGGCATAACCTAAAAAACAGGAAATAACGTGTGCAATTAACCAGTTGCTTTTCAAGGCAGGAATCAGCGGCTGAATACGATCACTTACATTGGGAGACATGGAAGCATAAGCCATGGCCAGAAAGGCTAGCGGAGTGGCGAAGGCTCCAATAACGGCATTTTTATACTGTCGTTCTATTACAAGATAAATGATAACGATGGTCCATGAAAAAAAGACCAAAGATTCGTACATGTTGGAAAGAGGGGCATGACCTATACCGAGACGGTAAGACTCAACCCATCGCATGATAATGCCTGCTGTGTTACCGGCGACACCGATTAAAGCGACCCAGAAAGCCAGTCTGCCGGATAATGGCTTTTTAAAAACCCAGGATGCAATATATAAAAATGCTGCCAGACCGTAAATAAATGTTGTGATTGACAATAAAACTGAACTGTTCATTATTTGTCCCCTATCGCTCAGCAGAGCGTACTTGGCCTTTACGCCATGCTATATGCGCTTTGCTATATGTTAAAGCTTGACGGTCTCGTAAAAAGTCCAACTTCTGCGTTGTGCTGCATTTCGTAATCATTCAACGTACGAAAAGTACGCCTCATAATTACAAAATTTGCACGCCTTGAATTTGAACTTTTTACGAAACCGTCTAAATCGGACTTTTTACGAAGCCATCAAAGCTTGGCTAATTGGTCTGAAATCTTCTTGATCCTCTGTTGCATTGCCAGTTTGTTTTTGTTGGCCGTACCTGTAACTATGACTTTGCTTTTGTTCCCGCTTTTAACTATTTCAATACAAACCCTTTGATGGGACATGAAAAAAGTGATTAAAATTCCTATAATCATCATGATAAACCCTGTGTAAACAACCCATACACCGGGATCATTTGTTACCTGAAGACCGGTATAATAACGCTGGTCGGCCTTCTTGCCGGCGTTAAAGGTTTTTGCCTTTTGGCCCGCTATGGAAATGACTATAGAACCCCTTCTCATCTTGTCAAAATTCGGAAAATGCAAAGGGAGCATAATATTGACAGGATTTTTACCTTTTGGCGTCAGGATTCCCATATAAGCATGGCCGATGTTTTGGCCGCCAAATTCGGCAGATTCTTTGTATTCAACAATAACGAATTTTCCAAGACCTTCAGGAATATCCACAACCTTGCCGATAACGGTCTTTATCCTGTATTTTTTACCGGAGTTCTTACTGGTAAAATTTAATGTGATTTCTCCCGGAGAATCTCTTGCCGGAACCTTATCTTGGGAAGGAGCATCCGATGGCATCTTGCCATAGCTCGACTGAAATATGTTCACACCCTTATAGCGAAGAGGATCATTTACAATGATATCTTTCTTGTATACCGGCTTTCCGTGTTCAATGATGGTTAAGCTCGACCGGTACTCTTTAGGTGCTCCGTTATCATAAAAACTGATGTCAAAATCATCACATAAAATTTCAAAACCCAAAGACCGGAGCTGGCCGGTATTTCTAATTCGGATGTTGTTAACCTTCTCACCTTCCGGAATGTTGACGAATCCTTCAAAACCAAAAAGTGAGCCGATCAGGCCGCCGATTAACAACAAGACTACACTCAGATGCACCGTGTAAACCCCGAAACGGGTCCAGCGCCATTTCTCGGCAAAAACGCACAATCCCTTGTCGGTCTCTTCTGCACGGGTATATCCAAAATGCTTGAAAATAAACGGCTCATAGACTTTTACTAGCTCTTTGGGTTTCTGTTTGTTGTCAAATACCTCCTTTTGAGAAAGTTTTCTGAACCTTGAAAGATTAAACTTGGGGTTTTTGACAAATACTATCTTCCAGGTAGCCGACAGACGATCGATTGAGCAGACAACAATATTTATTGTCAGCAAAAGAATCAAAAACTGAAACCACCAGGAATGATACATGTCAAAAATGCCAAGCAGATCAAAAAGCTTGTAAACAAACTCTCCGTATGCACGAAAATAGGCAGCTGGATTCTCGTTCTGCGGGATAATCGTCCCAACAATCGAGGTGGCTGCTAACGACAGCAAAAGTACTACGGTCAGCTTCACTGATACAAAAAATTTCCAAAACTTATTTGAATATCTCAGATGATACCTCCATTTATTTTTTAGCTACAAAGCCAGATACATTCTTAATGAGAAATGCGGGTTAGACACTCCAGTCTCTTAATGTCTTAATACGGATAGAAAGAGAATTCAATGACTTAAAATCAAAAAAAAAGAGTCCCCGCACCAGGCGGGGACTCTTTTTTTCAATGGTAATACAGGAGGAGTGTAAGATCGCCTTTTTGAATTGTTAATATGGCGCAGAACTCATAACCGTACTGAGATCTTCGATCTTGTTGTTTTTCAGCCGCCATTTATAGAGTGCTTCCATATCATAGTACACCTGGAATATCTGGAAAAAACCGTGCCAATGGGCATAATCCGGTGCATTCATGGCAGCACCCTGGCGGGCACGTCTTCCTACATGATGCCACAGATAGTACTCGAGCTCCTGGAACCCATCCCTCCAGGGGTTCTTTTTCAGCAGGCCTTTATCCACCAGTTCTTTTTTCATCTTGACCGCCCCGTCCCAGTACTTGTTGTACAGTGCAACCGAATCGTCTAAGGTATCTCTCTGCACATCGATATGAGTCTTGCCGTGACAGTTAGCGCAAACCTTTCGCATCAGCTTCTCGCCTTTTTCGCCATTGCCACGCTCTCCGCTGCGGATAACACTTTTCTTGTGCACCAGATCCCATTTCAATCGGTCGTTGACACTATGGGTAGTAGCCAGGTCTCCTATTCCGCTCATATGACATGTAGCACAAGTGGGTGTCAAATAGTCTCCCGGTTCCCATGCCCCCGGCGGGCTGTCGTAATTCCATTCATCCCCCTGGACCAGATAATTTTGCCCATGTTTGCTTTCCATATAGATTTCAATATTCGGATGATCTGGTCCCAAGTGGCAGGCGCCGCAGGCTTCGGGCTTTCTCGCATCAGAAATTGAGAACTTGTGCCGGGTATGGCATACTGTACAGGTACCTATGGAACCATCCGGATAACGGGTCCCTACTCCGCCAGGCCAGGTTAGATTGATCGGTTTGTTGTCAGGGCCTAACTCTACCTGGGTACCGTGGCACATCTGACAACCGGAGGCTCTGGCCGCACGGTTATCAGCAGGCATCCCCTTAGGAGTAAGTCCGTCGAGGGTGGGTTTTTTATCGCTCATAAACCCGGCTCCTTCATGATAGTACATTAAGCCCTGTAGCTTCCCATTTAACTTTGTCGGATCCATCACAGCTTTACTGGCCAGGGCTGCGTGTCCGCTTTTGAGAAACTGCTCAACTTCTGTTGGATGACACCGGGAACAGGTTTTGGATGAAACCATGGGAGAGATAAAGATATCGGTTCCTTTAACGCCTTCGCACTGACTGGCCATGGGTGAAGACTTTTCAACCACGTGGCAATCATAACAGGAAATCCCGGCATGGCTCATTCTGCTGGCCCGCCAGCCTTCCATAATGCCGGGCATCTTCTTGCCATGGCATTCAATGCAGCTTAAAGCCTCCTTGGTGAAGCCCCTCTTGATTACTATTTCCTTTGCTGCGAGGTTGAGATTCTGTGATTGTGCCCATACGCCGATTACCAGTCCGACCAGCAGCAGGGCTGCACAGACGATCCCTATCTTGCCAAACGACATCTTGCCAAACGACCGCCTCATATGATCCTCCTTTCAACTAAATAGTTTACTTGTTTATGTTTTAAAATGAATTCGTTAGACATCTTTTTTAAAATATTTATCGGCAGCCTCTATCATATTCTTATGACCAACACGGGGGTGGCATTCGGCGCATTGCTTTTTCGTTTCACCCCGCAAATATGCCCGGTGTGCGATAAATCCGCCCCGTTTTATGCCCGGTGGTATCAAAACATGATGGCAGCGGCGGCAGGCATTGTCAAAAGTAAATTTCAGCCGGTTCCTCTCCGACGCGCCGGCCCAGTCGTAAGTAACAGGGTCGATATACAGGTTATGAATGACATCGCTTGTACCGGTAAGGGCTTTAACCGTGAGAAACTCAAAAAAGTCGCCGTGGGGTAAGTGGCAATCGACGCACTGAGCAGCAAAGCCCTGGGGATTCCGGCCGCC
>JAUWLP010000096.1 GCA_030613575.1 Desulfobacteraceae bacterium
TTCGGTTTTTCCTACTTTGATGAAAAATTTAATCTACCGGATATTGTAGCTAAAATAAGTAAACACTTTATCGCAGTGGTAATGGGATCATCGTGGGAATCCAAAGACTGGTTTTTTGAAGGATACTCTCGACTGGTAAAAAATATTCTTACTTCAATGAAATGGCCGGTTGTGCTACTTGGCGATGGCTCGCAAGTATCATCTGCAACAAAACTGTACCAAAAACTTGGATCACATGAGTTAATCAATCTTGTGGGAAAAACATCGATTCTTGAGCTTGTGGCCGTGCTTAAGGCCGCTACAGCCGGTGTGGGACCGGACTCTGGGCCGGGTCATCTGGCAGCAGCGGTGGGAACTCCCTATGTGTCTCTTTTTGGTCCAACATCTCCGAGACGGGCATCACCCTATAAATGTGAACATCTTGTCGTTCAATCTAAAGTAAGCTGTGTTTCCTGTTATAAAAAGAAATGTCCTGACCTGGACAGGTTATGTATGCGGCTTATCAGTGTTGAATCGGTTCAGGAAAAACTTTCTTTAGCACTTGGAACAATTAGCGCCTAAATATCTGTTTCCCCTTTTGACTGTCAATATCCTGCTTCCAATCTTACCAAAGGGAAACAGATCATAAAATCATCATGCTATATTAATCCGTATTTCTCTTTATAAGTCCTTGAAGGCGGCTTTTAATGAAGGATTTAAAAGCAAAATCGTTTATTGTAAAGGAAATCTCTATGCCTATGATGACCAGGTGGATGGGCCATTTTATTTTATGAGCAATCCGGACATAATCTTTTTCTGTGGTAAAAATAAATTCCGCCGAGAGATCCATTGCTGATTTCACAATTTCATCAAGTTCTCTATTCGAATACGGGTGATGGTCCGGGAATCCTGAAAAATTTTCTAATTTACACCTGAAACTCTCAATTGTTCGGCGAAAATCATCATTGCTTGCTATCCCGGAAAAAGCAAAGACTCTTTTCCTTTTAAAGATATCAAAATCGTACTTGGACGAAATATTCAGTCTATCCGGCGATTGCAGGCTGTTTCCCGTAACAATTTTATAAATATACGGGGTATGAAATGAATGAAAAATCGGCTTTCTCGGAACATGGTTTTTTATTTGGCCCAAAGATGCCTGCTTTCCCACATCCGATCTGGTTAGAATTACAGCGTCTCCCCGCAACAAAGCAGAAGCTGTTTCCCTTAAGGTACCCCTGGGGAAAAGATAGGTATTGCCAAACGGCTTTTTACTATCTAAAAGAACCAGGTCTATATCTCGATTGAGCTTTAAATGTTGAAATGCATCATCAAGCAGTAAAACATCCGGTTTAAATTCCTTTATTGCCAATATACCGGCCTTAAAACGGTTTAGCCCAACAATAACAGGTACAGTTTTTAGTCTTTCAGCTATCATAAATGGCTCATCGCCTGCTTCATCAGGCCCCATACAAATTATACGCCCGTCACATGCTACGCCACCGATCTTCTCTGCTTCGCCTTTATAACCCCTGCTAATAATTGCAACACCATACCCGAGATGCTTAATTAGCTCCGCCACATAAATCGTCATGGGTGTTTTCCCTGACCCGCCAACCGTAATGTTTCCGATAGAAATAACCGGGCATGGAAGTCTTTTTGGCTGCAAAAAACCTTTTTTGTATAAATTTTCCCTCAGCTTAACTAATCCACCATAACCAATTGATATTGCAAAAAGAAGCGGTTTAAGGAATAAGGATCTGTTTTCTTCTTCGCCAGTCATAATCGCCTGGATTTTTCTCTTAACATTTCCTGGAGTCGCCGTCATTTTGTCTCTATCACAGTAGGAATAGATTGTTTGAGCCCTTATTTGTAAATTTTGTGCATTTTATAGCAAAATAAATTATGACACCTTGTGAAGCCCTTGTAGATCTGATTCTGGATGCTGGTTTCTGGATACTGGATTCTTAAAAAGGGAATGATCCTTATTTTATCCGGCATCAAGCATCCAGTATCCAGTATCTTGCCTCTTAATACACAATAGGTCGTACTAAAGATAATTTAATCTTTGATTCCGGCCTGTCCGGGTTAGGATCTCAAGATGTAGAATAGATAAAGGTAAAAAAATAAAACATAAAAAAACAGGCGAGCATAGCTATAAAGTTCCAGTGGCCGTTGTTTTTCAAAAGAAGGTTCCACCTGAAAAAGCATAACGATTCCCAATCAACGCTTTTAAGGGATGGCATAAATCGGTTTATCTTTTGACAATATTTTCTATATGATTCTCCAAACAATGGCTGTAATTTAGCTTCTTCTCTTTTTACACGATTGACCATATAAAAATAATAAACCACAATAAAAATAAAGATTATCCAACCATTGCCCGCAAGGAGCAAAACACCGAGCAACAAAAAGAAGCGGCCGATGTACATCGGATTCCTCATCAACATATAAGGGCCTTTAACAGCAAGCATTCTATTTTTATCCAAAGAAGCAAAGCACCAAAGTTGGATCAATTCACCGAAAAGAGCCACTATAAATCCAACCGGAAACCAAGCAGGCTTTATATTCAGAATTAAAATTATGATGGCAATCAAGAAAATCGGATACCGTAATTTTAATAAAACATATCTGACTCCTTTGTTGTTGAAAATCTCGTGGATCCGGTCCACTGCATTGTTGGTCATTTTACCTCCGTTAAAGATAATGGAGTTGGAAAGCCAACTCTCATACAATTTTCTTAAAGATTTTGCGCAGTCTATCTCTGATAACCCTGATACCTCTTTCCATATGGCTCCGTTGCGCATACTCTCTTTTTTCTTCCAAGGTCAAGGTTTCAGGTACATACCTCATTTTCAATTTGATAATGGCAAAGTAATCATCCAAAACAAATCTCAGATAGATGCGATTCAGCGGGAAAAATCTGCATTCCTTTTCAGATACGGAGGCGCTCCAGTCCACGATGTAAGGCAGGCCGTTATGCCCCACCAGGACATTGGCTCCATTTTTTAAATCACAATGTGCAAGGCCCCTATTGTGAAAACTGTCAACTATGTTTTTTAGATCATCAAAAAAAGTTCCTGGTAGCTTTATATTCTTATTATGCTTTTTCAAAGGTTGGCTTGGTATCTCTTCAAGTGCCAGAGCGAGCCCATCAATTACACCATAGCAAGTCGGAACACCCTTCAGGCCCTGCAGCTTTTTATAAGCCTTGCTTTCACGCCATATGAGGAATCGGCCGATTATGTTTCGGTAAAGAAACTTACTGTTGCTGAAATCTTTTACAACGACCCTTACACCGTTTTCCTCTACTATCCAGATGACAGGTCTTGTGTTGGATGAATGCCTTAAAATTCCACAGTGGTTTTCAGGCAGACTGGAGAGTTTTAGAAATTCTAACATATTCGCTTATGCTTTGTGAAAACTATTATAATCCCGCAACTAAATGTTTATTGGTTCTTCCTTGATAATTCTTTTTTATTTTATTCATTATCTCAGTAAAACAAGCATACCAAAACAGAAACAAACAACGTTTGCAGCCCAAGCAGCCACGAAAGGAGGAAGCATTTCTCCATATCCAAGGGATAGGCAAAAACTGTGGAATATCCAATAAAAAAATGCCACACAAATACCGTAGAATATACTAACGGAAAGACTTTCCTTTAGCTTACTGCTACTCGCGATGCCTGTCCCCACCAGACACATGATGAAACTAACAAAAGGAAATGCCAGCTTGGCATTTAGATCTACTTTGTAGACAGAAGCATCGTACCCTTCGTTTTCAATATTTTTAATATATGCAAGCAGTTCCAAGAAACTCATTTCCTCCGACTTTTTGATCACTCTCTTTATATCCTCGGGCAAAAAATGGAACGGCTCCTCCCGCTCTTCAAGAAATGTAACACGGTAATTGTTACTTTCTTTATCAAGCTTTTGCTCCATAATATTATAGAAAATCCATTTTCCTTTTTTGAAAACACCCTTTTTAGCATCAACTCGTCGGGTTAATCTGAAGTTATTATCAAAAAAATTAAGGGCAACCCCTAAAATAGTATTGTTTGCAGGATTATAATATGTAATATGGTATATGGCACGGTTACCCTTGATCCATATATTCTTCCCCTTAGATGTAACAGCAGATTTTTTCTTAACTTCCACATCCCAGATCCTGTTGGCCTTATTTATGGTAATCGGCACAATCGACTCTGATAACAGAAAAATGAGGATGCTTAATAATAGCCCTATAAATACGACCGGCCTTAAAAGGTAGTAAATACTTACGCCACTGCTTTTTAAAGCTATGAGCTCATTGTTCTTGTTCATCAGACCAAAAACAATAATAACAGCAATAAGAATGCCAACCGGCGTTATTTGGGCAATTATCAACGGTATTTTAAGCTGAAAAAAGCTTATAATTTTTGAAAATGGGAGATCTGCTTCTATAAAATTATCTATCCTTTGAAAAAAATCTACCGATAAATATATGCTTACTACCGTTAATAGAACAATACCAAAGTATTTAAAAATCTCCTTGATCAGATATTTTTCGATTAAGAACATAACGTCAACAATTCAGAAATTTGGGCTAACGCACTAAGTCCCTCCACGTCCGGCAGCGAGACTTAATCCCTTTTATCAGATTCGCAATAGGACCGATTCTCAATTTACGCTCATTAGCTGTTTTAACAAGAAGATACAGTCCTAAACCGCCCATCACAATATTTGGGCCCCACATTCCGATGACCGGAGGACAGGTGCCTGTTTCACCAAGAACCAATCCTGCAGTTAGCAAGAAGTAATAAATCAAAAAGAAAATCATACCCAGCACCAAGCCAAATGATTTTTTTGCAGGCCCGGACTGTATGCCTAGAGGAACAGCCAGAAGCCCGAGGGCAAAACATGCAATCGGGATTGAAAATTTCTTGTGCAACTCCATTAGTGCCTTATAATATTTACTATTTCTCCGGGTACTATTGTCCAAATAATTCCTCAGTTCAACAAGATTCATCTCCTTTCTGTGTTTAGTCCCTTGTTCCAATCTCGAAGCAGCCTCTTGAATATCCAAGCGAACTTCATAGTTCTCAAAATCAATGTAATTTGTCGATCTATTCTTAAGATCAACTTGATATATGACACCGTTGTAAAGCAATAAATGATAAATGTGCTCGTCAGATTTACTGAACAGTTTTCCCCTTGGCGCCACCACGGTGCTGACAATATTTTGAGTTCTTTTATCTTCGATGAAAATATCTTGAAGTTCTTTACTTTTAGAATCTATTTTATGCACGTAAAGCACTACATCTTCAAAACTGTCATTGAATGTCCTGTCTTTAAGTCCAATTTCGAGATTGGATGAAAGGACTTTGTATGTCAGTTCTTTGACAGACAATCTTCCCCAAGGCATTCCATATGCTGTCATAAAAAATGTAAGCAAACATCCAATTAGACAAAATAACATTACCGGTGGAAACAAGCCGTAGATGCTCATGCCGCTGGTTTTTAGTGCAACAATCTCGTTGTCTCCGGACAATCGAAGGAACGTGAGAAGAACCGCTATCATGATTGACATAGGTATTATATAAGTAAGAAAATACGGCGTAGAATAAGCAAGCATTATAAGGACAGTAATCACACCAACATTGTAATTTACAACCATGTTCGTAACTTTAAGCATCTCTACCATCAGAAAGACAAAAGTAAAAAACATCAGATTGATGACAAAAGGAGGAATCATCTCTCTGAATACATATCTATATATAATGGAGCTGATTTTCATAAAAATTTTGGGGAAATTTGTTTGTGATTATGACACATTACATAATTATATCGAAAAAGACCTGCCGGCATGTTTTCTTACGGTGAATTCAACTGGAGCTTGTTTTGAACTGCTGTTACTGAATTGCATCTGGTAAAGTTTAAAATATTCTCCTTTTCGAGCGATCAGTTCTTCATGTTTCCCCTCTTCTACGATTTGACCATCAACGATAACGGTTATACGGTCGGCATAAGCAACGGTTGAAAATCGGTGCGCAATAATAAAGCTTGCTCGTCCCTTCATCAGATTTTCCAGAGCTTTTTGAACCAGCGTTTCCGATTCTGCATCCAGTGAAGACGTGGCCTCATCCAGTATTAAAATGGGAGAATCCTTTAATAACGCACGAGCGATACAGATTCTCTGTTTCTCCCCTCCGGATAACCGCCCGCCAAGTTCTCCAATATTTGTATCAAAGCCATCTGGGAATTTCTGTATAAACTCGTATGCATAAGCTGCCCGAGCAGCATTTTCTATGTCTTTGTCAGATGCATTCTGGTTTCCGTAAGCGATATTGTTTCGAACCGTATCATTAAAAAGTATGGGCTCCTGAGTAACAATGGCAATCTGGTCCCTGAGTGAAGATATTGAGGCATCTCTAATATCAATATCATCAATGAGGATAACCCCCTTGCTTACATCATAAAATCTGGGAATCAGGTTCACTAAAGAGGTTTTTCCGCCGCCACTCATTCCAACGAACGCAAGAATTTCCCCGGGCCTGACATCCAGGTTAATATTTTTTAAAACCATTACGTCATCATATTTAAAATACACATTTCTGAAAACAACGTGGTGAGGGCCGCTCTTAAACCTAACAGGATTTGGTATCTCTTGAATATCAGACTCCGACTCCAGGATATCAAATACCCGATCCGCACCGGCAAGACCTTGCTGTATAATATTATTCAGCTTGCTTAATTTCTTTAATGGTGCGTAAAGCATAATGACGGCAGCCATGAAAGAAAAGAAGGTTCCGGCGGTGGAGGTGCCGGATATTACTTTGTAACCGCCGTACCAAATGACCATGGCTATACCCAACCCGCCTAAAAACTCCATGAGCGGTGAAGACAGGGCTTTCAAGCGAACCGTCTTTAGCTCAAACTTGAACAGTTTGCGAGTTTTTCTAAAAAACCGTTTTTTTTCATACCCTTCCATTCCAAATGCCTTTACAATTTTATTTCCTGCAAAAGTTTCATGTAAAGTAGAGGTAAGGTCTCCCATGACCTCCTGCATACGGGTTGTGACCTTACGCACTTTTTTTCCCAGCACAACAATGGGAAAGAAAGCAAAGGGTAGAACAACAAGCGCGATTAAAGCCATCTTCCAATCTCGATAGAAGATGACAAATGTCAATCCTATAACGGTAAAGAAATCTTTCAATGATCCGGTAACTGCAGACGAAACCATATTCTTAATAATGTTTACATCATTTGTAACCCGCGACATCAGAACTCCTGTCTTTTCTCTTTGAAAAAAAGAAATAGGAAGGTCCTGAATGCGATCATAAAGACTGTTCCTAAGACGCCTGATGATATTTTGCCCCACATAACTCATAAGATACTCCTGGCAATACATGGCAAAACCGAGTACTAAATAAATAGTTATTACTGCCAAGGGAATCAGCTTAAGCATCCCGATATCTTTATTTATAAAAATATCATCTACAACCGGTTTTATTAAAAAAGGAATAGCCGACCTAGCACCCGCCATCACCAGCATGCATATCATCGCCAAAAATAGCCTGAGCCATTGATCCTTTATAAGCAACAGCAAACGTCTGTGTCTGTCTTTTATGATCGGTTTTGAGAATTTTTTCATGCTATTCAAACTACAGATCTCGACATTCTGTTAAAAATCGCGCTATTTTTTGGACAAAAACATTGTGTAAAAAAAACACCACGATACTCGTTACTGGTTTCCGGATACTGGTTACTGGCATCAGAAATGTCCATTTACATCTTTATCATGCATCATACAACATTCCAACTGCTATATCGGCAACCCGTTCGGAAGCACCCGGGCCGCCGAGTACATCTTTTATTTTCAGCAGTTCGAGTCTTAATCTTTCAAGGCCGGGAGCATCACTTAACATATTGAAGACCGTATCTGCTATCCTGGCAGGAGATGCTTGGTCTTGAACCAATTCGGGAACAATCTTTTTGCCGGCAATGAGGTTGACCAGGCCGATATGTTTAACCTGTATCATTGCCCTTCCAAGCCAGTAACTTATCGGAGACACTTTGTAAATAATTACCATCGGTGTTCCGGAAATTGCGGATTCAAGAGTAACCGTGCCGGATACGGCAACGACAACTCTGCTTCTTTCAAAGATTTTTTTTACATTGCCGGATACAATCTCAAAATCGGCATCCCCCTTGTGTTTGTTAACGATTTCTTCCACGGTTTTTCTTTTCACGCCAGGTGCAAGTGAAATGATAAATTTTACATTCTTAATCCTTTTGAACAAAATTTGGGTAGCACCAAGCATTATAGGAAGGTGCCTTGCAATTTCCCGATCGCGGGATCCTGGTAAAAGGCCTATGACAGAGATATCATTATCAGGATTTTCAAAAGCTTCTTTTCTATAATCAAGGTTTGTATCAAGTAAAGGATGGCCCACAAATGTAACCGGGATCTCATGTTTTCTGTAGAAGTCTTCTTCAAAAGGCAGGATAACCGCCATATGATCCACAAGCTTCCCGATCTTTTTTACACGGCCGGGTCTCCATGCCCAAATCTGTGGGCTGATATAATACAACACCGGTATTCCAAGCTTTTTGGCCAAAGCTGCCACATTAAGGTTAAAATCGGGAAAATCGATTAGTATCAGAAGATCGGGAAGCAGTCTTTTAAGAGTCTTTTTTGCAACAGCCACCCCTTTAAGCAGATTGGGTATCTTGGAAAAGGCTTCGGTTATCCCCACAACCGAAAGCTCTGAAGCATCAACTAAAACATTGACTCCTGCAGCTTTAAGGGCCTGTCCGCCAATGCCGCAGAAAAACAGGGCATTGTCTCTTTTGCGCATGGCGGTTACAAGCCGTGACCCGTGAAGGTCACCAGAAGCTTCACCCGCAATGATCATAACACATTTTTGTTCTGAAAGCGGTTCCATACGATTGCTAACGCAAAAAACGGCTGTTGGTATCACTGATCTGCTTCATAATGCTCAAAGCGATCTTTAAAGCATCACGTCCCATCTGCCCTGTGACTTCCGGAGCTTCACGTCTTCTTACCGCTTTTACAAACGATTTTAATTCATCTTCCAGCGCATCACCCTTTTTAAAACTAAGCTGTTTGATTTCCATACCGGGTATAAGACCACCTTCAATGTTATCGTTCTGCTGAATAACGGTAATCCCCTGATTTGCAAAATCGACAGATATATAGGCATTTTTTTGAAACAGCCTGATCTTCCTTTCATTTTTGGTTGATATTCGACTGGCTGTAACATTGGCGATACACCCACTTTTAAACTCAAGGCGTGCATTGGCAATATCGACCTGTCCGGAAATTACAGGAATGCCTGCCGCATGAATACCGGTGATTTCAGACCTGACAAAGTTAAGTATAATATCAATATCATGAATCATAAGATCGAGCACAACGCTCACGTCTGTACACCGATCCTTGTAAATGCTCAATCGATGCGACTCAATGAACATCGGCTTTTTAATAATATTCTGCAAGGCCACAACCGCCGGATTAAATCGTTCAAGATGCCCAACCTGGATAATAAGATTTTTCGACTTTGAAAAACGGATGAGTTCGTCAGCCTCTTCAGTGGTCTCTGCCATCGGCTTTTCTATCAGCACATCGATATCATTTTCCAGAAAATCCTTGGCAACAGAAAAATGAGCCGGTGTAGGAACAACGATACTGACAGCATCGACTTTTCCAAAAAGGTATTGATGGTGTGAATATGCCTTTGTATTAAACCTTCCGGCAACATCCTCAGCCCGGGATTTATCGATATCCACAACACAGACAAGTTCAACGTCATCCATTCGGGCATACTTTTCAGCATGAAATCTCCCGAGATAACCCGCACCCACAACACCCACACGCAATTTCTTCATAACCTTTATTTTTCCATTGCAACCACGGCAATACCATACTCGTCCGCCATGTCGATCATCTCTTGCCGGTCAAAAACAACCGCCTTTCCGGCTTCAACAACGAGCACCCCTGCTCCTGCTTCATACATGGTTTTAATTGTTTGCACACCGATTGCAGGGATGTCGAATCGTATGTCCTGGTCGGGCTTGCAGACCTTAACAACAACTGCAGTACCTTTGCCAA
>JAUWLP010000082.1 GCA_030613575.1 Desulfobacteraceae bacterium
CTTTTACAAGTTTCTCCGTAAAAATGTAATGATAAATGCGGTGAATTGTGCCATGGAAAATGGATATGAAGCGGTCACCTGTGGCCATACTCACTACCCAGAGGATATAGTTTTCAATGGTATTAGGTACATTAACACAGGTGCTTGGACCGAATTTCCAGTATTTTACCTTCAGGTAAACGGTGATGAATTGTACCTAAAGACCATAGACGAATCCTCTTGTAAATTATGAAATCCCGACCTGTGATTTCTGCTATCTGAGAGATATTGAAAAAAAGGCGGCCCACAATATCTGGTAGTCGGCCTTTTCGTCTAAAAGCAGTATCCTGCTTGTGATATGGTCGATGTACCTTCTACAAATCAAGCCGATTAAAATTGCAGATTACTCCAACATAGTTGTCGGAATTAAAGGCCATCAAAACCTGTGATATCATCAATCCCAGTTCTTGAGGCTACGGTGGTGCTTTATGCTATCTTGAATTTTAAGGTTGGTTCGTTGGTTGTGATATCGAACTATCAGAATCGAAGTGTCAAGTGATGTTTTGACCCACCTCTTCATCTTGTCAAATCAAGTAGGGCTCAGGACAATTTATACAATACAGAAGTATGTCTTTTTCATTAATACACACCTTTTTCAACACAAGACATCAAATATTCTTGATCCTCTTGAGTGGGCGCAAAGACTCCCACATTTCCAAGGCGTATATTTTTCAATCCTGTTGCTTTTACCCGGTTATATGCTTCTATCATTTCCCACACAGCAGGTCTGGCAAACTCCTTCATGCGGTATTCGGGGAAGAAAGCCAGGATGGTAAACGGGATTGAACGATCCACCTGTTTAAGGCTCCGGGCGATACGTTCGAGTTGGTCGGTTTCAACAAGACCGGGAATATAGAGCGATAAAACTTCCAGTACAAAATTCCGCTTGAGGATTTTTTCCGGCAGTCTCAAAATCGCCTCATTGGAACATCCGGTAAGCCATTTGTGCGTGTCGGCGCTATACGCTTTAATGTCAAGCCAAAAGGCATCCACACCACAATCGCGTAAATAATCGAGATTTTGGGAAGTAAGCCCGTACCCATTGGTTTCGATCAATACCCAGAGCCTTGTATGCTTATGGATTAACCGTGCACATTCTCCATAGAATTCGGGGCAGCAGGTCAGATCACCACCGGTAAATGCCACGATATTACGCACGGGGCCGAATCCCTGTGGGCCCAGTACAATCGATTCAGGGTTAAGCATACCGGGGCACGAACTCGACCGTCTCCCGTAAAGTACACAACTCCCGCAGCACCGGCAGGTATCATGGGCATGCCAGGCGGTTGCTTTGGACCTGGGTTCCATTAGCGTTACCGACTTTTCGTAGACCATCGCCTTTTTTAGGATTTGCTTGGGCGTGTACCAGGTACCGTTTTTTATTTTGCTGAAAGACCAGGAATGACATTTCCGGCAGGAAAAGTTGCATCCCGACTGATAAATGGAAAGATAATTTTCCGGGCGTGACAGATGAATGGTGGTAATCAGCCGATACGTTTGATTGTTTTCATATTTTAGTGTGGCTTTACAGGCCAGTTCACGTTTCCCTTGGACTTGGACCAGGCAGCTTCCGGGAGAATACCCCTGTTCTTTTAACCGACAAATAGAAGATCCCACTTTATGGTCTCTCTTTGTTATAAATATATAGGCGCTTAACTGTAAATTTTGTGCTTTTTATGGCAAAACTTTTTCCATTCTGCCACTAAGGCACCAAGGCACGAAGAAAGAATAATTAATATATCCTTTGTGTCTTAGTGTCTTTGTGGCAAATATTTTTGGTTCTCTCCGAGCCGTAGGCTTACGAGCCGGAGGCCGGCTCGTCCGGGTTAGGACTTCAATATGAACGAAACAGATGAACAGGAATTGATTGATATTGCTATTTTGGATAATATAATAGAGGCTCAACTTGTCGAATCAATCTTGAATGAACAGAATATACCCCATTTTATTCGCTCATTTCATGATACCGCTTATGATGGGTTGTTTCAGGTTCAAATGGGATGGGGAAAACTTTGCGCCCCTCTTTCATATAAGCAGGAAATAATCGAGATTTTAAATGATGTCAGATCACATAATCATGATATTTAAGAATGATGGCAAAATCTGACTTTTTACGAGACCGTCAAGAATATCCGCCAGCATTTGTTGAGAACTTTATAAAAGGAGGTTAAGCCATGTCTGAAAAAAAAGCTATCGCTTCAACCGATTTTGAAATGGCGCTCAAAATAGGCCGCCCGCCTAATGTGAAAAAGCTTTTTCCGAATTCCAGGGCCTTGATCGTTAGTGGAAAGTTCATCGACCGAGCCATGCTTGCCAAAGGTAAAGCCATAACCATGGCTGCCAACGGTCGAAACAACTTTGTGATTCGAGGCGCTCTCCAGGCCGCTCAGAGGGCTAATGCCACCATCATCATAGAGATCGCCAGGTCTGAAGGTGGCGCCAATCCTTATTGTGCGGTCAATTACTGGAATATTTCCCGGCAGGTCGATGCACTCTGCAACGAGCTGGGTATTACTATTCCGGTGGCAATACACGCCGACCATTATGGGATCAAGAAAGAACAGGACATAAATCCAGCTAAGATCGAAATACCAACACTGTTTGAGGCCGGAATGACCTCGATTGCCATAGATGCATCCCATCTCCCCGACGACAAAAATCTGCTTGCCAACCTGGAACTAAACCCTTATGTTCCTGAATGGGCCGGCCTTGAAACCGAAGTTGGTGAAATCAAAGGAAAAGAAGGGCTCTCAACCGTTGAAGAAGCTCTTTTTCTGATACAAGGTCTGAATGCCAATGACATTTCCCCGGACTGGATCGCCTTAAATAACGGAACAACCCACGGCATTGAGGCAAGCGGTCAGGGGATACAGCTCGGTTTAACCGCTGAAATCCACCAGGCGCTGGCAAAATATAAGATTTCCGGCGCCCAGCATGGCACATCCGGAAATAACTCGGATAGATTAAGAGAAATAGCGTCGAACACCAGAACGACCAAGGCCAATGTTGCCACGGCCCTTCAGATGATTTCCTGGGGTCTGGAGGTCAATGATTATGGAAATGCCATCCTTGATGACAGCGGCAACTTTATCAAGCTTAAGGACCAAGGCGTCACCCAAGAGATGTGGGCAGAAATGGTCGCTTACGCACAGGCTCATGAGCTTAAGGGAGGAAATTATAAAAAACTCAACCTACCGTTTGAAAATAAACTTCTGGGACAGCCCCAAACCATCAGGGAACGGATGGTCAAAAGAGTTGAGGAATTTGTTTATAACATGCTGGTTAACGTTTTCAACGCCCAGGACACAGCTCCTCTTGCCATTGATGTAATCCTAAAGGCCGGAACATACGATCCTGGTCGGAAAGCAGAGAGAATTGAAAACCTTGATGAGTGGACTCCGGAAAAGATTGTAAAGCGAGCAGAATCTATCATTTCCGACAAGGGGGCTGAGGGGGATTTTGACGATTAATCCGAATTTCTCATAATGATGCGGAAAAAAACGTTTTGTCATTATTGCGGCACACGGCTAACAGAAAAGATTTGCGAAGGCAGTCTCCGACTTTTCTGTGAGCACTGTGATGAACCTATTTATGAAAACCCGATACCTGCCACATGTCTTGTTGTGGTGGACAACAGGAACAGAGTTCTTCTAGTAAAACGGAGTGTAGAACCCAAAAAAGGGCTCTGGTGTCTTCCGGGTGGGTTCATGGAACTCGGTGAATCCCCTGAAAAGGCAGCTTTAAGAGAACTTAAAGAAGAAACAGGACTTTCTGGAAGGATTGAAATGCTCCTCGGTGTGTCCTCAAATCCCAGTGCCATGTATAACACGGTCCTTATGGTTGGTTATCTTGTTAGACATTATACCGGCACCCTTATCGCCGGCGATGATGCGGACGATGCAATCTATTTTCATTACGCCGGGCTACCGGAAATAGCCTTTGAAAGTCACGCAAGATTTATCAGAATGTATTACGCCTCTTATGCTGCTTGAATTCTTCTACCCCAAATTCGCCTTGGTTTCCTCCCACAATTCATCCATCTCATCTTGTGAAACCGATTCTATGTTCCTTCGACTCTCTGTAATCAGCTTTTCCATATACTTAAACCGTTTTTCAAACTTTTTTGTGGAATCTCTTAGTGCTGTTTCGGGGTGAATATGCGCAAACCGGGCAACATTTACGAGTGTGAAAAGGACATCTCCAAATTCTAAGGCCAAAAGATCTTGATCTTTTGGAGCTCGATTCTCCCCTGTCAACACGGCTTTCAATTCAGACCATTCTTCTTCGACTTTTTGCATGACACCGGAAATATCACTCCAGTCAAATCCTGTTTTGGCCGCGCGCTCGGAAACCCTGTAAGCACGCATCAGAGCCGGAAGTCCAGCTGGGACTGAATCTAGAATCGAAGCCTTTTTAGCCAGGTTCTTTTCTTTCATTTTAATCTTGTTCCAATGCGCCCTCACCTCTTCAATACTTTCAAACTTCTCATTACCAAAAACATGGGGATGACGACGAGTCATTTTTTCAACATTTAAACCCACTACATCCTTGATATCAAAATAACCCATTCCCCGGAACAGACCAACCAGAAAAAGTATATGAAACAATACATCACCAAGTTCCTCACAAACGCCGTCATGATCTCCTGATTCAATGGCATCAACAAGTTCGTATACCTCTTCTACCAGATAAACCGCTATAGTCCCGGGTGTCTGCTTTCTGTCCCAGGGGCATCCCTTTTCACCCCTTAATGTCTCAATTAAATCTATTATGGAATTTATTCCCATTTTGGCTTGTCTCTACTGAACAGGTACTATCTCTTTTTCTTCCACGCCTTTTTTATTGTCGCTATCTTGGCTGAAAAAGCATGTTTCATATCTTTGGAGACAACTTTGGCCATCTTCTCGGAAACCAGCGTCACATGGGGAGAAAGCAGGGAATCTTTGATGACAGGTGTACCCCTGGGAAGAAAAGCGGTAAATGCAATCAACAGAACTGAGACAATCAGTATCCCTTTCACGGCACCGAATACAGCCCCGAAAATACGATCAAGCCAACCCAAAAATGCTATTTTAAGCAGGTAATTTATGATTACACCCAGGATGCTGATAATAATGAAAACGCCACAAAAAATGATCAAAAAGCTCAATATATTAAGGTATCCGGTGTTGGTAATCCATTTTGATAAGGGCTTTGCAACCACCATGTAATAGGTAAAAGCAGCATAGAATCCACCTAACACACCGATTATAGAAGATAATTCCTTGACAAACCCTCTGAAAACACCTCTTATCAAGCAGTAGCCTAATATAACCACAACTATTATATCAAAAAAATTCATAGCACACCTTTATACCAGTTTATGATGCTATGGTATCAAAACATAACAATTTGTCTCGAAAAGCACTAAAATATTAATAAAATCAGAAAGATAAAATTTATTGTAATTAATGACACAAAGTAACAAAGCATATTTTTCGAGTCAAGGTATTTTTCTTTTTCTCTTGTGTCTTAAATTGCAGTTTGCAATAGTTAAAAAAACTGTGGTATGTGAAAATTTCAAAAAATGCGCCAAACATGGCATCAATTCAACCTTAAGATATGGATGAAGTTACCGAAAATAATCAGACAAGATTGACATTCTCAGACATAGATCTGGCAAGGCAGCTTTTCGGCGAGCATAACAGCAACCTTAAAAGAATTGCAGACACAATAGACGTCTCTATCCATGCCAGAGGTAATACTATTTTTATTCAGGGGGATAGTGTTACAGAAAGCCTTGCCAAAAATATACTCAAACAACTTTACGGCCTGTTAAAAGAAAAATATCCAATTTATCCAAACGATATTGATTATGCAATCAGGATTCTGAGTGGAAATGACCGTATTAAGCTCAAAGATATTTTTCTGGATACGGTCTATATTACCTCAAAAAAGCGCAATGTAATTCCCAAAAGCCTTGCCCAAAAAGAATACATAGATGCCATCCGCACCTATGATATGGTCTTCGGTATCGGCCCTGCCGGCACAGGCAAAACATATCTTGCCATGGCCATGGCGGTCGCGGCACTTTCAAAAGGGCTGGTTAACCGAATCATTCTCACCCGACCCGCGGTGGAAGCCGGGGAATTGCTCGGCTTTCTGCCCGGAGATCTTGCGGAAAAGGTGGATCCGTATTTAAGACCCCTTTATGACGCTCTTCACGATATGATGCGATTTGAAAAAGTGTCGAGCCTGTTAGAGCAGGGAATCATAGAAGTGGCGCCTCTTGCTTTCATGCGAGGTAGAACCTTAAACGACTCTTTCATTATTTTAGATGAAGCCCAAAATACAACTTCTGAACAGATGAAGATGTTCTTGACCAGGATAGGATTCAGTTCCAAAGCAGTTATCACAGGAGACATAACTCAGGTCGACCTTCCTGTTGAGAAACCTTCAGGGCTTATTGAAGTAAAGAATATCCTGCAGGGAATAGACGGAATAAAATTCATCTTTTTTTCAAAAAAAGATGTGGTAAGACATGGACTGGTCCAGAAAATTATTAAAGCCTATGAGGATCTGGATGCAACCAGAAAAGGATAATTATAATTTACGATGAATATTGGAAAAACCAAAATATCCGTAAAAAAGTTTTTTGAAGACAGCAACCATGTCCGCTGGGGCATTCTGGTCGGTGTTACCATCATTTTTACAATTTTGCTTTATCCAAACCTTGTGGTCAAAAAACATTCCTACAAATTGGG
Source organism: Desulfobacteraceae bacterium (assembly GCA_030613575.1). Lineage (GTDB taxonomy): Bacteria > Desulfobacterota > Desulfobacteria > Desulfobacterales > UBA11574 > S5133MH16. Next base: position 6,783 of record JAUWLP010000082.1, read on the forward strand.
TGACGTTGCAACAAAAGATATCAAGGCCACAAAAGATTTTTTAATTGAAGATGAGGATGCCACAGAAGCCGTCCGTAGACAGGCCGTAGAAAATGTTCAGACGGTTTACGATCATGACGCAACTCTTTCCGCAAATATAAACCAAAATATAAAGGCAGCTTTTGATGATCTTCGAGCAATTATTGAAGTCTCAAAAAAGGAAAATAAACAGAAAGCACCAGAAAATTCCTCACCCGGCGGTGTTGAGAAAAAAATATCCATTCACAATCTTATCTGGCAAAAGAAGTCCGACTTTGAGGAAAAAATAGGTATTCCAGTCAGCGATGGCGCTTATAAAATCCTCGAAAAAGAAGCCTTTTCTTATGATATTTCGAACCTTATTAACAAAATATTAACAGAAATATTGAAAAATGGAGTGGTGACTAACAAGGAACTGCTCCTTAAAGAGGCCGAAAAAGGGATACTTTTAAGGGATATTAAAACAAAAAGAGAAAAAGTGGTCTTTAACTTAAAGCACTTTTATGGTCTTGACCAGGCAGAAACCATGGTCAAAATTATCGCCCACCCCATTCTTCAAAATCGGAACTACATCCTGCGAAATATGATTGTGGGTTTTGTTCAAAGACTCATCCAGCCCAATATAACCTTGAACAGAAGTGAAACCGAGGAACGGAAAAAAGAGGCCTATGCAGAAATCAAGCCGATATTCCACAAGATAAAAGCTGGCGAGATGCTTTTACGCGAAGGCGAAAGGGTAACCAGAGTTCAGCTTTTAAAACTCAATACCTATCAAGAAGGTGGAGAAAATAAGCAAATTTTAGCAAGCTGTGTTGGATCGGCACTTATAATTCTATGTATCCTTATAACGACTTATATGCTTTGTATTCAAAATCAAACTCATCTCGACAATACCAAGAATCTGCTCTTTTTGGCGAGCATACTTTTAACCTTTTTTTTCGTTTCAAAAATATCAGCATCTTTAGCTGAATCCGTTGCCCATTCTACACCTTTTTCAATATCCGCCTCATCTATATCATACGGTATCCCCATCGCTGCTGGTGCCATGACCACATGTCTGTTTTTAGGCCTTGAACCAGCTATTTTTATGGCTATGTTAATTGCAATCGGCACAACCATAATATTTCAAAACAGATTTGATATTTTCATCTACTTTCTTCTTAACGGTTTAATGGCGGCATACTGGATGCAGAATTGCCGGGAGCGTAAAGTTTTTGTAAAGGCCGGTCTAAAACTGGGTTTGTTGAATATAATCCTTGTAATGGTCATCAATGCTTATATGGGAGGCTCCTCAACTTTCAAATTCCTGTGGGACTGTGCCTTTGCGTTTTCAGCGGGTATCAGCGCAGGAATCGTTACAGCCGGCATTGCGCCGCTGGTGGAAATTGCATTTGGCTATACGACAGATATCAAGCTTCTTGAACTTGCAAACCTTGATCAACCCATTCTCCGAAAACTAATGCTAGAGGCTCCGGGAACGTATCATCATTCAGTGATTGTCGGAACCATGGTTGAGGCTGCGGCATCTGAAATCGGTGCCAACCCACTGCTTGCCAAAGTTTGCGGTTATTATCACGATATCGGCAAAATCAAAAAGCCGCTGTATTTTATTGAAAATCAGACCAACGGTATGAATAAACATGACAAGCTCGCGCCTTCCATGTCAAGTCTTATCCTCATATCTCATATTAAAGATGGTGTGGAAATAGCCAGGAAAAACAAACTCGGGCAAGTCATCATAGACACTATCCGTCAATCCCACGGAACAAGCCTTATCAGCTATTTTTATGAAAAAGCAAAGCGGCAAAAAGGTGAAAACGCGATAAAAATCGACAACTTCAGATACCCAGGCCCAAAACCTCAGACCAGGGAAGCCGGTCTTGTCATGCTGTCTGACATGGTTGAAGCAGCATCAAGAACACTTGCTAATCCGACACCATCCAAAATCCAGGGACTTGTACAGAACCTGATAAACAAAGCATTTTCGGATGGCCAATTAGACGATTGTGAGCTGACATTGAAGGATCTGCACAAGATTGCAAAAAGCTTTTATAAAATATTATCAGGAATACACCATCACCGAATTGAATATCCAGAAAAACCTCCCCCTGGCAACGGAAAGGGAAAAAATGGAGATCCTGTTAGACAACAGACAAAACAAGTACAAGATATCTCTGGAAAAAATACAACAAACAGCCAGGGCCATCTTAAACGCCTTGGCCTGTCCTGATGCAGAGCTTTCCATCCTTATAGTTGATGATCCCAAGATAGAGGTGCTTAATAAGGAATATTTCAACCGATACGGCTCTACAAATGTTATCTCATTTCCCATGCGTACAGGCCAATTTAATAACATAGCCCCGCAGCTTCTCGGCGACGTGGTCATTTCCATTGAAACCGCCGCAAGGGAGGGAGAAATTGCAGGCATAAGTATGGAAGAACGTTTTACCCAGCTTTTAGTGCATGGCATCCTTCACCTGCTTGGTTATGATCATGAAAAAAATAAAAAACAAGCATATAAGATGGAAAAAAAGAGCGATGAAATTCTTAAACTGATTAAAATCTAAATGGAGGATATTCGATGGCTGGATTAGCTGTAAATGTTGACCATGTCGCCACCTTGAGAAACACAAGGGGAGTAGTCAGTTACCCTGATCCTGTTGCGGCAGCAGTCATGGTGGAATTGGCCGGAGCAGACGGCGTTGTGGTTCACCTGAGGGAAGACAGACGTCACATTAAGGACCGTGACCTTAAAATATTACGAAAGGTTGTTCAAACCAAACTTATCCTGGAAATGGCTTCAACAGATGAAATGGTTGGAATCGCTTTTGAAATCCAGCCCGATCTCGTAACCCTGGTGCCGGAAAGGCGTGAAGAGCTTACTACCGAAGGCGGACTGGATCTCATTGTGCATCAAAATGCAATTGCTGAAACCGTAGGTACCCTGCAAAATAGTGGGATCCCTGTAAGTATCTTCATTGAACCTGATCCGGATCTGATAAAGATAGCCCACCAGATAGATACGACCATGATTGAAATCCATACAGGAACATTTTGCGAAGCAAAAACATATAAAAAAAGAAACCAGGCATTTTCAAATATTGTGGATGCCGCCAAACTCGCCCATAAACTGAGAATAGGTGTCAATGCCGGCCATGGACTGTGTTATAATACAATAAAGGCCTTTAAAGGTCTTCGTGAAATAGACGAATTCAGCATCGGACACAGTATAGTCTCAAGAGCGGTGCTTGTAGGGATGGAAAGAGCTGTAAAAGATATGTTGGCACTAATCAAAGGCCTGTAGTTTTCAACCACAACCGGATAGTTACGGAATTTCTTTTTTTAGGCGGCGTAGTCCTGCTGCGGACAGGATTATATGAAACTCGGGTATAAATGTGCGTAAAGAAAAGACTATGGCCAATCTTTGCAAATATCAGATAACAACTCACTCCGTTAAAGAAACAAAAAAGCTGGGGGAAAAGATAGGCGCGTTGCTGCAGGCCGTAACGGTTCTTGCCTTGACCGGCGACCTCGGAAGCGGAAAAACTTCTTTTGTTCAGGGACTTGCCAGAGGTCTTGAAGTCCCGAATGATTATTACATAACCAGCCCTTCTTACACCTTGATAAATGAATATCCGGGCCGATATCCCCTTCTTCATGTTGACCTTTATCGCCTTGAAGATCCCGTCGATTTTGAAGATATCGGTCTCTACGATATACTTGACGATAACTATGTTGTGGCTATCGAATGGGCAGACAGAATCAGGCAGGAACTTTTACCTGACCATGTGACAATAAAATTTGAAATATCAGGTGACGAATCTCGAGAAATTTGCATATCCGCACATGGACCTAAAACTGTCAATCTGTTATCCCGGTGGACACGGTTACTATTATGATTCTGAATGCAGCTTAAAATCCAAGGTCATCATTAATCAAAATAACCTTTACCCTTCCTTTTGGAAATGATTTTTCGGTGATTGTCCAGGTATTACAAATGCGGTCCGGGCTTTTGCATTCCTCACAATAAGAGGTTTTGGCACAAGGTGTTTTCTTGTCCAGTCGCATGGTGTTAACCGGAGCGGCATAATTTTTAATGCGGAACATAGCCTCATCCAGATCAGTAACGACCTTATTGCGGCCAACAAGGATAATAACATTTTTTGGGCCAAAAGTGATCCCTCCAATACGGTTGCCTATCATATCAAGATTAACAAGCTGTCCGGTCTCGGTCACAGCATTGCTTCCGGTAATAAAAAGATCGACCAGCAGTGATTGCCGGCGACGTTCCAGACTTTCTTCAGAAGACAGATTTTTTTCAAAAGTGTCCAGCACTTTTAAATCGCTCCTGTTCTTCAAAACATCATATAGCCCCGTGGCAGTGAATGTGAGCGATCCTCCCCACGAAACGCTCCTGGGTGCAGTATCGGGTATAATTTTTTCCAGTACAATCTTTTTAGCTTTATCGGTATTTTCCGTCACAAAGGCCTGGAAATTGTTTGAATCCAAAGCTTTCTTAAGATCTGTCAGCCTTGTTTTCCAAAAGTTATCAATCGATTTATCCATAATATCCTCCTTTCTATTAATTGGGGGTGTTGTCGGTAGTTACGCAAAAAGAAAAGTGCGTATTAAAAATCCATTATAACTTTTATAACTTTAGTAAAATCTGATTTGCCACAGACCTGGATTCTCCGGCTGCTATCACCTTGATGGCGGGGTTTCCTTTTACAGGACACTTATATTCACAGATACCGCAACCCACACAGTT
>JAUWLP010000007.1 GCA_030613575.1 Desulfobacteraceae bacterium
GTCGCTGCTAACTCTTCTCCCATCTTTTCACCCCTTCCACGTTACCCGAGTGCTTCCATTATTGAACTCAGCATGGATTCCGATCCTTCGGCACAACTTTGATGATCTCGTAAAAAGTCAAAATTCGATGGCAAAGTAAAAAGCTCCAAATTCAAGGCGCGCAAATCCTGAGGAATGAGGCGTACTTACAGTACGCTGCAGTGATTTACCCTGTTAAATATTTTCTTTGTTTGATGTTACTGTTTTCAAGCAGCTCCTATATCCCATATCTCTTGATATGGCTGCCTTCAATTTAACAGGGCAGGGGATGCAGTGCAACGCAGAAGTTGGACTTTTTACGAAGCCGTCTTTCTTAATCAGAAGAAAGATCTATCCATGTCCCCGAACCTTGAAAGCATAGCTTCCAAAGTAAAAGTAATTGGAAAGCGTAACCCGGTCTATGCCGAGATCGCTCAGTGGGTAGGAGACCTTTTGTCCGAGACTGTACAGGCTGCTGGAAAGTTTCGCCTGCCCGAGTTGAACCTTGACCAGGCTCCTTCACTGGAGGCCAGGTCCCAGGGGCGGTCTTTCCTGGACCCGGAAAAATTGTCCTTGGACTGGGAACAGGCCGGGGCTTTATATAAACATCTAGTGGATCTGTTAAAGACAAGGGAAAACGGAATAAAGCAGGTGGAAGGATTGCTTCAAGCCCTTGCCAAGGATCAAAACGGTATTCCCAAACTGATGAAGGCAGTACTGGCATCAGACTTTGAAGCCATTGAGACAGCGGCCCGGGAATTTAAGATCGATCCACCGGTACTGACACTTCTCCTCCGCTTGGCACTGAGACCGGCTCTGTTGAACGTAGCACAAGCCGTTTTGGAGCGGTTGGACCTAAATCAATGGACCTACGGTCACTGTCCGGTGTGCGGATCAGCGCCAAAACTGGCCGATTTTTCCGGAGAGGGGGGCATGAGGACGCTGCACTGTTCTTTATGCGAAACTGCCTGGCCCTATCCTCGCCTTCGCTGCCCTTTTTGTGAAAATGATAACAGAGAGGACTTGAGCTATCTGAGGGCAGAGAGTGAAGAGGGCCTGCGTGTGGATCTTTGCAGCCGCTGCGGCCATTACCTCAAGACCATTGACCTGCGTGAACTGCCGGGACCAATAATTGTACCTTTAGATGATGTAGCCACCTGGCATTTGGATATAATAGCCCAAGAAAATCTTGAAAATCGGGAGTTCGATAGTGGACAAGGATAAAAACTATGATGAAGGGAAGATCGTTACTAATAGGGGCCGGCATCTCAGTTGCGATTGTTATCTTGTTAATTTGCGGTATGGGCGCTTTTGATGTTAAAGCGTTGTCAAAAACCCCTGACCAAACCCCGCCTTACATGTTTAGACCGGACATCATCACCTTTGATACTATGAAGGTGTTTGGAAAACTTGAAAAGCCCACAGCAGTATTTCTACACGACCAACACACCGATGCCCTGGAAAAGAAAAATAAAGATTGCATGACCTGCCATAAGGCCGAAGACGGACGTATGTCACCCAAATTCATGCGGCTTAAAGATATCAGTCGAGAAGAACTGACAAAAATTTATTGTGACAATTGTAAGAAATGCCATACTGAAATACTTGCTGCCGGAGAAAAGGCAGGACCTGTTAAATGCGGAGAATGTCACAAGGAAAGACCTCTAATCAAATCTTCCCGGGTGCCTAGTGGTTTTGACAAATCTCTTCATTATCGTCATTATAAAGCCCAGAAGAACAAGTGTGAACGTTGTCACCACGAATATGACCAAAAGAACAAAAAGCTGTTTTACGCCAAAGATAAAGAGGGTACCTGCCGATATTGCCACAAGAAAGAGACTCAAGAGCTGGATTCAGAAAAGCGGATTTCCATGCGACTTGCTTCTCATTTTGCCTGCATCGATTGTCACATGAAAAACATAGCAAAGAACATTGATGCAGGTCCGGTCACATGCGGAGGCTGCCATGATATAGAGCAGCAGAAAAAGATCGAAAAGGTTGATAAGATTCCCAGATTGAAGCGGAAACAGCCTGATATTGTTTTGATCAAGACAGGCGACAAGAAGGGTCTTAAAACTCCGATGTATCGTGTTCCATTTGGTCACAAGGCCCACGAAAGTTATAATGATACCTGCCGTGTATGCCATCATGCCGATTTAAAATCATGTGTTAGCTGTCATACCCTTACAGGTTCTACAGAAGGACAATATGTTAAACTCAAAGATGCCATGCATCAGCTGAATACTAAACAGAGCTGTATGGGATGCCATGAGCTTAACCAGCACAACCAGGAGTGTGTAGGTTGCCATGCGTTCCTCGGAAAAGATCGTAAGCAGGATTCGGCTTCTTGTATGAAGTGCCATATGGCACCGCCCAAGGGAAGCACTGGGGTATTGTATCAGGTCGGAGAGAGAAAGCTGGCTCGCATGATGCCTGAAATATGGAAGGCCATATTCGGCACAAAAAACGATTTTGATATACCGAAAAATGTCGTTATCAAGGGGCTGGTTGATCAGTACGAACCGGTTGAATTTCCGCACCGGAAAATTTTCCAGGCTTTGAAAAAGAAAATAAATAGCAACAAGATGGCTACATATTTTCACCCTGTAGAGGCTACGCTATGCCAGGGGTGTCACCATAACAGCCCTGCAGCCGGGAAGCCGCCTAAGTGCGGAAGCTGCCATGGCAAGCCTTTTGATGAGAAGAATCTGTTAAAACCCGGAATAATGGGTTCATATCACAGGCAGTGTATCGGGTGTCACCAAAAAATGGGTATAGAAAAGTTTTTAAGCTGCACAGCTTGCCATAAAGAAAGAAAAAAATCAGTTAAAGCCCAATAGAAAACTTGTTGAGGTATTTCATATGTCCATATCCAGAAGAAAATTTTTAGGGTGGGTCGGTGCAGCAGGCTTGAGTACAGCCCTGGGCAAATCAGCTGCTGCTGCTACCCATAAACATTTTTCAGGTTATCCTGGAAGTTTTGCGGTTCTGCATGATACGACATTTTGTGTGGGCTGCAGGAACTGTGAAGCAGCTTGTAATAAGGTAAATGATTTGCCGCAACCTGATCGACCTTTTACAGATCTTTCCGTCCTGGAAAAAAAGCGAAGAACTACCACAAAAGTATTTACCGTGGTAAACAAACGCAACGACCTCCAAAGGGCTGAAAGCCCGGTATTTTTCAAAAATCAATGCAATCACTGCCTGGAACCTGCTTGTGCGTCCGTATGTTTTGTACGAGCCTTTACAAAGACAAAAACAGGAGCGGTTATATATGATTCTTCTGTTTGTGTGGGCTGTCGGTATTGTATGGTTGCCTGTCCCTTTGAAATACCTACATATGAATACGACCAGGTCCTTACTCCCCGGATAAGGAAATGTACCATGTGCTATCCGCGGGTCAGCAAAGGCCAACTCCCCGGATGTGTTGAGGCCTGCCCCATGGAAGCCCTTACATTTGGAAAACGGCAGGATCTTATCAATTTCGCCAAGCAACGTATCCAGAAGTATCCGGATCGATATGTGGACCATGTATATGGCGAGCAGGAAATGGGCGGAACCAGCTGGTTATATCTATCCGGCGTGCCCTTTAAAGAGATAGGTATGCGTGAAGATCTGGGCGTAACACCGGCACCTGAACTGACTGCCGGTGCTCTGGCTGTCGTCCCGATGATAGTCGGTCTGTGGCCCGTTTTTCTTACCGGAATCTATGCCATGACAAAACGTAGTGATAAAATTGCGGAGCGTGAGAAAGAGCAAGCCATTGATAAAGCTGTAAAGGCGGCGCGTAAAGAAGATGCCGAGTTGAAAACCTAGGAGGATTCCTGATGTCCGAAGAAACTATTCCAGGCAGAAAATCATTTTTCAGTCTGTTTAATATCTGTGCCGGGATAATAGTAGTTATAGGTCTTTACATTACCTATTTGCGATTTACAGGAGGATTAGGCGCTGTTACCAATCTTTCTGACTATAATCCTTGGGGGATATGGATCGGTTTTGACCTGCTTGTAGGTGTTGCTTTGGCTGCAGGGGGTTTCGTAACATCTGCGGCAGTCTATATTTTTGGGATGAAGCGATACCACTCCGCCGTTAGGCCTGCGATTCTCACAGGGTTTCTAGGGTACGCCATTGTAGTTCTTGCACTTAATTACGATGTCGGACGGCCGTGGCGACTGCCGTATCCTTTTATCATACAACAGGGCACAACATCTGTTCTATTTGAAGTGGCTGCATGCGTCGCACTATACCTTACCGTTCTTTTTATTGAATTTTCTTCGGCACCACTGGAATGGCTCGGTTTAAAAAGGGCTCGCGACATTGTTATTAAATTGACTATGGTTTTAACCATACTGGGTGTGATACTTTCCACAATGCACCAATCGTCTCTGGGCGCACTTTTTCTGATTGCCCCTTCCAAGCTGCATCCATTGTGGTATTCACCTTTTTTACCGGTATATTTCTTTATCACAAGTATCATTGCCGGGCTCTCAATGGTCATCTTCGAAAGCACCCTTTCTTACCGCTTTTTTAAGCACAAGATGGATGAAATTCACATGCAGGAGAAAAATGATATAACATTGGGTTTTGGAAAAGCAGCTTCATTTGTTCTGGCGGGCTATTTCATCATTAAAATTTTTGGGTTATCTTCTTCAAACAACTGGCATTATCTTAAGACCGATTATGGAATCTGGTATCTTGTAGAGCTTTTAGGTTTTGTAGCCTTGCCAAGTTTTCTTTATGCAATAGGTGTTAGGGTGAAAAGCCTGAACCTGATAAAATGGACATCAGTCTTGGCCATACTGGGTATTATTCTCAATAGATTTAATGTTTGTCTTATTGCTTTTAACTGGCATCTGCCGTCGAGCGAGCGGTATTTTCCCCACTGGATGGAAATCGGTATTTCAGTTTTTATTGTTACCGTGGGCCTTATCGCTTTCAGGTTTATCGTAACCCGGATGCCCATTTTGTATGAACATCCTGATTACAAGGATGCACATTAAGAAAAAGGAATCAATAGCGTATGGACGGAGTATTTTATACACTTCATGATTTTATGATTCACACCGAAAGTATCACTTACCTGTTAATAATACCGGCCTTGCTTGGGATCACCGTATTCTGGAGACTTATTGCTGGAAAAGACGATAACTAGCTTTACTTAACTATCGTATCAGGCAACCAAAAAAAGTACCTCTTTATGGTGTTTAATCAATGCATTAGCCCCATTATTCTTCAACTCTTTGTAAGTTCTAAAAAGCCGAATAAATTTTTCATACAAAATTAGACTTAAAGGTTAGAAATATGCGGATTGTTACCAGACCGGATTTTGACGGCGTTGTATGCGCTGCTCTTCTTTATGAAGCAGAAAATGTAAAAGTACCTGTGAAATGGGTCGAACCTAATGAAATGCAAAAAGGGCTTGTCGATATTCAAGAGGGTGATATCCTTGCAAACCTGCCTTATGATGCAAGATGCACCTTATGGTTTGACCATCACCATACCAACAGAATCGACAAGCCGTTTAAAGGCTCTTTTAAGATTGCCCCTTCAGCGGCAGGTATTATCTTTGAATATTATAAAGATAGGTTTAAAAGTGATTACAGCGAATTAATCAAAGCAACAGACAAAATCGACTCGGCAGATCTATCTCTGGATGAGGTGCTGTATCCTGAAAAATACGGTTATGTTTTACTTTCCATGACGGTTTTGGGCCATGATGAATATGACGAACTTTATTGGAACAGACTTGTTGATCTGCTCAGAGAATTTGAAATTGATAAGGTTCTTGAAGATCCGGAAGTAAAAGCACGATGTCATGCGGTTGTTGAGAACAATAAGAAATATAAAGCAATTTTAAAAGAAAATACCAAACTAAAAGGACACATGTCGATTACGGATTTTCGCTCATTCGATAAGACACCCACCGGCAATCGTTTCCTGGTCTATTCGATGTTTCCCGAGGCGGTTGTAAACGTTAAAATTCGTTATGCTAATAACGATAAAGAAAAGGTCGCCGTAAGTGCAGGTCATAGTATTTTTAATCGAAATTGTAATGTGAATGTCGGACTGATGCTTTCAAAGTTTGAAGGCGGTGGGCACCGTGGGGCGGGTTCCTGTCGATTTCATGTAAGCAAAGCTGAAGATTATATCCCCAAAATACTCGATATTTTGTTAAAGAATGAAGACAATGAGGACTGACGGTTGAATGTTTATTTTGCAGCCAGTTTTTTAAGGTGAGAAATTGTTTGCCATGAAAATGGTTCGTTCTGGCAAGGTAATATGGCGTTATTTGTAAATAGAGGGTCTGATTCAAGATCGTAGCGTGAAGAAGCAACAGCGCTGCTCCACAGTGCCGTATGGGGAATCGGAGAATAATAAGCCAGTATTGGGGTTGCTCCGTTCTGCCTGACTGTTTTGATTGAATTCTCAATGGACTCCGTCTTTTGTCCCGGCAGACCTACAAGCAGGTATACTCCAATCATGTTCTTATCAAAGCCCGCCTCCCTCAGGCAGGTCACAGCGCTTGCAAATTCTGAAACCGTTACCTTTCTGTCTAATTCATTCCTGAGATCAAAAGCTGCTGTTTCAAGCCCAAGGCGGAGTGCTTTGAAACCAGCTTGAAACATCAGCCGGGCTGTCTGTCTTGAAATTTCACGGATATGGACCGCATTAGGTGTATGAAAACGAACCTTAAGACCTGCTTTTATTATCCCTTCGAGCATGGGAACCGCATGTTTTTCTGCATTCACAAGCAATGCATCGTCGTAGAATGCAAAATCTTCTACTTTATATTTTTCATGCCAGCGTTTTATTTCTTGGACAACAGATTCGGGATTTCGCACCATTCTTTTTGGATTTAAAAAATGTGAGGCACAGTATTTACAGGCAAAAGGACATCCCTTGGAAGTTAGCAGAGGAATATAGGCAATTTTTCTTTGAAGCTCAAATGCCGGATAAGGGTAGGTGTCAAGGTCATCAGGATCAAACTTTGCGTTCACGGAAAACCCGGTATAATCACCGACCATTTTAAGGATGTGTTCTTCGCCGGGTCCTGTTTCTATCCGGTGTGCGCCGGAATAGTTTTGCGCATGCTCATGACAGAGACTGGCATATATTCCCCCAAGAACAATTGTCATATCAGGGAAAATATCTTTTATAACACCTATGGTTTCTTGAACTCCCGTATACCAGTATGTCATCATGGAGGTCATTAACACCAGGTCAGGCCTTTTAATGCAAAGAAGATCTTCCCTGAACCATTTTTTCTCGATTCCGTATCTGGAAAAGTTCCGGGGGATGTCTTCCAATCCACCTGGTTTTGGAATTTTGGTTTTTAAATAAGGACCCCGGCCGTGTCTGGCATAAGGATTGGTTTGAGGCGCTTTTGGATGGAAACGATCCAGACAGTCTAAATAGGTAATGTTAAATCCATGATACCGGAGTATGGATGCAAGGGTGAGAAGCCCCAGAGGCTTGGCCCAGACGTCATAAGCAGCAAAATCATGTATCCAGGGATTTACCAGAAGGATATGTGGTGTGTCACGTTTCACAAAGAGGGTTAGTCGTCGTCAGTTGGAAAATATTTCATGGAAGTCTTTTTCAATTCCCTGCGACTGAACAGAAGGGTGTAATTGTTGGTTGAAGTTTTTATGGAAATATTGCGGGCAATTTCCCGGCATAATTCTTCATCTTTTGCATGGATCATTGTATAAAGATTATAAGGCCAATCGTCAGTCGGGTTGCGCCTGTAACAGTGAGAAACTTCTTTAAAGGATGCCATCTTTTCTCCGGCCTCATCAATGCAACCTTCATCCACTTTCCACGCCACCATGGCATTTGCCTCAAACCCTGATTTTTGATGATATATTGTTGCACCAAATCGCCGTATAATCCCTCTGTCACAAAGATCTTTCAGCTTTTCAAGAAGAGTCTCTTCGGGAATCCCCAGCTTTTCTGCGATTTCGAAATACGGGCGCTGAGTGACGGCGACATCACCCTGGATTGAAGCGATGATTCTCTTTTCAAGTTCTGTTAGCATATGGCGATATAAGAGTCTGAATAAAAAAAAGTCAAGGCTTTTTCTTTAACACAAAACATACTATTGGCAAGTTGTGATAATTTTGCTAACTGTATAATAAAAAATTTACCGGAGGATCTATCAATGAAAAAAACAATTCATAATTTTTTGCTGTTTTCCCTATTTATGTTTATTGGAGTTTTGGTTGTTGCTTGTGCCACAAAATCTTACATTAATGTAAATTACCGGCCCCCGTTATCATCGTATGACTTCAAAGGTAAGAAAATCTTTCTTGAATTAAAGGATATTCGATCCGTTAAAACTATTTTTGGTGAAAAAGCTAAAACTAAATTTAAAAACTTTACCGGGCTCTTTTTGTTTTCTTTACCCAAAGGGGGAAAGAAGAACTTTGTGGTGGGAGCCTTTGATCTTCCTTCACTTTTCAAGACGGCGTTTTCGAGAAGACTTGAAAATATGGGAATAAAAGTTTTAACCGAGCCCGAAAAAACAGAACCGGTCATTGAAATTGATCTGAAAAAATTTTTTCTGGATCTGGTTGATCGAAAATGGGTTGCCGAAATCAGTTATGAGGCTCGCCTGATCAAAAACAACAAGCTTCTCGCCACAGAGACAATCAGCGGCAATGCAGAACGTTTCAAAATGTTTTCTCAGAGTGATGCTGAAAAAGTTCTTGGAGAAATTTTTACAGACGTAGTCAATAAACTCGATTTTGGAAAACTGTTTCAACAGGCAGAACTATAGCAAAGCAATTCTTGACTTTGGCCTGATAACCGCTTAGTTTGTTTATTAATATTGAAAAATTCCAAAACAGTGATAAATTTTTTTATGAGGTTTTTTTATGGCAAGTAACATTTTAAACAAAAAATTTACGGATGCCACCCGGTACGTTCTGGATGATGAGCTGGCCAGCATCGTTAATGTCACCATGGCTCTTGAAATGCCACTTCTTCTTAAAGGTGAACCGGGTACAGGCAAAACCATGCTGGCCCATGCCATTGCCGAGAGTCTGGCCATGCCTCTTATTGTACTTAATGTGAAATCGAGCATGAAGCTTGTGGATGCCTTGTACCAGTATGACACACTTACACGCCTTAACGACAGTCGCTTTGGCGATTCCCACAGGAATGTCAGCAATATTGAAGATTATATAAAGATGGGCAAGATCGGTCAGGCTTTTGCCTCCAAATCAAGGACTGTGCTTTTGATTGATGAAATCGACAAGGCTGATACCGATTTTCAAGATGATATGCTGGATGTGCTCGATCAAATGGAGTTTGATATTATCGAAATTGATAAAACCATGAAGGCTGAGCATCGTCCGGTAATCATTATTACTTCAAACGCCACAAAAGACCTGTCGGACCCCTTTTTAGGAAGATGCAATTTTCATCACATCGCTTTTCCTGATCCCAAGATGATGCGCAAGATCATAGCGGTTCATTTCCCGGAGATCGATTCGAAACTGATGGAAAATGTCGTGATAACCTTCTATAGAGTGCGAAGAATTGATGCCATTGAAAAGAAACCGGCAACCCGGGAACTGATCAACTGGATACGAGCCTTGAAATCCGATCCCGACTTCAAGCCCAAGGCTCTGGCCAAAGGTAACATCCCCTATCTGGGTGTTCTGTTTAAGAAAAGCCAGGATTGCGAACGAGCCGTGAAGGCAACAAATCGTGGCCGCGTGTTTTAGAAATGAGCCAATGTTTATCGATTTTTTCTATAGCCTAAAAAATGCCGGAATTCAGGTCAGCCCGACTTCGTTTCTGACCCTCCAAAAGGCGCTCGATATGGGATTGATCAATTCCCTGGATGAGTTCTACACATCTGCCCGGGCCATTCTTGTGAAAAGCGAACGGTATTTTGATGTTTATGACCAGATTTTTGCCCACCGCTTTGAAGGGGCCGAGCTGCCCGAGTATCAAGGAATTGAAATCGATGATATTTCCAGGGCCATGCTGGAAGAATGGTTAAAAACCCCCCGGGACCTTGCCCATGCTCTGGATATGGATGAAGCGGAGTTACTCCAACTGACCCCTGATGAACTGATCGAATACTTCAAAGCGCGCCTTGAAGATCAGAAAGGGCGTCATTACGGGGGAGCAACCTGGATCGGTACCGGCGGAACGTCGCCGGTGGGCCATTTCGGGCATCACCCGGGAGGAATGCGTGTTGGCGGCGTTTCCCGCGACACATCGGCTGTGAAACTTGCTCTGGAAAGAAGATACAAAGATTATACACGCAGCGGCCTTCTTACACAGAACATGGTTGGAGAAGCCTTAAAACGGCTTCGCAACATGATACCGGTGGGTCCCGAAGATAAAATCGACATCGATAAAACCATTTACCAGACCATGAAAAACTGCGGAGAAATCGAAATCGTTTTTTCAAGGAGTTTAAAAGACCGCCTCAAGGTAATTCTTGCCATTGACAATGGTGGATGGTCTATGGATCCATACATTCCGGTTATTCAGACCCTTTTTGATTATGCGCGAAGCCAATTCAAGGATCTTAAAACCTGCTTTTTCCACAATACGGTATATGACGTGCTCTGGGAAGACCCTGCCAGAGTGAACAGGCCCCTGAAAGTTGAAAATTTTAGCACCTTTGACCCGCAGACCCGTCTTGTCATAGTGGGCGATGCAAGCATGGCACCATATGAACTCATGGCCGCAGACGGATCCATACATGTAAAAGAGCGGAGCGGAAAGCCGAGCATCGAGCAGCTTAAATTTCTGGCTCAAACCTTTCCTCATTGTGTGTGGCTGAATCCGGCATCTTCGCAAATGTGGGACTACACCCCCACCATTAATACCATCCGTCAGATTTTTCCCATGTTTGAGCTTTCGCTGGATGGTCTGGAGGAAGCGGTAAGGCATCTGATGGCCAAATAAAACCAATTTCATGGAGCGCTGTTACTATTAAATGTCCTAATCACGCTCTGGCCTCATTTTTCCCAGATGCTAATAAGTATTTTTCTGAATCAGCATCCCTGGCGGTAATGCAGGTGACCTGTGCATTCAAGATTCCACCGGCTTCTACCACAAAATCCTTGCAGACAATTTTCCCTTTGCAGCTTCCGGTTGAAAGTATAATCAACTCCTTTGAAGCCCTGATTTCTCCCTCAAAAATTCCTCCGATTGTAATACTGGCGACTTTCGCATCAGCGTAAACAGCGCCTTCTTCGGCAATAACCACATTTTCTCCGACAAGAGTTCCTTTTACTACCCCCTTAACGATCAGCCTCCCATTTGTAGAAACCGTACCATCCACAGTCAATTCCCTGTCTATGATAGAAAAGTCTTTTGATTCATTCTTCACAATGTGTCTCCTGCATATATTTTAACCTAACCTGAACAAGCCGGAACTAAATACTGCAATATTACTTATATGGGTTTTAGGTTCAAAGTGATGGTATCCCCTTTTTCAACTCCAAAATAGAGTTTTGCATTCCCTTTATTCAGAGCAATCTCAAGATATCCGAAACTGCCGATGATTGCAAGGGGACCCCGTGGTTTTGTGTCAGCATAGCTGAGTGATAAACTTTTAATTGTATTTTTACCTATTTTGATCTCAAGCATTCTTTCAGAGCCGCCATCATCAAATTTTTTAAGGTCATTCACATCAATATTTGAAATACAGTTTCCAAAGCGATCAAAGAATATAATATTCCCGACAAGTTCACCTTTATCGGAAATATATGGTTTCCGTATCCGCAGATGAACCAGGTTTTGTTGATCAACGGGCGAACCTAATTTTTTTATATCCATGCCCCTGGATAGATGAGCACCGACAGGAGCAAAAATATCCCGGCCATGGAAGGTCTGGCTCACAGATTCTAAAAAATAGCGCGCATTCTCGACTCTGACGATTGAATTAATCTTCCCTTCATCCATTAAAATCGTTAAAACTCCATTATCAGGCGCAAGGAAAATATGGCCCACCATTTCAAGGGCAACTATCGCACGGTCGCTGCCGACTCCCGGATCGACAACCGTAACATGTACCGTACCCTCAGGAAAATATCTGTAGGAAGATTTGATTATGTATGCGGCTTCGATTAAATCATGGGGATCGATATGATGGGTAATATCGATAATCATAGCAGAAGGGTTAACAGACAGGATAACGCCCTTCATAATACCTACATAGGCATCTTCAGTGCCAAAATCCGTCAGGAGTGTAATTGTCGACATAGTTGAGAGATGAATTGGTCATTTTGTGGACTTTTTACGAAACTGTCAATCATTGGAACATTCTTTTCTGAAAGCTGAATCCAAGATGCTTGTATGCTGTCTGTGAAGCCTTTCTTCCTGAAGATGTCCTCGTAACCATTCCGATTTTTAAAAGATAGGGTTCAATGACATCCACAAGTGTATCTGTTTCTTCCTGAAGGGTTGCGGCAATGGCCTCAATGCCCACCGGACCACCTTTATAAAACTCAATAATTGTTTCCAGGTACCGGCGGTCAAGATTAGTTAGCCCCTTTTCATCAACCCCTTCCAGGGAAAGGGCTTTTTCAACGATCTTCTTTGTAATTATTCCATCCGCCCGTACCTGGGTATAATCCCTCACACGTTTAAGAAGTCTGTTTACAATTCTTGGTGTTCCTCTGGATCGTTTGGCAAGCTCAATCGCACCTTTGTCGTCAATTGTTACTTTAAGTAAAGCAGCAGACCGCCCAATGATTTTAACCAGATCTTCTGCACTATAGAAATCGAGGCTCCTGAAAATACCGAACCTATCCCGCAAAGGTGCGGATAAAAGTCCAACCCGGGTGGTGGCGCCAACGAGTGTAAAACGATTCAAACGGTATCTGTGGCTGCGGGCGTGTACACCTTTGTCAAATATAAAATCGATGGCAAAATCTTCCATGGCAGGATACATAAATTCCTCTACAATCTTAGGTGTACGGTGTATCTCATCTACGAACAGGGTGTCTCCATCTTCAAGATGCGTAAGAATACCGATCAGATCACCGCCCTTTTCAAGGGAAGGGCCGGAAGTAGTAATGAGATTGCCCCCCATTTCATTGGCGATAATATTCGCCAGAGTTGTTTTCCCGAGGCCCGGAGGTCCATGAAAAAGAATGTGATCAACCGGTTCCTCTCGTTTTATGGCTGCTTCAATTGCAATTTTAAGTGCTTCCACAACTTCTGTCTGACCGACATAGTCTGAAAAATGTTCAGGCCTCAAAGAGAGTATTTCCGGTTCCCTGTCCACAGGGAGGCATGATCCTTCAAGAACTCCCTGGTCGTCGGAAGAATGTTTTAGCATGTTATCCATGGTTTTTTACTCTTTATCAGCTCAGAGAATTTTCTCCACGATATACTTCTTCAAAAAGTTCTTCAGGGGTTGCTATAGCGCTGTTACGTTTCATGGCTTCGGCAATCATCTTTTTTGCGTCAGTTGTCCTGTGTCCCAACTGAATAATAAGTACATCCAAAACCTGCTTTGAAAAGTCTTCGACCACAGGCACTTTTGCTTTTTCTAATTCACGGATCAATGCGAATTTATTCATCCTGCCTTCAAGTGTGGCAATAATTTTACGGGCCGTCCGGTCGCCGATTCCTTTTAATTGTTTAAGCTTATGGATATCTTTTGATTCTATGGCCCGCGCGATGTCACGGACCGGTACGTTCAGGGCCTTAACCGCCTTGAGGGGACCGATATCTTCTACAGAAATAAAATATTGAAAAAATTCTTTTTCGACCTCGAGGTTAAAACCGATCAGCACCGACTTTGGCTGCCGTTCGGTCTGTTGATGATAAATATAGAGGGAAACTTCGTCACCGACTTTCTTTGCCCTAAAGGTTTCCATTACAACTGCAGGAAGCAGAACTTCATATCCGACTTGATTTGCAAGAAGCAGTATCCTGTCACCCTCTTTTTTTAAAAGTTTGCCTTCGAGATAACCGATCATGCGATACCGTTGTATACGCTTTGTGCTGCGGGTTTTGCGACAGACCGTTGTTATGGCGAAACAGGCCAAGAAGCGCTAAGCCCATTGCATCAGAAGCGTGATAAGGTTTAATGGGATCCGTCAGGTTTAACAAACGCCGAACCGCTTTTTCAAGCTGCATTTTGCTTGCATTTCCGTTTCCGGTCAGCACCTGTTTGGCTTCGCGAACCGGGACCTCTGTCACCGGCACGTCGACCTGGTATCCTGCAAGTAGAACAACACCGGTAACCTTTCCCAATGTTATGCCGGATTTTGGAAACTTTACCATGGAAAAGATGTCTTCTACTACCATAAGGTCGGGTCTTTCATCCTTTAATACCATGAGAAGATTTGAAAAGATTTTATCGAGACGGCCTGGCAAAGGAAGGTTTTTTGAAGTATTGATACTGCCAAAGGAAAAGTCTTTAACCTTAAGATCCGTTCCCTTGACAATTCCAATACCGGTAGCAGAGAGACCTGGATCTATACCGATAACCTTGATCATTCAACGCTCTTTTCCTGATTTTTGATAATGATTATGTGTAACACTTTAGCTTGTTGGAAATACTACGATTGACGTTCTCGCAAAAAGTCAGACTTTTTACGAAGCCATCACGATTATGTTTTTTTTATATCGAGTATCCAGCAACCAGCACTAATGAGAGACCTCCTTCAACTTTTTTTTAGCGATCTTCGCTTCATTCGATTTTGGATGTTTTCTAATCAGTTCTGTAAAGATAAGACGGGCATTTGCTTTGTCTCCCAGGTTAAAAAAGGAAAAGCCCTGCTTTAAAAGCGAGGCCTGCACCTTATTCCCTTTGGGATATTTTTCGATGACCTTCTGGTATTCTAAAATGGCTTTTTCATACCATTTTTCATGATAGTAGATTTCACCAATCCAGAATTGTGCATTGTCGGCATTTTTCGACTTCGGATATTTTTTTATTAATTTTTGAAATTTTTCCCGGGCCGACTCATAGTCACCCTGATCAAATGCTTGTTTTGCCGAATGATAAATCGCATCTTCTGAAAACTTTTTTTCAGCCCGCCTATGGGTTTTTATGCCCGAAGCCTGTTTCGCTTTTACATCGGGTTCCGCGGGCTCAAAATTCAGGTACTGCTCAAGACGTGCGATACGGCTTTTATTTTCACTTGAAGTCCGATCTATTCTGTCCAACCGGATTTCTTTTTTTTCATATGAGTCTTCAGAAGTCTTTATTTTCTGTTTTATTACATATTCCGTCTCTTCGAGCCTCCCACTTAAAATTTGGATTTCTTGTCTCAGGCTTTCGATCATGGCACGCTGCTCGGCAAAGTTACTTCTCAGATTTTGATTGCTTTGTTTCTGGGTATTTAATTGGGATGCCAGTTCTTTGTTCTTTTGCTGAGATTCAAAATAACGCTTTTCCATCAAAGCCTGGCGATTGTCGAGGGTAATCACATCCCGCTGCAACGCACAACCGCACAAAATCATCATGCACGATAAAACAACTATCGTTGTATTTTTCATGGCAAAATTAAACACAAGGGGCTCTGCCCCATTTGGTTTTATAAGTGGTTACGATTCGAAATCAATTTGTTGTTCCCGCTTAAAGCGGGATAAATTTTTCGAGACCTTTAGTTTATAGTCAAATGACCTCTCCGGTTCTTTGCCCAGGCTTCTTCATTATGGCCGGGGTCCACAGGGCGTTCTTCGCCATAGCTTATATAGGTTAATCGTGATCCTGAAATACCAAGATCCATCAGGAAGGTCTTGGCACTTGCAGCACGCCGGTCACCCAGAGCAAGGTTGTACTCATTTGTACCCCGCTCATCGCAGTGTCCTTCAACGGTTGCCGTAACATCGGGATTGTTTATAAGCCATTCCGCTTTTTTCTTCAGGATTGCCTGTGCCTCGGCAAGCAGAACGGCACTGTCAAATTCAAAAAATATATCTTCATTTAAGAACATGTTTCGGGCAGTGGCTTTACGTTCTGTTTCTTCCTGAAGGCGTTGCTCCTCAATCGCCTGTTTTGCTTTTTCAGCCGCCGCCTCATCTTCGGCTTGTTGAGTTAAAGAAGTATCAGCCCTGATTGTCTTTTTTGCACATGAAACGGTGAACAGAAATCCGGGAATTACAAGTACCATGGCCAAATTTATTAATAACTTTTTTCGCATTTTTTCCTCCTTTTAATTTAATGTGTAATTTTTGTGCTTTTTATCAAAATTTTTTATATTAATTATTAACCATTCCTGGTGACCAATCCGGTTCTGTTTGCTCGCCCTCCAAGGCAAGTAATCGTCTCTGGTCGGTTCCATAAGCAGTCATAACATAGATTCTGGAAGGCCCTTCCCGTGTAGAACTGAACACAATAAGGCTTCCGTCCGGTGACCATGAAGGCGCCTCGTTGTCGCCCTGATCATGTGTCAGTTGAATCGGGCCCTGACCGTCAATACCGATAACGAAGATATTATTTCGGCCGTTTCCCATCCCTGCATAGGCCACTTTGTCCCCTTTGGGCGACCAGCTTGGCTGTGTATTATATCGTCCCTGAAACGTCAGTCTTCTTACCGCTCCTGAAGATATATTTTTAATATAAACCTGGGGTGTTCCGGGTCTTTTTGAAACAAAAGCCATATGCTTTCCATCCGGCGACCATGAAGGCGACAGATCAATACCCC
Source organism: Desulfobacteraceae bacterium (assembly GCA_030613575.1). Classification (GTDB taxonomy): domain Bacteria; phylum Desulfobacterota; class Desulfobacteria; order Desulfobacterales; family UBA11574; genus S5133MH16. Next base: position 16,659 of record JAUWLP010000007.1, read on the forward strand.
TTTTCTTTGTTAATCTATTAATAACTTTCCCGGTTCCGGTCAATAGATAAATTTCCGGATCACCTGAAAATGAAAGGGTCGCTGCCAGAGCAAATTTGTTGGGAACCCAGGCAGGTGTGATATTTATTCCTTTTTTTGAAATCACAGCCCCTCGCTTTTGTCTTAAATGCTTTATATAAAGATCGGGGTTGCCCTTTGCATATGAGGTATAAGCCAGCCATTTCCCGTCAGATGACCATGCCGGAGAAAGGGTAATACTTTTTAAATGCGTTATCTGCCTGGGATTGTATCCGTCAAATTCACATATGTATATTTCCTTGTTTCCCGAACTTTTGGAAACAAATGCAATCTCACTATTAAAAAATCCTTTGTCCCCGGTCAGAATAAAAACAATCTCGCTGCAAAAACGGCGGACTATTTTTCGCTGATTCTTGATCAATCCCTTGTATCTTTTACCGACCAGCAATTTTTCTTTAAAAGTGTCATAAAGTCGAAGCTCCATTTCCACCTGGTTGCCCTCAATCAAAACACCTCCTGTTACCAGGAGCTCTGCTCCGATACTGGTCCAGTTATGAAAATTTACATTTGCCAAAGAGGTCACGGTCTGCATGTCAACAAGGAAGGCTTCACGGTCAAGAATCTTGAAATAGCCCGTAAATTCCAATGATTCGGAAAGCAAATCAGATGCTGTTTTTGATAGGCGCTCTGCGGCGTCGCCGGAATAAATCTTCTTGAACACAGGGATTGCAATTGGAATTTTTCGCAAAAAAGGATGGGTTATATCAATATAATCGTATCCGCCCCGACATATGCCAGTTCCAACCACAAAAGATAATATGATAATCAAGCATATTGTTTTAATATAGCATTTTTTCATTCTATCCTTGTAAAATATTGTAAGCTCAACCCTATTTTATCCCTTCGGGTGTAAACCTCAGGCCGACAGTTACAAAGGGCTTTTTTACCCCCGGTGGATGAGGGCGAACAGGATTTGATTTCATAATAGCTTTTTTGGCTGATTCATCGAAATAGCTGTTTCCGGACCTTTTATCAAACCATATATCTTTTATCTCGCCGTTTGGCATAACTTTAAGTGCCAGATAAGCCTCAAGATTTTTTTGCCCCCTGGCCAGTTGCTCGGAAAATGCCCACTGTTTCTGAATTTGATACGCAATTTCGATGCAATATATATCAATTAATTCCAAAACTTTTTTACTGCCGGCCCCGGACTCGCCGGGTATCCCTGAACCTTTTACATCTTGATACTTTTTACGGTTATTTGGTCCGGTCTTTTTTGCCTGATCCTTCAGACGATCAATAGCCTGTCTGATCTGATCGGGTCTTGATTTTTCAACTTTCTTTTCAAGTTGGGCTATTGCGCTTTTAACCACTCTGGCGGACTTGAACGTCTTTTTTTTAAGTGATTTTTTTATCTTCTTCTTTTTGGGCGCAATAGAAATCGCTTTTAAGGGCTTCTGAACTGTTGCAGGAACAGTTTTTGATACAGCTTTAGGTGCCGTAGTCTTTTTTTTTACTGTTGCCGGTCTTTTAAGTTCTGCAGGCCGCTGATTGTCCGGACCCAATGCTTTGATTGGGGCAGGCAATGTAACCATGCTGACATTTATAACTGAAAGAGAAGGTCTTCTATTTGTTGCATAACCCGGAGCAAATATCAAAATTACAAAAAGGATCAGATGGCATATGAAGGAAACACTAAAGGTTAAAAAAAATGTCCTGCGTTCGTATTCCTTATCCTGGGACAAATAAGAATTTGAATGCATACGTTTATTCATCAGCTTTTTGCTTTTCGTTTCCTTCCTTCCTTTTTTTGATGAATCGGCTCAGTCACCATACCCAGCTTCTCAACCCCGGCCTCTTTTATTTCGGACATTACTTGAACTACAAACCCATAAGGTATTTCCTTGTCAGCCCGAAGGTAAACTCCCCGATCCTCCCGACTTCCAAGAATTTTTTTTAGTTTTTCCTGAAGAAAATCGAATGCAACCTGATAGTCGTTAATAAACACCTGATTCTTATTGTTGATAGTAATTATAAGATGCTCTTTTTCTGCAATAAGCGGCTGTGATGTGGTCTCGGGAAGGGCAACATCTACACCCTGCATCATCATGGGTGCAGTTACCATAAAAATAACCAGAAGAACCAGCATAACATCAACAAACGGTGTTACATTAATATCAGACATAAGGCGGTCACTGTTACCCTCGAGTGCCATTAATGTTTCTCCTTATAGTATTATATCCCGTATAGTATTATATCCCGTTCAATAATATTTAAAAAATCTGCGGAAAAATTTTGCAGTTCGGATTCAACAATTCTTATCTTTTGCGTAAAATGATTAAAAGCAATAACCGCCGGTATGGCAGCTGCTAGTCCGGCGGCCGTTGCAATAAGGGCTTCGGAAATCCCGGGAGCGACTACAGCAAGGCTAGCCGAACCCCTAAGCCCGATACCATGAAAAGAATTCATGATACCCCACACTGTCCCGAACAAACCGATAAAAGGGGTTGTGTTCCCGGTGGTGGCAAGAAAAGGGACCATTCGAGTCATGCGGGTGGTCTCGGTGTTAATTGCCCGCCGCAAGGCCCGTTTAACATTGCCGATTCCGGTGAATCTGGAACCCAAAGATGCGCCTTCTGCTCCTGACGAATGTGTTGATCTTGATTCTGTTGGATCCTTGAATCGGCTCGATTTTTTAAGTTCCACATATCCCACACGAAAAATCCTGGCAACGGGACTGCCACTGAGCTGCTTTGCCTTGGAAAAAGCATTGGACAGGTTCTTGCTTTTCCAGAAAAAATCAATAAATTCTGCCGACTCGGAGAATGCCTTTTTGATATACCTATATTTTATTATCATGATTGCCCATGATGTTACCGAAAAAAAGAGCAGCAACAACAGCACAAACTGAACCATAAGACCGGCGTTAATTATCATGTGTAATACATCTATCTTTGCAAGATTCATTAAACAACTCCGTGTTTCATATAATTATACCTGAAACGATAATATTTTCAAAAAGCTACAATGTCACCCAATTTCTAATTTTTTCAACTATTTTTTAACTATATGAACCTGATTATGGTGTCAAGAAATTTGGTTTGTTCACAAAATTGTCATTAATTTTTGTATTGCTTTATAAATGATGATCTCGTAAAAAGTCAAAAAAAATGGTCAATTTTCAATTAAATTTAGTATGGGGAGATCTTATGAAAAACATTGCAAATCTTTTGTTCAAAGCAAATATTTTAAAAAATATTCCCAGATCCGGTTACCATTTTCTCGGGGCTGGAAAGGAGTCTGTGGCCGAGCATTCATTCAGCGTTTCATTCATTGCTTTTGTCATGTCTCAAATGGAACCGGATGTTGACGCTCTCAGACTGATAGCCATGTCCCTGGTGCATGACCTCCCGGAGGCAAAAACCGGTGACCTTAACTACGTCCAAAAAAAATATGTAACCGCAGATGAAAATAAGGCTGTTAGAGATATTACAAGAGACTTGCCCTTTGGTACAAAACTTGCCGATCTAATAGAGGAATTTAATGCATGCCGGTCCACAGAGTCCAAACTTGCAAATGATGCGGACCAGCTTGCACTTATCCTTGACTTAAAATCGCTTTCGGACATCGGCTATGAACCTCCCAAAAAGTGGCTGCCCTACGCGTTGAAGCGTCTGAAAACCAAAACCGGTCGAACCCTTGCAGAAAGTATTATGCAAACAGAATGGGATGCATGGTGGCTTGAAAATTATGTTGACAGTCCAAATAAAAAGGAATAAATTTTTTCTTTTGTTTGATGAATTCGATTTAAAATTCATCATTAATTGATAACAAGTTCAACGTATTGGAGGAAGAGATGAATTGGCTTACAAACACCATCGGGGCTTCTGTTGGGAAAAAGCTGATGATGGCCATTACCGGCCTCGGCTTCTGCTGTTTCCTGACAATACATCTTGCCGGCAACCTGACGATATACGGCGGTAAAGATTTTTTTAACTCGTATGTGGATCATCTCCATTCATTAGGGCCTCTTGTAACCCTGGCAGAATTAGGGCTTTTATTTTTTGCCACCCTACATATTTTAACAGGCACACTCCTTTTTTATCAAAACTTTAAAGCCAGGCCGATCAGATATTCGGTCAACAAACGTGCCGGCGGACGTACTCTTGGGTCGGCAACCATGCCGTACACCGGTTTTATTCTGCTGCTTTTTGTTATATTTCACTTGTTAAATCTTCATTTTGTGGACAAAACCAATACGACCACTTTTCAACTACTGTCGAGTTCGTTTGCAAACCCCGTATATATATTCATTTATACTTTTGCAGTGATCATTGCAGCGATTCATGTAAGCCACGGACTCTGGAGTGCCTTCCAGACTCTTGGAGTCGATCACCCGAAATATACACCCTTTATCAGGGGCTTGAGTATTGTATTCAGCGTAGCTATCGGGATCGGTTTTGGTTTTATCCCGATCTATATATCGCTATTAATATAAGGAGTTTAAATATGCAACTTGATGCAAAAATACCTTCAGGTCCCCTTGCAGAAAAATGGGATAAGCACCGTTTTGAGCTTAAGCTTGTCAATCCTGCCAACAAAAGAAAATATAATATCATTGTGGTGGGAACAGGTCTTGCCGGCGGTTCTGCCGCGGCATCGCTGGCCGAACTGGGTTATTATGTAAAAAACTTCTGTATCCAGGACAGTCCCCGGCGTGCTCACAGCATTGCAGCCCAGGGCGGGATCAATGCCGCCAAAAACTACCAGAATGATGGTGACAGTATCTGGCGTCTTTTTTACGACACCATCAAAGGCGGCGATTTCAGAGCCAGAGAAGCCAATGTCTATCGTCTTGCGCAGGTAAGTAATAATATTATCGACCATTGTGTTGCCCAGGGCATACCGTTTGCCCGTGAATACGGAGGCCTTCTGGCCAACCGCAGCTTTGGCGGCGCCCAGGTGTCCAGGACATTTTACGCTCGCGGCCAGACCGGTCAGCAGCTTCTTTTAGGAGCTTACAGCTCATTGATGCGCCAGGTAGCGGCCGGCCAGGTCACCATGTTCCCGCGCCGGGAAATGCTGGACATCGTGGTTATCAACGGACAGGCGCGAGGTATTGTTGTCAGAAATCTCATCACCGGAGAAATTGAAAGTCATGCAGCCGATGCCGTGGTACTTTGTACCGGCGGGTATGCCAATGTTTTTTACCTTTCCACCAATGCCATGGCATCTAATGTCAGCGCAACCTTCAGAGCATATAAAAAAGGGGCGTTTTTTGCTAATCCCTGTTATACCCAGATTCATCCCACATGTATCCCGGTTCACGGAACCTATCAGTCCAAACTGACATTAATGAGTGAAAGCTTGCGAAACGACGGGCGGGTTTGGGTGCCGAAAATCCCCGGAGATAAGCGGCCGCCCAACCAGATCCCTGAATCTGAGAGAGATTATTACCTTGAAGAAAAATATCCGAGCTTCGGTAACCTGGTTCCCCGGGATGTAGCGTCGCGCAATGCCAAGGCCCAGTGTGATATGGGCAAAGGCGTGGAGGAAACCGGTTTTGCGGTATACCTTGATTTTGCCGATGCCATTAAACGGGACGGCAAAGAGGTTATCGAACAAAAATACGGCAATCTTTTCCAAATGTATGAAAAAATAACCGCGTCCAATCCTTATGAAGAACCCATGGTGATTTTCCCAGCGTCTCATTATGTCATGGGAGGCCTGTGGGTCGATTACAACCTGATGAGCAATCTTGACGGACTGTTTGTCATGGGCGAAGCCAATTTTTCGGATCACGGGGCAAACCGTCTGGGCGCAAGTGCACTGATGCAAGGTCTGGCGGACGGTTATTTTGTTATTCCATACACCATCGGCGGGTATCTTGCGGGGACGGACCGGCCGGAAATCACAACCGATCACCCGGCTTTCAAAGAAGCGACCCATTATGTGACCGAACGTACCCGAAAGCTTCTTTCCATCAACGGAAAACGGACTGTGGATGATATTCACCGTCAGCTGGGTCAAATTCTCTGGGAATACTGCGGCATGTCACGGAACGATGAGGGACTTTTAAAAGCCAGAAAACTTATTCAGGAACTGCGAGAAGAGTTCTGGAAAAATGCCATGGTTCCCGGTTCGTCGGAAGACTTTAACCAGAGCCTGGAGCGGGCCGGCCGGGTGGCCGATTTTCTCGAGTTTGCAGAACTGCTGGTTATCGATGCCTTTGAACGCAAGGAATCCTGCGGCGGTCATTTCAACGAAGCATACCAGACCGAAGAGCATGAAGCCAGACGTGACGATGAAAATTTCTGTCACGTGGCCGCATGGGAATATAAAGGGGATGACAAAGATCCCGAACTCTATAAGGAATCGCTTGTTTTTGAAAACGTCACATTAACACAAAGGAGTTACAAGTGACGAAAAACATTAATATAACGTTAAAAGTCTGGCGACAGAAAGGACCCAATGTAAAAGGCGGTTTTGAAACATATCATGCTACAAACATTTCCACCGATATGTCCTTTTTGGAGATGGTCGATGTGGTCAACGAGCAGCTTACCTTGGACGGCAAAGATCCCATTGCATTCGATCATGACTGCCGGGAAGGGATCTGCGGAATGTGCGGCGCCGTGATCAACGGCCGTTCCCACGGCCCGGAAAAAGGGACAACCCTTTGCCAGCTTCATATGAGGCATTTTTCAAACGGGGATACCATTGTGATAGAGCCGTGGCGTGCTAAGGCGTTTCCCATCGTAAAGGATCTTGTGGTGGATCGCAGTGCCTTTGATCAAATCATTCTTGCCGGGGGGTATATTTCGGTAAATACCGGAGGTGCCCCGGATGCCAACAGCATACCCATCGCGCAGGAAATAGCTGAACTGGCCATGGATGCGGCTGCCTGTATCGGATGCGGCGCGTGTGTTGCCGCCTGTCCCAATGCGTCTGCCATGCTTTTTACAGGTGCCAAGATTTCTCAGCTGGCGCTTTTGCCCCAGGGAAAACCTGAGGCGGCCAATCGTGCTCTGGCAATGGTCAATAAAATGGACGAGCTTTGTTTCGGCAACTGCAGCAATGAACGAGAATGTGAAGCAGAATGCCCCAAGGAAATTTCCATATCCAACATTGCCCGATTGAACCGTGAATTTGTAAAAGCAGGTTTGGTCTCCGTCGTAAAATAAAACCCATCTCTAACGGCAGGCGGTACGTACCCGGCCTGCCGCCTCGAGACCTTTCCAAAACGCCACCTTATCCTTCCGTGCGTTGAACTTTTCTTTTATTCCTGACTCTTCAGCAGTTCTTGAAAAAGGACTCTTGACTGTTAAACAAAAAGTGTAATATTGAATGAATTCGTGAAAAGGCGTTTTCTTGACTTTTTACAATACCACTAATATAAGGTGTTTATGAAAAATCTGTTTTCTTTTCTTGATAATTTATCGGCAAAACTCGGTATTCATGCGACGTATTTTCATATCCTGTTTAAGGCCCTGGCTGCAGTCGCCGGCGCATACCTTATTTGGTTTGTTCTAAAACGCGTTCTGGCCTATTTTGAGAAAAAAACGAAAAAGACCGAATTTATGAAAACCAATATTCAAATTTTCAGTGTTATCCGTAAGGCCCTTCTTTATGGTATGGTGCTTGCAGCCGGTACTTATCTCATCAGACTTTTTAATATCATTCTTTTGGAAAAAATCTTTCAAGCATTCATGATTATACTCCTGGCAACTCCTGCAAAAGACAGTCTGTTAATCGTACTGGTCTACCTTGAAAAAAATTTAGCAGACAAAACAGAAACCAAAGTCGATGATATTATTTTCGATCTTCTCAATAAATTTTCAGGTGCTATTATCTATGCGACCGCTGCTATTCTTGCGTTAGACTTTCTGGGAGTCAATGTCATGCCTTTTATTGCCGGCGCCGGCGTGGCCGGTATTGCCATCGGCTTTGCGGCCAAGGATACATTGTCCAACCTTATCGCCGGGGTGTTGCTCATTATCGATCGGCCATTTGAAATCGGTGACCGTATCGAAGTGTGGAGTGCTCCTGCCGGAAGTGCGACCTGGGGAGATGTTGTCGATATCGGCCTGCGCGCTACCAAGATCAAGACGACCGACAATATTGTGATCATCATTCCCAACAATGAAATCATGAAACGGGATATCGTCAACTACACGATTATTTCGACAAAGATCAGAGTCCGGGTTAATATCGGGGTTTCATATGATTCGGATACTGAAAAAGCAAAGGAATTAATCAACCGTGTTGCAAGATCACTGGCCTGGGTTTCAAAAGAACCCCCGCCCAAAGTTGTTGTGAGAAATTTCGGAGAATCTTCGGTAGATCTTCAGCTAAGGGTATGGATTGATGATGCACGGAAGCGTATGGATACGATTTCCTGTATAACCGACAAAGTCAAGGAGGTTTTTGATAAAAACGGGGTTGAAATACCCTACCCGAAAAGGGACATTACCATAGTAAATAAATCCCGAATAGAATCGGGGGAAATCCAAAAAACACCCTAATAAAACTTCTTGATTTGAAAACATATTATAGTTATTACCAAAAATTTGGTAAAAGCAAGGGATGTAAATTTAAATCTTTTTGTCGCATGATACCTGTATGAAAATGACAATACATGAGGTTGCCCGGTGCCTTAATCTTCATGTAAGTACCATAGAACGCTGGATACGCCAGGGAAAAATACCCATACAAAAAACCGGCAACGGCTATCTATTTGGCGAATCTGCTCTGAAAAAATGGGCTGCAATGTATAGACTGCCGTTTTTAATACCCGAAAAAGTAAAATCTCTGGGGTATGAAGAGAAACCCGAAAACCTCCTGTCCGCCATGAAGCGTGGCGGTGTGTTGCATGATCTTAAAGGGGATGACGTGGAAACGGCTTTGAAATTTGCCGTTGAAAATATGCCTGTTTTATCCAAAACCTCAAAAAAAGAACTTTATCAACTCCTGCTTGAAAGAGAACGCCTCACATCAACCGGCATTGGCAAAGGGGTTGCCATTCCTCATCCCCGCGACCCGCTGTCGGATGCTTTGAAAAGCCCGGTAATAAGCACATGCTTTCTTGAAAAACCCATAGACTTTGGGGCAGTGGATGACCGGCCGGTGTTTGTTATGTTTATTCTTTTAAGCCAGTCTATTAAAATTCATCTCCATCTTCTTTCGAGGTTTTCTTTTTGTGTTCGCGACAATTCATTTGTGGAATTTTTAAAAACATCCCCTGATGAAGCAGCGTTTTTTGCAAAAATAGCTGATTTCGAAAAACAACTCGATAGAGCAGACACTTAGGTATTGGCAATATGCGCATTTTTCAATCATGGCGCTACCCTGCAAACTGGACCATTTTTCGTTTAGACGATCGTCTGCTGCTCATTTTGGTGGCCATTATTGTCGGCAGTTGCAGCGGTCTGGCATCGGTGGTTCTTAACCGCTTACTAATGGTCATGTTCAATTGGTTTCATGATTTACGCCATTACTGGTGGATTTTTGTGTTGCCGGCTATCGGCGCTGCGCTCTCTTCCCTGTTTCTGGAAAAAGTTGTTAAAGAAGGGGCCGGGCACGGTGTGCCGGAAGTCATTTACAGTGTATCGCGTTACGGCGGCCTGCTCAGGTTCCGCTCAAGCTTTTCCAGGCTTATATCCAGCGCTCTTACCATCGGCAGCGGAGGTTCGGCAGGTCCCGAAGCCCCGGTTGTTATCAGTGGTGCGGCGATCGGGTCCAATATCGCAAAATATTTTTCCTTAAATGACCGCCAGCGAATAACACTTGTCGGTTGTGGAGCGGCCGGCGCAATATCTTCTATCTTCAATGCACCCATTGCCGGAATGGTATTCGCCATTGAAGTGATCATCGGAGAATGGAAATCCGTAAATATCGTTCCCATTGCCATTGCGTCGGTAGCGGGTACTGAAATCAGCCGCATCCTTCAGGGAAACCAGATTCCTTTCAGCCACCGCCTGTTCAATATCAGCCATATGGATATTCTTGCCTGCGTTGGATTGGCTGTATTGACTGCTGCTGCTTCAATTCTGTTAACCCGCCTGCTCAGATTTATGGATAAAATATCAAAGAAATTGCCGGCCCCTTTATGGATACGGGCAGCCATAGGCGGTTGCGCGGTTGGCCTGATCGGCCTGTTCCTTCCGGAGGTTCTGGGTAAAGGGTACCATGAGGTTCAAACCATGATCGAAGGTGCTTTTTCACAGGGACTTGCAATTGTGGGGCTTGTTACGATCGCAAAGATTGTTGCCACCGCTTTGACCCTGGGTTGGGGGGGGTCCGGCGGAATATTTGCTCCCTGCCTGGTAATTGGATGTCTTGCAGGATTGACTTATCACCATTGTCTTGCTTTACTATGGCCTTCCGTATCATGGGTAAATGAAGGATGCTTTGCTTTGCTGGGAATGGCGGGTCTTATCAGCGGTATGCTACAGGCTCCTCTTACCGGAATCTTTCTTATTGTAGAGATTACCGGAGGATATGAAGTCATTCTGCCGCTTATCATCGTATCGGCCATCTCTACGACCCTCTGCCATTACATTGAACCGGCGGCTTATTATATGAAAGAACTCGTAGAGTATGGACATCTTCTAAGACCCGGCACCGATGCACGGGTTTTGTCCGATCTTAATGTTTCAGAACTTATAGAAAAGGACTGCATTGCCGTGACACAAAACATGCTGCTGCGCGATTTTATCAGCATCGTCAAAAAATCTCATCGCAACTATTTTCCGGTGGAAGATGAAGAGACCGGTCATTTTATGGGAATAATTCATTTGGACGATATCCGGCAGTATCTCTTTAATCCGGTTATGTATGATACGGTATTTTTAGGCCAGATCATGAACACCCGGGTTGAAGTGGTTGATCCTGACGACGATTTGGCCGATGTTATTCGCAAAATGGATGCAAATCGTCTTTTTTCCATGCCGGTTGTTATAAACAACAGGTTCATCGGTTTGATTTCAAAAGGGAATCTTCTGGATCAATATCGCAGAGAGCTTATGGTTCAGACGAGCCAGTCGGTATAATGAAGATTACAGAAAGGAGAATCAAATGAATCACCAACTCCTCCATATTTTCCGAAACAGTCCTCTGGGGAGGGAAACGCTGCTCCAATCGATCTATTTTTCCAAGCAGGTAAAAGTCACTCCGGTTGTTTACATTCCCAAGTTTACTAAATTTTTAATGTATTTTGAAAACGATGTGGTTCAGATTGACCTTGACGATTCGTATCTTATGTCTCAGGACACCGCCTTAGAACACGCGACCGAACTCTTGGAACAAGCAGGCGTGGAACCCAGGTTTTTTGATCCAAAGCATTATACTGCCTCAACCCTGCCGGATATCCATACGAATTTTGACTACATGAGCTGCCCTCGCAGCATCAGCGACCTGTCTTCAAAAATCGGCCTGGGCTACATAGGGCCACGGGTCAGACGCATCGTTAAGTCCGCACAATTTCCGGTTCTTATCACCAGCCCGGTTTATAAAAAGTGGGAAAGTATTGCCGTGTTTTTCGGCGGTTCGGTCAATGCGTTCAATGCCCTAAAACTGGGATTTCGTATATGCAGAATTTCCGGCATGCTTCTTGACGTTTTTACCCTGGTAGAAAACAAGTCACAGGAATCATATGAAAAGCTTATCACGGATGAAGATCTTGAAAAGGAAATGAGCCGTTATGTTAATAAATGGCATTTTTTAAAAAACAGGACGCTTGGAGAAAACCTCTATGATGTACCTCATAACGCCCTCGTTGTCCTGGGTGCATATGGTCACCATCTTTTAAAAACTTTTGTTTTTGGGAGCAAAATGGAAAAAATTCAGTCTACCATATCCAACAACCTTTTAATCGTAGGTCCGAATTACACCGCAGTCATATAGGCGGCCATCATTTTTTACAAAACCGTCACTCTTTTTGAGCAAGAGAGATATTTTTCAAATAACCGTCAATAATTCTCTGTGGATCTATTTGAAGAGTTTCCGCATATAACTTTAAAAAATTTTTTAAATAAAGGTCGGGAGGAAGATTCTCGATCCGATTTTCTTCCATCGATTTGATAACAGAAACACTGATTCTAGTTATAGCATTAATTTCAGATATCTCAACCTCGAAAGCCTCTCTCAACTTTCTTAAAGCATCACCTGAAATCGAATCTTTAGAAAGGGTTTCATTCAAAAGCTTTTCTACTTCTTTTTCTCTCGGTTTTTTTCTAACCCTTTCAGCAAAATTGTCAATGTTTGTCATATTACCCGTATAAAAGGGCACCGGTTTTTTTTGATTTATCATAGATGTAATTGAAAGGTCAACTTGTCCGGAATCAGTAAGAATAGTGTCGTATGCGGCCCTTTTGTGTTCATCTATCAGCGTTAAAAAAGCCTCTTTTATTGTTTTAAGAATGTTATCTCTCTCCTCATTTGAAAACAAAGAATAGGTAACCGGAGAATCGTCATCATAAATTGACAGAGCGTCCCTGTAAGCACGCTTGATCTCAAAAGAGAGCGAATTTGTTGGAATTTTTAAAATTTCGTAATAATTCAGTCCGTCAAATTTTTTCATGAAATTTCCCCTGACAGTGATACCGATGGCCTGTTGTTGATTATCTTTTCCGCAATTTTTTCCATATCGATTGCCGGTGGTGTATAAGGGTATCTATGGACAAAGATTTTTTTTGAAAGAACTGAATCATGAATCCGCACATCATAACCGACATTTCCAAGAAACTGAAAATTTGAATAAAAATGCCTGTTGCATAAGTCTTCAATTTTATATCCAATGGTTGCATCTAAATTTTTACGAAACTGATTTAAAATAAACTTGAATTTAAATTCGCTTAATCTGTTTCTCAAAAAACTTTCACTATCGGGATCATATTTTAGCACAATTTCTATGATATCAGGCGATTTTATTGCTATATTATTTGGGCTGACAGTAGCTTTCTTTACCGCAGAAATAAAGGAGTGCTGTTTAACGATCTGCTTTAATTTCCTCAAATAGACAACCTTAATAAAACGAAAGGAATTTTCGATTGCTGTGGGTTCGGGTGTACATATAAAAATCCCCTGCTTGGAGGTTAGGAAAAAATCGAGAGTGTTAAAATTTGTTCCGGTCCCAAGGTCGAGCAGAATGTAATCAAAAGAAAGTTTTCGTATGGCATTTATTATTTTTAGTTTATGTGCGTGTGTCAGATTCGCAACTTCCATGGAGCAAAGCGAAGAACTTATAAAAAATAGATTCTGTATATTTGTGGAAACAGCCGTATTTTCAAGATTATTTACTGTTTTATCTAAAAATCTGTTTATCCCTCCTTGCTGGTCATTAATCCCCAGCAAGGTGTGAAGGTTTGAACCGCCAAGGTCCAAGTCAATCAGTACGACTTTTTTGCCCCACTTGGCCAGCAGTGCGCCAAGACTGGCCGTGATAAAGCTTTTTCCGACACCTCCCTTTCCACCGCCGATTGGATATATTTGGCTCATTTGAGAATGAATTCCTGATCGTTAGCCGGCAATTCTCATTACCAATAATAATTCAGATCTTGTTTAATAGTTCAGGGATCAAAGAGTTTTCTTAAAGCACACTTTCATGAAAGTTTCAGATATTTTACATTTTAATCAGTGGGCGGGTCAATATCGTCATTTAATACACCAGATTTTTTTGAGATGTTACTCCAAAGGGCTGCTATGAAATTTTACGCAAAAAACTATTTTTTCATATTTTTCGGGTTGCAGGTAAGGTGGTCATATATGAGATTCTTGAGCTTTTGCTGCAGAACCGAGTAAGAATAAAAACGTGTTGCAATTTCGTAGTTTGTCTCGACCATTTTTTGACGAAGTTCCTGGTTTTCAAGAACATCTCTTGCCTTGCTGACTGCATCCTCTGTAACATACCCGTCTATTTCTACGGTAAGAAACCCTTTGGGCTCGATGTCAAATGTATAAATTGAATATTTGTTTACAACTATCGGTTTACGAAAGTATACGGCTTCGAGAAAGGCATTTCCAAATCCTTCAAAATTGGATGGATACGTTACAAGATCAGCGTGTGGATAGATATCATCAAGAGTGTAAATTTTCTTTCCGGTTTTAGTCAGCCCCCTGCGTTCATTAATAATATCTGATACAAAAACAGTATCAACACTCATAAGCTTTGAATATTCCATGATTCTTTGTTCATAATCGTAGCCCTCATCACCGGAAGCATGCGAAATTATAAGCCTGGCTTTTTTCCCCAGCCTGTGGACTATTTCTATTGCATGTTCGATCCCCTTACGCTTTACAACACGAGTCGGCTGAAGGATAAAAAGCTCATCATCTGCGATTCCAAGGGATTGCCGCACATCTTTTGCATAATCATCAACCGGAAGCGGTGGGTTTTCAAAGTCCATGACATTTGGAATAATGGTTGCCGAGATACCTGTTCTAAGGCTTAGCTGGTTGTCGCCGGAAGAATTGATGGTCACGTGTTGTATCGACGGGAGGTGGGGAGGAAATGCCATGTTTAGATATTCCCAAACACTATTTGTCAAAAACTGCTGGCGTTCCCAGAAAAAATCGTGATGGTGGGCTATTGCAGAGATTCCGGTTTCTGATATCACCTCGGTAACGGCAAGGCCTAATGGGATATTTAAAGGAATTGTCAGTGCATTTTCCGGAACTAAAAGTTCAATCGCGAATTTTTCGATGAATTTGTATAAATCATCCTTTAATTTTCTTTTAATTCCCATAATTGTTTGTGTAACATGCCGTTCACGTTTATGGACCCCAAAGCAGTGATTGTAAATATCTTTAATCTCAGGATGTGTAAAATGAGCTTCTTCTGCCAGATAGGAACAATCCGGCGGACGGTCAAGCTTACCTGCAAAATAGAAGCAGGAAAATCCTTCCCTTTGAAAAACAGTAGCCCATTTTGCTGTTTCCAGGGAAACACCATCTGTTCCTGCAAAACGGGTTGAAATAAATCCGACATTGTGCACGGAACCGCAGAATTGACATTTTTCCATTAATTGCTCCCTTTGAAATTCGTTGCTGGTTGCTCGTTACTGGTTACTGTTTAATTCGGTATGCTATCAGTTTTTAGCATTTCTCGGAAATAAATTACGAGGTTTGAATATTCAATTCACGAGAATTCTGAATACTTTTAATGCATTTTTTAAAAAATGACATCAAGCAAAATTTAAGCCAATTTTTCAGTCCGGATTTTCTTTTTAATCATGGTTATTTATTCTATGATTTTGCTATATATTGTGCCATTTTTTTCTTGACGTACAATATATATTATACTATGAAGTAAATCAACGCAATACGTTAAATTTTTTAAAAACTAACGTTAAAAATCATTTTTAGATTGCAAAATATCGAACAAAAAATTAAAGGTGCTAAAAATAAAGAATATACCATGATAAACACGGAAAAGATAGTTGAGCGAAGGGAACATAAACGGTTCCCGGTTCGGGAGGGGGTATATGCTTTGATCAAGGATAATTCCTCCAAACTGGGTCAAATCAAAAATGTCAGCAGGGGAGGGCTTGCCTTCAGTTATATCGTTAATGAAGAGCAAATGCACGAATCGTTTAAGGTTGATATATTTATAAGCGGTCAAGGCTTTTGTTTAAAAAATATACCTTCTAAAAAGATATCGGATTTCCATATAGATAATAAATTCCCCTTCAGCACTTTTGCAGTAAGGCAAGTTGGTATTCAATTTAATGAACTGAATCACAGCCAGTTATCCCGGTTGGATAATTTCATCCGGGATCACACCACCGGTGAACAAAATTAAAAGTTGGTAGCATTTTTCCGAACTCGTAAAACACTTTTTACGAGACCATCACATTTTTCCCCTTTCAACCCAAATCCGTTCCTCGCTTAACCTTGGTGCTCACTCAAAAATAACTTCACATTTTGGCTGCTGGTGCATCCCGCCTGCCTGCGTTACAAAAACTCGAAATATGCTTGATAATCACAAACAAATAAGTTATTAAAAATTGGTTGAGTGGTTGACCAATGACAAATGAGGGGCCAGATGGCCATATCAATTTATTGGGCAGATAATTATGTTGAAAAGAAGCGCTCCGGGGAAAAAGCGATAAACCTGATAAAACCGGGACAAAGGGTTTTTATCGGTTCTTCCTGCGGTGAACCCCAGCATCTTGTAAAGGAACTTGCCGCAGCATCGCAAAGATTTACGGATATCGAGATTGTTCGTCTCCTCAGCCTTGAAAGTACCCCCTTGACGCTGATAGCAAATAAAACAAAAGACCAAAGCTTTAATATCAGGTCTTTTTACTTAGGATCCGCCAAGCCAAAAAGCCTCGCAAAAAACAAGCGCTTTATTACACCCATGAACCTTTCGGAAATACCCCGTCTTTTTGAAACCAGACGCCTCCCCATAAATGTAGCTCTTGTTCAGGTGTCTCCGCCGGATGACTTCGGCTGGATGAGTCTGGGCATTTCGGTGGATATAACTATGAGTGCGGCCATGTCAGCCGACCTTGTCATTGCCCAAGTAAATTCCAGCATGCCCCGTGTACTGGGCAGAAGCTTTATACATGTAAACGATGTTGATGTGATTGTTGAACACGAAGAGGAGCTTCTTACCGTTGGTGAACTTCCTGAATTAGAGTCGGCCAATCTTATCGGCAGGCTTATTGCCCGGCTTATTGACGATGGTTCAACCATCCAGATCAGTCCGGGTACAACCCCACAGGCCATCCTTTTGGCATTTTCCGATAAAAATGATCTCGGGGTTCACACCCAATATCTTACCACCGATATCATGCGCCTTGTTTCAATGGGGGTGATTACAAACCGGGAAAAAGGATTTAACGAAGGCAAAATCGTTGCAAGCAGTGCTATCGGCAACAAAAATCTTTATGAATATCTTGATGATAATCCGGCCATTGAGTTTCATCCTTCAGATTATGTAAATGATCCCGGTATTATTTCCCGTCACAATAAAATGGTCTGTATGAACGTGCCCATGGCCATGGATCTTACCGGTCAGGTAGCCGCAGATGCACTTTCCTACAACCATTTTTCCGGCGTAACCGGTATGCTCGATTTTATCAGAGGAGCGTCCCGATCTGAAGGGGGAAAATCTATACTCATGTTTACCTCAACAACCATGGATGCTAAAAAAAGCAGGATTGTCCCCATGTTAAGTGATACCGCAATCGTGGTTCCAAGGGGTGATGTTCAATATGTAGTTACCGAATATGGTGCGGTAAACCTGTTCGGAAAAAGCCTCCAGGAACGGGCCATGGCCATGATCAGCATTGCCCATCCTGATTTTCGTGATGAGCTCTTGTTTGAGGCCAAAAAAATGGAACTGCTCGGCGCCGAACGGACCCTGTCGGAATCGGCTTATGGCATATATCCGATCAAACTGGAAGAGACACGGGAGATTAGTGGTGATTTGATCACCATAAGGCCGGCAAAACCGGTGGATGAGAGAAGAATCCAGGAACACTTTTACAATCAGGATAAAGGTGACATATATTCCAGATTTTTTCAGGCCAGGGCCCGGTTTATTCGCGATGATATGGAGAGAATGTTCCAGATCGACTATATTAAAAATTTAACACTTCTCGCTGTTGTCGGAGAATTTGGTTTTGGAAAGGTCGTAGCTGTTGGGGAATATCTGCTGGACCCGGCCAAGAACATAGCGGAGATTGCCTTTTCTGTGAGTAGAGATTGGCAGGGAAAAGGATTGGGAAAGATCTTGATGCTAAAACTGTGTGCAGCTGCCCGTGAAAATGATATTTCAGGTCTTACTGCTTACACGATGCCAGGAAACAAGGGCATGATAAAGCTTTTTAAAAGCCTGCCCTATAACGTCAGTACGGTTTATGATGGCGAAGTGGTTGAATTGACCTGCATGTTTAATGAAGTTAAATGATATAAATTCACCTTGGTTTTGGCTGTAAGTGCATTTAATTTTAACTCATCTATTGACAAACAAACAATCTCAATATAAATAACATTATTTGGCAAATTTTAATGTCAATTCTTTTTCATATGAAACATCATAAGCTTATAATTTTACTAAATAAACATAGTTTTTGTTTGTGTATAATTCTATTTATGACACCTTTTAATCCATGGCCATAAATCTACCGACGTAGATACTTTTATAATCAAATCTATTTTAAGAAAGGAGGGGTGATTTTTTTATCTATGTTCCAAGGGTGTTGATGATACGGATCCTTTAGGACCAATTAATTAGAGTGAGACGTAATGCTCATTAATCATTAACTTTTTATCGTATAAAGGAGGTAAAATTGGGCTTTGAAATATACAAAGAATCTTATACCGGCGCCATAAAGGAGATTACCCTTGGTAAAGGAGACAAAGCCGTTACCGTGGGTGGCGAGACGTGCTATCCTTTCTATACTTTTGAAGGAGACATGCCCCACAAGCCGGTAATCGCTATGGAAGTGTGGGACATGGAGCCGGAAGAATGGCCGGAAGCCGCGCTCAGCCATTTC
>JAUWLP010000179.1 GCA_030613575.1 Desulfobacteraceae bacterium
CGTAATTTCCTGGAAAAGGTCTGTATAGGCCGGGTTGAAATCGATTTCTATGCCGGCTTTGACACTTATGGCTTCTTTGTATTGCTGCTTTAGAAGCTGTATGGCCTGAAAATAATAAGGAATCTCACCCGGAGCCATTGAAAGCCCTTTTTCGGATTCCTGGACGGTCAGATGATCCAGAAAACATATTTCACTTATGCCTAAATTGATGGCGCTCCGTATATAAGATTCCATGGAACCTTCAGCATGATTGCAAAGTAGAGTATGGATGTGGTAGTCGATCATAGTTCATATTGATTTACTTACAAGTTGTTATGGCAAGACTCTGGTTGATCAGATTTAAATGACATGATATGAATTGGATTGTCAAACAATAACAGTTTCACAATTAAAGTGACATGGTGAAAAAAACTTCAAAAACAGTATTTTGTTGTCAGGCATGCGGCTATCAAACGCCCAAATGGATGGGGAAATGCCCTGATTGCGGTGAATGGCAGACCTTTGTTGAAGAAATTCAAGTTGCCAAATCGGATCAAGGGGTCATACGAAGTCTATCCTCTCCTCAAACACAGCCTGTCCCCATTGATTCCATTAAACTTGAGCAAGAAGATCGTCTATTGACCGGAATCAGCGAATTTGACCGGGTCCTGGGAGGGGGGCTTGTTTCCGGAACTCTTGTCCTGATCGGTGGAGACCCGGGGATCGGCAAATCGACCCTTATGCTGCAGACCATGCATGGTCTTGCCAAAGAAAGGCGTAAAGTATTATATGTTTCAGGGGAGGAATCAATCCGGCAGATAAGGATCCGAAGCCAGAGGCTGACTGCCACCGGCTCTGATTTGCTTGTGGTTTCAGAAAATGATATTGAATCGATCCTGTTGATGGCAGATTCGGTTCAACCGGATGTCATGGTGATCGATTCAATCCAGACCATGTTCAGTCCGGACCTGACGTCCGCTCCGGGGAGTGTAACCCAGGTTCGGGAATCTGCCATGCGGCTTATGCTCCTGGCCAAAAGGACCGGAATCCCTATATTTCTGGTGGGACATGTAACCAAAGACGGCGCTATAGCCGGGCCGAGGCTTCTGGAACATATGGTTGATACGGTTCTTTATTTTGAAGGTGATCGCAACCATGTTTTCAGGATTTTAAGGGCTGTTAAGAACAGATTCGGGTCGACCAACGAAATCGGAGTGTTTGAAATGAATGAAAACGGCCTGAATGAAGTCGCCAACCCTTCAGCGGTATTCCTGGCCGAACGCCCGGAAAATGCACCGGGATCTGTGGTTACAGCCAGCATGGAGGGTACAAGGCCGATTCTTGTTGAACTTCAGGCGCTTGCCAGCAGCACAAGCTTCGGAAACCCTCGAAGAACGATCCTTGGTATCGATCACAACCGGGTTGCATTGCTTGTGGCTGTGATGGAAAAAAAATTAGGCATGCATTTAATGGGACATGATATTTTTATTAATGTCGCCGGTGGAGTTAAGATTGATGAACCCGCCGTTGACATGGGAATCGTTTCTGCTGTTGCGTCGAGCTTTTTAGACCGGCCGATTCAAAAAGGCACCATTATCTTTGGGGAAGTCGGATTGACCGGAGAAGTCAGGGCCATAGGGCATGTTGAGACCCGGATTGCCGAGGCAAAAAAAATGGGTTTTACACGATGCCTTATTCCGAAAAGCAACTTGAAACGGATGACAAAAATAAAAGGCATAGAAATTACAGGGGTGAAAACCGTATCCCAAGCTATAGAGGAACTATTTTAATGAAATGAAGCCGGCATCTGCAAAACATAACCGGTGGCAAGATCACTATGCGCGCCGGGCCAAAAAAGAGCAATTTCCTGCCAGGTCTGTTTATAAGCTCAAAGAGATACAGCAAAAATACAATCTGATAAAAAAAGGGGACAAAGTTCTGGATTTGGGTTGTGCCCCCGGATCGTGGCTCCTTTATGCTGCTGATCTGACAGGAAGTAAGGGAGAGGTCGTTGGCATCGATCTCAAGCCGGTTTCTGTGAGGGTTTCATCGCATGTAAGGATTTATAGAGGCGACATCCTCTCCATGGATGATGAGTTATTTAGATTCACAGGAAAAGATTTTAATGTTGTTCTCAGCGACATGGCACCTGCGACTACCGGCAGCAGACATGTTGACAGCGCAAAGTCTTTTAATCTCTGCCGGGCAGCACTCTCCATTGCTCAAGATAGACTTATAAGCGGAGGGTCATTTGTTTGTAAGATCTTTCAAGGAGAAGATTTTAAGAAGTTCTCGGATTCCGTTCAAAATGGATTTAACAGGTACAAGATTTTTAAACCGCAAAGCAGCCGAAAGGCAAGCAAGGAAATTTATATTATCGGATTTGGGAAAAAATAGGAGGTAAATATGTCGGGGCATAGCAAATGGTCTTCCATAAAGCATAAAAAGGGCGCAACAGACGCCAAAAGGGGCAAAATATTCACCAAGCTTATTAAAGAAATTACTGTTGCAGCACGTTTTGGAGGAGGAGATCCGGCTTCAAACCCGAGACTGCGGACAGCCATCCAGGCAGCCAAAAGTGAAAATATGCCCAAAGACAACATTGAAAGGGCCATTAAAAAAGGTACCGGCGAGCTGGAAGGCGTCAATTACGAAGAGAGTATTTACGAAGGATACGGTCCGGGCGGCGCCGCTGTTTTCATAGAATCACTTACAGACAACAAGAACAGAGCCGTGGCGGATATTCGCCACATTTTAAGCAAAGCCGGGGGAAATCTGGGGTCCAATGGATGCGTTGCGTGGATGTTTGAAAAAAAAGGGTATATTGTTGTCGAAAATGATGCTGTAGATGAGGATTCTCTGATGGAAACCGCCATTGATGCCGGAGCCGAAGATGTAAGAGAAGATGACAGAAATTACGAAATCATTACCGCCCCACAGGATTTTGAGGAGGTAAAAACAGCCATAGAAAAGGAATCGATTCCTTACATTGTTGCAGAAATCACCATGTTCCCCCAGTCAACCGTGAACCTTCAAGGCAAGGAAGCCGAGCAGATGGTCAAATTGATGGAAACACTTGAAGATTGTGATGATGTGCAAAAGGTTTACACAAATGCCGACATTCCCGAAGAATTGGTCAGCGAGTGATTTACTTTGACAAAGAAAGATCAATCATCATTTGAACCGCTTTAAGTGCCGGCTGGCGGATATTTTCAGGAACCTTGACCTCTCCTTCCATGAATTCGAGGCTTCGGATAATATCATCAAGGGTGATTTTTTTCATATCCGGACATTCCATTGTCTTTGAAACTGGATAAAAATCTTTATTCGGGATAGCCTTTTTCAAAGAATAAAGAAGCCCCACCTCGGTCCCGACAATAAAAGCGCTGCTTTTAGATTTCCGTGCATACCGGATCATGCCTGAAGTACTTAAAACATTGTCCGCGAGTTTAAGAACCTCCGGCCTGCATTCAGGATGGGCCATAAAAACAGCATCAGGATATGTCTGCTTCGCTTTTTTGACATCTTTCCGGGTTAAACAATCGTGAACCGGGCAGTATCCATCCCAGATATGTATCTTCTTGTGTGTACAAGAAGCTGTATATAGGGCGAGGTTTCGGTCGGGAGTCATTAGTACTTCCGGTGCATCCAGACTGTTTACAACTTCTATGGCATTGGCCGAAGTGCAGCATATTGTTGAGAGTGCCTTGACCGCTGCAGTCGAGTTAACATAGGTTACAACCGGCATGGGAGAAAGGTTGTCCAGCCTGGCTTTAAGGTCTTCCGGCGTTACCATATCAGCCATGGGACATCCGGCATCTTTGCGGGGCAAGAGGACGGTCTTGTCCGGAGACAGGATTGAAGCGGTTTCAGCCATGAAATGCACGCCGCAAAAGACTATGACCTTGGCATCGGTTTGGGCTGCCCTGATACTCAGTTCCAGTGAATCGCCGCAAAGATCCGCAATATCCTGGATTTCAGGCGGCTGGTAGTTATGTGCAAGTAAAATCGCTTTTCTTTTTTTCAGCAAATTTCTTATTTTTTCATTCATTTCTTTGCTGCTTGTATTACTTATTGCTCGTCAAGATGCAGCACCTCAACACCCTGTGGTATTTTAAAACTGAACATGGAATCATCGATTTTTTGTTTAAACTGAATGTCGCTAAGCTCGATTCGTGTTTCATCTCCGTATGAATTATAGGTAACAATTTTAACAATATCAAAAGTCTTTTTTGAAACAGACAGATATATTACCGATACGTCGAATGTTTTTTCTCTGGGTACAAGTTTCAACACATGGTAATCATCCTCAGCTTTTTTTTCGAGAATAATACTGAATTTGTTCTGCATCAGTTTCATGTCTGAAAGAAAACTGAATCCTTTTCCGTCCCCGAAAAAAGAAGGAGCATTGCCGAACATGACCTGGTTGTCTTCCGGTCTGTATATCCATAAAGTATTGCCATCCGTTATTATAGTTTGCCGGTCGGGTTTTTCATACTCCCATCTCATTTTGTCGGGACGTTTGAAAAATGCTCTTCCATAAGCCGTATCTGTTATTTTCATGGCTTTTATTGTTGAAACTTGAAAAAAGTTGGCCGAAAAGCCTGGAACAGTATACCTGGTTTCAACCTTCTTAATGATATCATCCGGAGAAAGATTCGATACATTTGGCTTTAAATCTAATGCCTGAGATAAATCCTGGCTGAATACCGCCTGGCTAAAGAAAAAGCAAATAAACAAAATTAGAGTTGCTTTAAATTTCATTAAAAGATCCGTAATTTCAACCAATTGTAGAATTTCCGAGACGCGCAAATATGATGCCACTGGCTGGTGAGTGCCTG
>JAUWLP010000041.1 GCA_030613575.1 Desulfobacteraceae bacterium
GTAGTTAATGATCGAGTTGGTAATGTCCATCGATCTCTCCTCTTTGGATAATTGTCATGGCTTTAAAATATTCTTCCTCTCGGGTTCTGTCTGTCAGTCTTGCATAACGGCGGGTCACTTCCACGCTCGTGTGCCCCATCAAAACCTGTAGACATTCCAGTCGCATACCGGCGTTTAAAAGCTCACTGGCGAAAGTGTGTCTAAGACAATGCAACGTGTAGCCTTTGTACAATAATGCTGCTTTATCCAGATATTTATTGAACATCGTGCGGGCTGCTTCGTAGCTTAGCGAATCGCGACCCTGGCCGTAAAAAAGCCGGTCTTTAAAAGGATCTCTTTCTTTTAGCCAGGCAACCAGAGCTTCTTGGGCATCATCACTGTAATAAACCACTCTTCCCACATCAGTCTTATGTGCTTGGTAAATCATTACTTTCTGCTCTCTCAGATCCAGATCAATAACCTTCGTATTCAACAACTCGCCAATTCGCATCCCGGTTCTAAGCAAAACCAAAATCATGGCCCGATTTCTGGTATGATCTATAACTGAAAGTAATAATTTTATCTCATCCGGATTAATTGCACGGGGCAACATATCGGGAAGCTTCACCTTCAGCTTCCGCTCCAGCAGCTCATAGCCAACAGCCTTATCTTCAATAAGAAAGCTGATAAATGCATACAAAGCACACAGCCTGGTTCTGACCGAGGCAGGCTTTAAGCCCCGGTCCTGTTCATGTTCAACAAAGGACTCTATGTCATCTCTTGTCATTTGTTCCAGATAATCTTTGCCGGTGTTTTTATAAAAGGATAGAAATAATCAAAGCACTGTGAAAGAAGATAAAAGGGTCTTTGATTTACAATTACGACGGTATTTGTGTCGCATATATTGCTGAAAATACGCTTTGCCGGGAAAGTCTTTTTCTAAAATCTTTTTCAGAATCTTATCGAGTACTCTACGTCTATTGGTAGGTTCCTGATCTTTTATTTTAGGCTTGGAAATGTTTATGGGAAACTTTGAATTAAAATCCTCATAATAAGGATCGCATTCAAGGTGAGAACGAAGATTTAAAGGGTGGCATCCATAATAATAGTTCGGGTTTAAAATCGATAATTGTTCGTAAAGCATATCTACCTCCTTTTCTTATTTTATAGAAAAATCAAGTAGATAATGCCTTTTGAACAATCAAAGGTCAATTATCATTTTGTTACGTATAGATAATAGGTATCCCACGATCAGTGTAATGCAAGATACGTTGGAGATATCTTTATTCTAACGCTGCGGTTCACCTAATCGCAGGGTCTTCCAGTGAACCATTTAAAAAATATATAATTTATAAGAATCGAAATGCTACCAAGTCGGCTCGGCCCCAGCGATTAGGTGAAACCGCCTTGTTATACTTTTAATATACTTTCATCAAACCATACATCTTCATAATTGTTACCATCCTTGTGTTTTCCGCTATACAGCTCTTCTCTAATCATTTTTGGTTCAGGGTTACATAGTGACTATGTTCGAGTACAGGAATGAAGATAGAGGGCGTTGCCTCTCAAGATCAAGCAAAAAGTATGTAGCGTATAAAATTAGACGAATTTGCCTGGTACCCTTCCAATGCCCCTAGTCTTTGATCCAACCAGCTTGCCGCAGCCAACCCATGAGGTCTTCGTACGCGGCTTGCAACGTGGCTTGGTCTTTGTGCAGAGCTTGACTGAGCCGGTTGACCTTTTTGGTTGGCAGACCAAGATCGCCGAGGTTGCAGTTTCTCCCTTCTTCAAAGCCCTTGATGAGTGCTACCATTATTGTCGGAAAAACCGGGCTGTGTCCGCTACCGTCGTACATATTCTGCAAAGCATCACGGAGTTTCTGCCGTTCTGCACGGAGTCTCTGCCGCTCTTCCGGGCTCGATTGTCTTCTTGTAGTGGTTGGTGTTTCCGGAGAAAATATCTGTCCCCGTCCGCCACAGAAGTCACATCGCATGCGCCCACTTCCATAGCAAACAGCGCATGAGGTAGTCTCCACTCCGCCTGCGCCAAATCGCGATACATGTCCTCTTCCTCCACAAGCAGAACATGTGACCTTTCCTGCACCAAAACAACTTCCACATGTCTTCATATCCCACCTCCTCTTGCTTATGTACGGCACCTCGTCAAGCCTGAGCGGTGCGGGCGATGAACTTGCAGAGCGGATGCGAAACGCCCTCGTTATTACGCATCCGCTCCAGGCGCTGGTTCGGCTGGGACTATTCCCTTCCCCTTTTCGCCCCCCAACTCAAATATACCCAACAATCCTGCCTGCAGAGCCTCCTCTGGCCAACCACCCGTTGTATGTAGCTCATAGAGCGCTCTATAGAATATTCGGTATACTTTGACGGGCGCGAGAAATTGCTGGGTTCCTCCAGAAGACTCCAATGATTTCTGTCTTAGGTCATAATCCATTTGTGTTAGCTGTAACGCGTGATTGGATATGCGGTCCTTCAGTTTTTCATCCGTATCCTTTGCGGTTTTCCAAAGCCCGACAATGCCTGTTATCAAGGAGCCAAACACGCCTGCGAAAGTACCTACCAATACACCTACGAAGCCAGCAAAGGCAGCTGACTCGATTTTTGGCAAAGTCCAGTAAACGAACGCGCCGATTCCACCGGCGATGACTATGAAAACAAGTGCGACCAAACCAATTATTTGCCACGTCCGCATGGGCTTATCCTCGATCTTCATCGATGTTGAACTATTCTTAAACGACTATCTGAGTGGGCCGAACATATTTATTGGATAGTTTTCTCGATAAGTCATGAAAATCGAACTTATCGAGAAAACGCAATATCCGTGCACATTAAAAAGTTATATTTCATCTTCATCTATCTTATTTCTATCATATATTTAAAAATTATCAACAATATTATTGTGTTCTACATTTTGAAGAAATATTAAAAAAAATGGCCAAGCGGCTTTTGACGCCCATATGGCATGTTATACCGCTGCGGCATAACAACCCCATTTGAGGGGAGGAAATGTCATAAATGATTCTGGAAAGAAGATGATGATGTATACTCTTAGCTGAAGAGAGGTTGGAATTTTTCCCTCAAACCTCAAAATATCTTCATGTGGTGATATATTGAGAATATCTCATAAAAATCTTGCGTTTCAAAACCTGTGATTTCTCGCTTTAGCACATCCTGAAATCAATACATGCTGAATACATATATCGCATAAGCTCACAACAAAGTCAAAAGACAACCCTGCGAAAAGGATTCGCCCCTATTCAAAAACGATATCACATGATTTTTTTGGACACGATATGTGCATCTTTATAGCGAAACTGTTGAAAAACCCGAAAATGGCAATTTATAGACTTCTAAGTGTTTGATATTAATATATGCGAATTTCGAAAAATGCAGGAATTGGACTTTTTCGACAGTCTCAGCAGATAGCATAGGTCTTGAATTTAAGATTTCAAAGCTAAATCGTAAAAATTTATTGGCTTCAATCTTTCAATGTTTAAGGCAGCAATCGCAAATTTCCGCTCCAGAGGCCGGACCGCAAGATATGGGATTTTCCGACCTCCCCGCAGAGGTCTATTTTTAAAAAACCACACTCGGGCAGTCAGGCTTCCTATGCCCAAAATTCCAACATTTTGAACAAGTTGGAGAAAAACCCTTTCTTAACAATACGATCTTCATTTGGTATTCGAATCTCGATTGTCTGAAGCCGGTTGGGACTTGTTGCCGCATCAGTGGCAGCACAATATGTTGTTACTCATCCCCAGCCGTAACACAACATTAACAATCTCAGTTTTAAAGAGAGTCCTTCCTGTTTTGCCGATTGGATGGATAAAACAAAAGCAGTAAAATTTACTCCAGCACTAAGGGACCAGTGCCATGAAATCCCTTAAACATGCACAAAAAAATGTGCGCCGTGCACAATTTTCTGTGCATATTTATTTTCCGCCCTCTTTAACAACATTCCTCATCCATCCAAAAGAGCCGCACAATCCCCCGTAATATAAGGGTTTAAATAATCCCAGAAAATCGAAACCAAAAGCGCGGTCTTTGGCATGCAAATTGTAAGGGTCTTTTTTATGAATGATAATAATCAAACGATGTTCCTTGACCCTGTATCCTTTACCTGAGGCATGTTAAAATGCCCGATTTATTTCCGTATTTTTCTAAGGGAAAAATCAGTCTTGACTTTGAACGTAATTCGTGGTTTCAATTTTATTAAGAACGCTTACAGTTGTTACTTATAATGATTCCTCTTCTTGTCTGAACATTGCACTTTCTCCGACTCCTTCTGATCTCAAATTAATATTTAAGAAACCAGTGATCGAATATAGAAGTACTAATCTCTATTCAAAATGTGTTCCGTTAGCTTTATCGAGCAGATTCTAGGTCAAAATAGCCAAAGGCGTCCGGAACATCCCATTTGCGGATGTTTCCAATTGAATGAAAGAAAGGAGGTCGAACATGGCACGGGTCACCATTGGCGATATATCGCTAAAAAGCTGCGAACTTTCCCCGGAGCTAAAACGGCTCAGGGACGATTACTTCCGGTCGACTCCGGAGATATGCGTTGAACGCCCTGAACTCGTGACTCGCTACAGTCTGGAGGCCGGCCTTTTCGGAAAGGATAAAATCACCATTCTGGAAAAAGCCAGGATGTATAGAAAGACCCTGGAAAACCGAAAACCGGTGGTCCGACACCTGCAGGCCTTCGAAAAAACCGGTAATGGAATGCGGTCGTTTGAAGTCCGGGACAGTTCCCCTTTTGCCGGATCGACCACGGGCAAGTTCAAGGGGGTTATTCTGTATCCCGAATTTCTCGCCCTGAATCTATGGCCGGAACTGTGGACGATTTCCAGCAGGCAGAGTAACCCCTGCCGGATCAGTACTTCGGATGTAAGAAAACTCAACTACGACATTTTCCCCCACTGGATGGAAGCCAATATCCTGGAAATCACCCGGAAAAGCCACGCCGACCAGCTCCAAATTCTTCAGCAGTTGATCTTCTTTCTTGCCAGCAAACCGGAGTGCATATCCCATACGATACCGGATTTCTCCCAGGCCGTAGGTAAGGGTCTCAGAGCAATGATCGACACGGCTGAAGCAAAGAAAGTCGCCACGGACGATGACCGGAAAAAAGAATTCTACGCGGCGCTTCAGGAGGTGTTGGAAGGAATTATCGCCTATTCCCGAAATCTGGCCGATGAAGCCGAACGGCTGGCCGATATAGAGACGGATAATTTCTTGAGAGATGAACTTCGCGAGATTGCCCGTATCTGCAAAAAGGTACCCGAGTCCCCGGCAAGTACATTCCGCGAGGGGCTTACCACCGTATGGGTCTGTTGGACAGCCATCCACCTGGAAAATCCAAACGTGGGTCTGAGCCTGGGCAGGCTGGATCAAATCCTTTATCCACTATACCGTGCAGACATCGACGCCGGAAATTTGACAGTTGAAGAGGCGGTTGAACTGATTGGTTATCTCTGGCTCAAGATTGGCGACCATGTTCCCGCCATGCCCGAGGCCGGGGAACAGCTGTTCGGCGGCACCGGTTCCAACCAGGCCATCACCATCGGCGGGGTTAATAATAACGGCAACGACGCTGTCAATGACCTGACCTACGTGATGCTCAGGGCCACGGAACTTATGCTCCTCCGTGACCCGAACCTCAATGCTAGATACCATCCTGATGTTCATCCTGACGAATATCTGAGGCGGCTGTGCGATGCCAATATAACGTCCAGGGCCACGCCGGCCATCCACAATGACCGGGCGGTCATAGCGGCGCTTCAGAGCAAGGGGGAGACTTTAGAGCAGGCAAGAGATTACGGGGTGGTCGGCTGCGTGGAGCCGGGGAGCAGTGGGAGGCACTACGGTCACACGGCAGCCATACTGTTGAACTTAACCTCAGCCCTTGAACTCACGCTGTTCAACGGAAAACACAGACACACCGGCCTGGATGTTGAGATAAGCAAGAAAACCGGCGATCCCAAAGCTTTCTCAACCTTTGACGAGTTCAAACAAGCGTTCGAGAAGCAAACCCGCTGGCTGGTGGATAAATCCACGGCCCTCAACAATGTTCTTGGAAAGACCCACCAGAACTTCTACCCTACGCCCATCCTTTCGGCTTTCTTCGAAGGCCCCTGGGACAAGGGAAAGGATATCATCGAGGGCGGAGCCGTGATCAATTCATCGGCCGCGGCCATTATCGGACTGGCGGACGTGGCCGATTCGCTCAGCGCTATACACCAGGTCATGGAGGACAAGGTAAGTCTCCAGGGGAAAAAGATAACGCTCAGTGACCTCATCGATGCCATCGAAAAAGACTTTGCAGGCTACGACGCGCTTCACTCGTGGCTGATAAAGCGGGCTCCGAAGTACGGCAACGATGACCCCGAGGCTGATGAAAATGTCTCGTATCTCGTTGGGCTTCTGGATAAGGCTTACGGAGAAAAGGAAAACTATCGCGGCGGACGTTATCGGGTGGGGTATTGGACCATGACGATCCACGCCGGTTTCGGGAAAATTATGCCTGCTATACCCAGCGGCAGAAAGGTCCATGAAAATTTTTCAAGCGGCATCACTCCCGTCTCCGGTGTTACGCCGGATCTTACCAAGGCCCTTAACTCGGTGGCCGGCATACCGACAGGATGCCTGTCCGGCGGAGTCGCTTTGAACCTCAAGTACACACCTGACGATGGAGACAGGGCTGCCATGCTGGATAATTTTGTTTCCTACGTAAAAGGATATTTCGATGATAACGGCGGCGAACGATACGGCGGAATGGAGATACAGTTCAACATCACCCCTTACGAAGATTTTATCAACGCTGTGAAACATCCCGACGATTATCCTGAACTCCTGGTGCGTGTTTCCGGATACACGGCATACTTTAGGGACTTGACCCCCCAGATGCAAAAAGAGATTATCGATCGCACCGAGTATCTTCTCTCCACCGGGAGCGCCGTGCAGCATCCCCCGTTCCAGATATCGCCAAGGAGGTAGCATTCATGTTCGACAAATTTTTGAATCAGCTGAAAGAGCAAATTGAAGGAGAGGCGACGGAGGCATTTATGGAACTTCTTCTCAATATTATGAGCCTCACCTTAAGGCTCTCGAGAGGGTACCGGTCGAATATTAAAAATTTCGAAGGCCGGTACGTTTTCCAAACCGCCGACGGCGCTGTTGAAGATTACGTGGTCTTCCAAGACGACCGGATGAAAATTTACGACCGCGTTCAAAACGGCTGGAACGTGCGAGTCACCTTTAAAGACGCCGCTGCGCTGAGAAACTTTCTTTTCTCCAGAAACCAGGATATCGTGGATTCGATCCTGGCCAACGACGTAACAGCCGAAGGAAACCTGAATTACATTTACAAGTTCGGTTTCATGGCCAGGGATCTACTTCACCGGCTGGGTGCCGTATAGCATGGAAGCCTCTCGCCCGCTCATAGCTACCGTGAAGCGCGGTAGTCTGGATGACGGCCCGGGTATCCGGAGTGTTGTTTTTTTCAAAGGGTGCCCGCTCAAGTGCACTTTCTGCCAGAATCCAGAGACACAAGACCCGGAACCAGAGATCGCCTTCCGATCCGAACAGTGCATCCGGTGCGGTTCTTGCGCGGGTGCCTGTCCGGAGGGAGCCGTTGACCTTGATGACTCGAACCGTATTCGCAGGGACAGGTGCGTCCGGTGCGGCATTTGCGCCGTTGTTTGTCCAGGAAGAGCCTTGTATTTCATCGGCCGGTACTACACGACCGTAGAACTTTCGGAATTACTGCTTCGAGACCGTGCTTTCTACCGCTACTCAGGAGGCGGGGTGACGCTTTCGGGGGGCGAATGTACACTATACCCCGACTACGTGGAATCTTTGCTGCACCTTTTGAAGGTCGCCGGCATACACGTCGTCTTGGAGACATCGGGTTACTTCGATTATGGTATTTTCGAGGACAAAATCCTTCCTTACGTTGATCTCATCTACTACGACATCAAGCTTATGGACCGGCAAGCCCACATTAAACACACCGGCAGGCCCAATGAATTGATTCTCGAAAATTTTCACCGCCTTGTTTCAGATGCCGAAGTCGAAGTTCATCCCAGAATGCCCCTGGTGCCCGGTATAACCGCAACCAGGGCAAATCTTTCTGCCGTCGCGGATTTTCTCTACAAGACAAGGGTAACAAGCGTTTCCCTTCTCCCTTATAACCCCGCCGCAGTCGAGATGGCGCCATGCCTTGGAAGACCGGCACCAAAGCTGCCTGGGAATTTCATGAAGCCCGAAGAAGAAAGAGAAATCTATGCCATGTTCAGCGAACTGCTCGAAGGAATGAGAGACGGGTGTTTAATAGCCCCGGAAAGAGAATTAAAGGAGACATTTTTATTTAATAAAATCTAATTTATTGGAGGTGGAAAGATGGCTGATATCCGTTATGTTTGTCTTTCAGATATGCACCTGGGTGAAGAAGATAGTTTGTTAACAAACCTGAAAACATCCAGTACCGAAACCGATCCGACAAGCCCCAGTCCAGTTATGGAACAGATGGTTGAGTGTTTGAAAGAACTCATTTTAAAAAATGAGAGCGACAAGAAACCGACATTAATTCTGAATGGAGACATTCTTGAAATGGCTCTATCTACAACTAATGAGGCGGCCATGGTATTTGAGCGCTTCATCGAACTCATTATGCCTGAGGATAATAAATTTTTTGAAAGGATTATTTATATTCCCGGCAATCACGATCATCATCTCTGGGAATCCGCACGTGAGACTCAATACGCAAACTATATTATGAAAAAGATCAAGCCTAGAGATAAACTACCTGTTCCTTGGCACACGACAAATATGTTTATAGAAAATGAATTAGACCCTGTACCCTCCTATTTCTTATCCAGGCTGGTTCAGCGATATCCTCATTTAAAAGATTTTTTTATAACAGTGGCATATCCTAACTTTGGGCTTTTTAAAGAAGAAAATAAAAAGAGTGTTGTTTTCCATCACGGTCACTATATTGAATCACTATATTACCTTATGAGCACCTTAAAGAGTCTTATCTTTTCTGACAGAAAAGAGCCTGAGCATGTTTGGGACATAGAAGCTGAAAATTTTGCCTGGATTGATTTTTTCTGGTCAGCAATGGGAAGATCCGGAGAAGCGGGACAAGATGTTGAGTTGATCTACGAAAAAATGCAAAACAAGGAAGAGTTTAAAAAACTCCTTTACAACCTTGCTGATAACTTAGCAAAGAAATATGATTTGCCAGGCTGGGGTGATCGTATGGAAGCTAAGATTCTCAAATGGATTTTTAATGCCGCAGTAGAAAAGGTTATGGGCAGTGAAAGAGTTCAAACAGATAAAGATTTGAGCAGGGACGCTGAAAAGGGGCTAAGGGCGTATATGAATGGACCTCTTAGGAGGCAGATTCTAAAAGAATTCCAAAAAGAAGGGAATATGCCTTCTTCCATGACCTTTATTTTCGGCCATACTCACAAACCGTTTCAGAGAGACATGAATTTTAAAGGATATTCCGGTTGGGTAGATGTTTATAACACCGGCGGCTGGGTAGTGGAAACGGAAGATCCTCAACCAATACATGGTGGTGCAATAGCCTTAGTTGATGAAGATCTTAACACAACATCAATCCGAGTCTACAACGAGGCAAGCGATCCAGGGGGATATTCTGTAAAAGTTGAAGAAGCAGCACATGCAACAGGCAAGCCTAATCCTTTTCATGACAGAATCAAAAGATTGGTAGAATCGTCCGAAGAACAATGGAAAAAGCTTTCTAAAACTATTGCACGCACAGTATACATTCGGGCACAAAACCTCAGTGCAAGAATAAATGAGAAACCCTAGGTTTGAGTTTCTGTAGAACTCAGTGTTAAAGTAAAAGCCAAAAGAACATACAAATAGTAGGAAACAATTGAATATAAATATCTCTGTTGGTAAAAAAAGAACTTTTACTTCATTACATAAGAGATCATTATTAGGAGATTACTATTATGGGCAGTCTATTTGATACGTTAAAATCATTTTTTTCTTCTCTTTATGATCCTTCCAAGGAAAAGGAGGATAAAAAGGAAAGCGGGCCCTCTGATCCGGTTGAGCTGTCTCGCCCCTTTACCCTGACAGATGACTGTAACAGAAAAGACCCTCTCTTCAGGGAGATAATGGAAGAAGATCTAAAGGATCGGGATACTCCGCTTAAGCTAATGAAGCATTATGCAGACATCCTCAACAAAGAGACGTCCCATGGCAATATCGACGAGAAGCTGGATTTGCTCTTTCTTTGCGGCAAAACACCGGATTTTCTCGACGGCTATTATCACGGAACCACCATAAGCCTGAAAACCGGGACAGACAGCCAAGACATCCTTGATGAACTCCTGAAAAACCTTAATTTAAATGAGGCAATCGATCCATTACAGATCTTCTACGGCAGGCTGCTTTCAACCACATCTCCTTGGGCCGGAAAGAACTTTAAGAAACTCAACGCAAAAAAGTTAAGTGAACTGACTGAGGGTTTTGACAGAGGTGAAGAGACATCCTGTCTGGGAATTAACTCATTCAGGAAAGACAATAAAAACTTTATTAACAACATCGCGGGCCAGGTCCTTTCCGAAATTATCGATATGGAAGGCGTTCCAGGACCGGAAACAAAACAGCGCTCATGGATCTATGCCAAAGGAGGCCTCTTTATCGCCAATAGGCAGAAGTCTGTCGACCCCGAGCATCCGGAAAAAGAGGTAATAGCCCTCAACTACCGGTGGAAAAGCTTGGGGAATAAATTTCCGAACAGGCTTTTGGTTGACGAGATCGTAGAGATCGCAAAAGGACTCTTTTTGGGGAAGCTCTACTACGCGACCGCCCTTCATTATATCACCGGAAACTATAATCCCGATATCAAAAAGGAAGACTATAAATACCGCGGCTTTGGATATTTCCTATTGATGGACGATTCATGGCTCCATGAAAAAAATACGCTCTTTCCCGAACTCACCTACACACTGGAAGACAACCTGCCTGAAAAATTCGGTACTTTTCAGTTGATAGACTCGCCGGAAAGCAAGGAGATTCAGGAGGGTCTTAAAAAAGGAGAAACCGTCCTCCACTACCTCCGGGAGCTCTCTGAGGGAGTAAAGGAGGGGGAAGCGTCTGAGGAGAAATACTTTAAAAAGATTCATGAGCTCTTCATGTGCGGCCAGCGGCCGGACAATATCCAGGGCTTCGTGAACGGTGGCGTGGTGGCCTTCAAGAGCAGCGGATTCTTGGAAAAGCTCGACAATAATATCCTCAACGATCTCTGGCCCGCGATCAGACCCTTCTCCCCCTGGACAGGCAAAACCTTCACAAACACATCGCTGGAAGGAATAAGAAAATATATTGGCAATGACGCGGATTACTACAAGGGGAGAGAATCCATCATTCTGGGGACAAATACGTATAGAAAGGATCTTGACCTGAGCCTGCCTGCCACAGCCTTTATAGAGCAGCTGGACAAGATAGGGATGGTGGTGGAATACTCCGATGAAAAGGAAAAGGATGAAGATATATACGTGAAGAGTTTCTTCTTCATCGCAACAAACAGCCAATCCGTCAATCCTGAGTGCGAGGGCAAGGAAGTCCTTCAATTCAACTATCGGTGGCCGGAGTTTCATACGATGCCTCCTGATCACCTCTGCATCGACGAGCTGGTTCGCATTGCAGAGGGTCTGTATATAGGGCAGCTCCTCTATGCTACTGATCCAAAAATAGAATACAGTCCTGAAAAAGACCCTTCAGTCTACAAATATCAAAACTTTGGATACTTTATGCTTATGGACGAAGAATGGCACGCCATAAAGGAGTTTATCGCTTTTGATACGGAGTAATCGCCATAAGGTAAACGAAAATATGAAAAGTTACATCGCAAGAAAGAGACCTGCCCGAAGTACAATTTGCTGTTGAACAGCAAAACAAAAGAGAGAGAATGTCAATTTACACCATATTCTCCAAGATCTATGTAATAATACATATTTTAACTAGTGCCTAAACGAAAACGGTTTTTTTTGCCAATATCGGCGTCAGACTCAAATTTTAATCCTCGAAATACTACCCGTATTACTGTGGTTAAAATTATCGTCTTTCTTGATCTTAACTAAAAATCCTAGTTTTCGTTCGGGCACTAACTAGTTAAAAAGGAGGAAGAATGAAGGCCAGAGATATAACACTGATTTTAGTATTTCTGTTTTGCCTTGGTATAGTAGGCTGCGCTTCAGTTCCTAAACAAACTGTTGAATTAGCGGAAGTGACCGGCCAACAAATTGCCGAACTTAATAAATCACATATTCGTTTTGTTGAGATGTACTACGATAAACTTAGAGAGGAAGCAAATAATTTTGTTGATAATAGATGGACACCTCTATTTTTATCCAAGATTGTTCAAAATAAAACCTTTCGCAAAGACCTGGACGAAGCCTATATGGTCAGTAATATTGATGCCTCCCAAATATCGATAAAATGGAAAGGGCAGCCACTACCGGAGCCACAAAACACCGCAGTTCTCTCTGAGGTTGAGAAAGCAATAACTGACTACCGAGGACGATTAGGTGGTGTACTTTTAGATTTTTCGGAAGAAGCCCAAAATCAGATTAACGCCACTCGCAAAAAATTATCAACCCCTATAGATTCACAAGAACGAATGGTCATTAATGAAATTAATTCTGCTTATTCCGATCTGCAGCGCTCTCAAGCTGCAATTAAGGGGTATCTGTCATCTGCAGTTGAGCTCAAGGAAAAGCAGGAGTTGATGCTTGAAAAGTTAGGTATCTTAGAAAAATCAAAAGAGGTGATGGATATCGCCATAAATGCCAATGATAAGTTATCGGCAATTTTGAAGGGAAAAGAGGAAGCAGAAGGTGTGCTGGTTGAATTCCTCGAACAACTTAATAAAACTGGAGAAAAAATTCAAAAGGCCATTTCTGGCACTCCAGACAAATAATCTCCACTTTATCAAGAAAGGAGGATTATAATGGGAAAATATGATTTTACAAATGAGGCTGAAGAGACGACTCGCGAACTTGCAGATGAAATTAATAGGTTAGGAGCTTTGGATGAAGAAAAACTCAATAAGTTGCTGCCTGAAAGGGCCGACCAGGAAGAGCTTGAAAAGTTGATTGACGCAGTCAATCAGGCAACAAACGAAAATGAAAAAAAAGCTGTTATAGTTGAGAGGTTGGGAATTGCATCAGAGATCGTTAAAGATGCAGTTGCAAAATATGCACCTAAGTTAATCGATTTAGCAACATAAACGTACGATAAAGGTGATTTGGCATTAGAGCAGGCCAAGATAGAAAAAAACCCGATGATTATCGGAAGAAGTTGGAAGATCTTGATAAAGAAACCAGATCGCTGAACGATGATATCGACAAATTCCATAAAACTTATGAAAAAGTTCTATAATAAAAGATGCCGGTAATGGAAGGAAGAGTTTGATCCTTTGGGGATAGGTTTTCTTCTATAATTTAGGAAATTCTTTGTGGTCTATATAAAAATAGGTCAAAATAATCAAGGATGTCTCTAAGGACATTAAAATCTAAATAAAAGGAGGGTCTAAAATGGTTACAAATGCTAAATCATCCAAACACTCTCGAAATGATGAGGATAACGAGGCGCGTTTTTGCAGTCTACCCGTTGTTCCAGATCGACCGCTCGATGCTAATATCGACCCGAACCGAGAATCTCTTATTCGTTATATAGAGAAAAAATGGGTAAATCACACAGTTCTCCATTATAATTTCCTTGATGCTCCAGACACATGGCAGGGCGATGAATCACAAAAACAGGTTGTGAGAGAATCATTTATTGAGTGGAAAGAGCTCGATATTGGACTGGAGTTTAAAGAAGTTAGTGACTCTGCTGATGCAGAAATACGAATTGCGTTCGAGTCAGGAGGATCATGGTCCTACGTAGGTCGAGATGCAATAGATTTAATCACAGATCCCAATGATCGAACAATGAACTTCGGTTGGGATCTTACCACACCGTATGGCCGTGACACAGCTTTACACGAGATTGGGCATGCCCTGGGTTTTCCACATGAACATCAAAATCCAAATGCCGGTATTGTTTGGAATGAAGATGCTGTCTATTCTTATTTTGGTGGGCCGCCTAATTACTGGAATCGCGACAAGGCTTTCTACAATATTATCCGTAAAATATCGCCGGCAGCCGTGCAGGGATCACAGTGGGACAAAGATTCAATTATGCATTATCAGTTTTCTGCTGGCATGATTATTATTCCGGAACAATATCAGGATCAACCACTTATTCCAGCGGCTGGGCTATCCAGCTTTGACATAAATGAAGTTAAAAAGTTTTATCCTGAAGAGACCGAACCACAGGTTCCAGAGTTAAAGCCCTTTTTGTCTCAATTGATTCATATCGATCCTGGAGAGCAGTTGGATTTTGTGATTCAGCCACGCGTCAGTAGAAAATACACCATGCAGACTTTTGGAAACCTGGATACCGTTATGGTACTTTTTGAAGATGCTGATGGTGAACAGGTATACCTTTCAGGCGACGATGATAGCGGAACAAATTTTAACGCGCGGATAGAGACAAGACTCATACGTGGTCGCACGTATTACTTGCGGTTGCGTTTGTATTATACACATGGGACGGGCCAAGGTGCAGTTATGCTTTGGTAGCTATCAATGGATAGTGGGATCATTGATTATATTAGGACTTTTGGAAAATGTTAGAGTCGTTGGCATAGTTGACTCAATTTGGAAAGTGCTAACATATTTAATCAACAGCGTTTCTATTATTACCCTAATTTTACTATCCCGAATCACGTCAGAATAGAGGAGATGCCATGAAACAAAAACCTTCTTCACAAAGAGAAGATTCAAAAGCCTCTAAAATTGAACTACTTTTTAAGATAATCGCAGTTGCTTATGGCGTAATCTTGATAATTTCCCTTATCATCTGCTATTTCACCGCTTGTCCCAGAGGCAAGATTACAGGCTTAATTATAGGATCTCTGTATGTCATCATCGCCCTTTTCTATTTTTACGATAACTTCATCCTTATAAAGCGGGAGGAGAGTGTAGGGAGAAGCTTGCCCCACGGTACAAATCTCAGGGGCTGGCTGATTAAATGGATCTTCCCCGCCGTAGGGCTTCAGGCATTCGTGGTACTTGGCTTTTTTCTCACAGTAGACCAGCATCACCTCAAGGGGAAAATCTACACCCATCCATATAGGTTGGGTAATATGTATAGAACCATGGAGATATTCGAAAATCCGGCAGGAAACATTCCCAAAAGAACTTTGGAAGAACTTATAGAATATGAGGAATGGATTGTAGATAACTTCTGGTCAGCAGAAGTTTCACAGTTAAAGGAGAATCCTAATGGGACATCGCTTCCTCCGAAAACGGACTCAGCCATTATCCGGGAGACCGCTGAAAGACTAAAAAGAGAAGTATATGGGTTCCCCTTTGCCATAGCGCTGACTTTTGGATTCCTGGGAACACTCATCTACACTCTTCAGGATACAGCATATAGATACTTCACCACGGATCTCTATCCCAAAACTTACATAAAATACCTTGTTAGGTTCATATTTGCACCATCAGTTTGTCTCGTAGTAGCCTATTTTTTCATGAACGACTGGCCGGTTAACCTTGCACCACTGCTTTTCTTCTGTATAGGTCTCTTCCCCCAGATAGGAGTCGATTTTATAGAGGAGAAGGCCCGTGCCCTTCTGCGGCTGAAAAAGGGGGAAAAGAAGCGAGAGATACCGCTTATGCAGATTCAGGGCATGAGCGACTATATAATATTCAGGTTCCGGGAAGTTGGAGTGAACAACGCACAAAACTTAGCCTTTTCCGATTTTCCATATCTTAGGAATAACGTTGGGTTTTCAGACCGAAGGATCTGCGACTACATTGCCCAGGCTCTTCTTCTAGTACACCTTGAGAAGGATTTTACAACCCTCCAGAATTTTGGTATCCGGGATATACTTGCATTTGAGACAGTTTTGGAAAATGAAAAAGATCTTAAGAGCATTGCCGAGCAGATGGGAATAGCATCAGAAAAACTGTTAGGAGTGAGACGGCTTCTGCAGGAGAAACGACTTAAAAAACGTGTAAACGCTTTAAGGAATATCATAGCACGCTCTGTGGATAAAGAGGTTGATCGTGTATCCAGAATGCTGGGAGAAAAACAAGTATAGTTACCTGATTTAGTTTTACCGAAACCTTCAGGTGTTCACTTAGAATTAATTTCGGAAGAATATAATTTAAGTAGGGCAATCGGGGTCACATCTTGTTTTCTAAGAGATGGAGGAAATATCATTGTTTACGAGTATATCATCGATGGATTGACTGTTCGAACCGGAGACCTTATTTGCACCACTGTCGGCGGCGGTGAGCTTCTGGCCGGTGAATTCTGGCGCCTTGTCGGGAAGTTGATCCCCGGCGATGTCGATCATATCGCAATATACATTGGGCCAGGATTCTTTATCTTAATTTCTTGGCATACTTGGCTGCAGAAAGTCCTGCGACACAACCCTCTCCCACAGCCTTCGCCATCTGCCACGGCGGACCGCAAACATCTCCGGCTGCATAGATGCCGGTGACACTTGTCTGCTGCTGTTTATCAGTAACAATATATCTAAACTTTTCATCGTCCTAGAAAACTTAGGGACATCCTATAATGCTTCTGTCAAGCATAAAGTGTATATTTTTAATAAACTAACTATTTCAATAAGATATAAGAGCGGCTGATTTTCGGACGCACTTCTCCTTATAGCTTATTAAAAAATTTTCGGCGAATCTCTCACA
>JAUWLP010000144.1 GCA_030613575.1 Desulfobacteraceae bacterium
ACCTCTCTGGGCCGTGACCATTTCCTCCATGTTAAGACATTGTCTGCAAACAATATTTTTTGCAATCTTAGTGGCGGCAAAAACTGACATTCTCGTCCTCCTTTTGATCGGCAGTTATACATTATTTCCCTCACTCCGGACGGAGTGAGGGAAAATTATGTATAACTGCCGATCAAAAGGAGGAAAATAATGTCAGCTTTTGCCGCCACTAAGATTGCAAAAAATATTGTTTGCAGACAATGTCTTAACATGGAGGAAATGGTCACGGCCCAGAGAGGTATAACCGATCCGGTGACCAATGAAGAAGTGGAGGAAAAAGAAATTCTCTGCGCTCGGTGTGGTAAGAAAATCGAGCCGTTCAAACCATTTTAGCCTTAAAATCAGCCCCCCGGGAACCCGGGGGCCAACCTTATCTTATCAAACAAACATCTTCAGAGCTTGTTGTTTTAAAACGACTTTAGATCGGCGTGAAACTCATACCCCCAATATTCCAGCATTTCATTCTTCCATTCCCATGGCATAAACAGGTTGTCTCTAAATAACTTGTAATTTCAAGAAGTTGTAGAGTTTGCGAGCCGTTTGATCATATGAAATCTTTCTATTTAATAAAACCTTATCTTGTGGAAAAGAAATTTTTCATTTTATTGGGCCTTGCCTGTTTGATTACGGTAGATTTTTTGCAGCTTTTTATCCCTCGAATTATAAAATGGGCTGTAGACGATCTTACTGCCTACAGGATCGATAGCACAACCCTGTTAATCTATGCTCTTTACATAGTGGGGATTGCCATTTTGATCGGTATTTTTCGCTATTTGTGGAGGCGCTGCCTCATCGGCACGTCACGGCGGGTTGAAGAAGGCCTGCGAAACAGGCTTTTTTACCATATTCAGACCCTTTCCGCCTCATATTTCGATAACGTCAAGACCGGAGATCTGATGGCACATGCCACAAATGATATTCAACATATACGAATGGCCACCGGTATGGGCATGGTGGCGCTGACCGACGCAATTGTTTTAGGTACCGCGGCAATCGGTTTTATGGCATACATCAATGTGAAACTGACCGTCTTTGTACTCATCCCCATGCCCATGATCGTTTTTGGGACCCGTTTTTTCAGTAAAAAAATGCACCGTCTCTACGGGGAGGTGCAAGGAGCGTTTTCGGATTTAACCGAAGTGGTGAGAGAACGGTTTGCAGGAATCCGTATTATAAAGGCGTATAACCGGCAACAGGAGGCGGAATCCCGGATTGAAGCGGTTTCAAAGGATTATATCGGTAAAAATTTGAGCCTGGTGAGAATTACCGGGTCTTTTTTCCCCATGATGGTTTTTTTCTCAAACTTAAGCCTTGCAATCGTACTCTTTTTAGGAGGCAGGCAGACAATAACCTTTACCATAACACCCGGGGATTTTGTCGCCTTCATCAGTTATTTAGGGCTTCTTACGTGGCCCATGATGGCTATCGGATGGGTAACAAACCTTATCCAGCGGGGCAAAGCATCGTTAGACAGAATCGATAAGATCATCCAGACGCTCCCGGAGATTGAGGATAGACCGGGGGGAGCTATCATTAAACGGGTTAAGGAATCCGTGGTTTTTGAAAATGTTTCATTTTCCTATACACCTGATGTTCATAAATCCGGCTTATTTTCGGTTCTTGATCGCATTGACATAAAACTCGATTACGGGAAGATCCTGGGAATAGTAGGCCCTCCGGGGAGCGGCAAGTCAACCCTTTTAAACCTGATTCCAAGGATCTATGACGTGTCACGGGGGAGCATTATGTTAGACGGGATAGATATTCGCAAGCTAAAGATTCGTGATTTGAGATCCCGGATTTCATTCATGCCCCAGGAACCCTTTTTATTTGCCGGTACAATTCGGGAAAACATAGCGTTGGGCAATAAAAAAATAAAAGATCCGGATTTGATCAGGGCGGCTGAAGAAGCATGGATTTATGA
Organism: Desulfobacteraceae bacterium; assembly: GCA_030613575.1. Classification (GTDB taxonomy): domain Bacteria; phylum Desulfobacterota; class Desulfobacteria; order Desulfobacterales; family UBA11574; genus S5133MH16. The sequence continues at coordinate 1,964 of JAUWLP010000144.1, forward strand.
TACCATAAAGTCGTTTCCGGACGGTTTTGAGACCATGGTGGGGGAAAAGGGGATTGCCCTTTCCGGAGGCCAAAAACAGCGTGTTGCTCTGGCACGTGCTCTGCTGCAGGATTCATCAATCATGATACTGGATGATCCCATCAGTCAGGTTGATATGGAAACCGGTGATGCCATCATAAAAACCATCCGGTCCATGGCCGGGCATAAGACCATCATCATTGTCTCGCACCGGCTTTCCGCGGTTCGGTTTGCCGATCGGATTATCGCCCTTGAAAAGGGTCGTATTGTAGAATCCGGCACTCATGCCCAACTCATGGCGCATGATAAATATTACGCAAAAACATTCCGTCTCCAGGAGATAGAAGAGGAATATGCAGACTGATTTCGGTTATTTTGAGGAAAAGCAGCTTGGCAAGCCTTATGATGTGAAATTATTAAGGCGGCTTTATCCATATACTATGCCTTATAGACTGCTATTGCTCTGCTCGATCATTTTAGTCGTTTTTATTACCCTGTTGGATCTTTCGCTTCCGTACATTACTAAAATCGCTATCGACCGCTATATTGTACCGCAAAAAGAATCCGTCGTGAACCAAAGCCCTGATTCGGCTGAAGATAAAATCAGATACTTAAAAGCGGATATTACCGACCCTGCCATCGAGGCAATTGTTTATAAATATTCCGACCGTTTCGAGATCGATGAATCTTTGGCGCGAATATCTTTTGACGAGCTTTCTCAACTTGAGGAAAAAGATCTTGCAATATTGCGCAAAGATGATCTTACCGGCGTCACTTTTATTACGGCTATTTTCCTTGGCATGGTCATGGCCGGCTTTGTTCTCAATATGTTGCAGGTCATAATCATGGAATATACCGGCCAAATGATCATGCATGATCTGAGAGTAAAGCTGTTTTCACATATCCAGAGCCTGTCGGTTGCATTTTTTACGCGCAATCCCGTGGGCCGTCTTGTTACTCGGGTTGCAAATGATATTCAGAACATGCATGAGCTGTTCACTTCGGTCATCGTATTTGTTTTCAAGGACCTTTTTCTGTTAACAGGGATCACCCTTGTTCTCCTTAGTATTAACTGGCGCCTGGCGTTGGTTTGTTTTACGGTAATCCCTTTTGTTCTATATGCTTCCATTCATTTTTCAGGCCAGGCCAGGGAAGCATTCAGAATCTTACGGCTGAAAATCGCAGAGATCAATACACGGTTTTCGGAAACCATCGCCGGGATAACGGTGATCCAGCTGTTTTTACAGGAGAAGAGAAATTATCTTGGTTTTAAAAAGCTGAATCATGAGCACTACCTGGCCGGCATGAGACAGGTACATGTTTTCGCGGTTTTTATGCCGGTTATAGAGCTGTTAGGTGCGGTTGCCATTGCGGTTGTGATCTTTTATGGCGGTGGCAAAGTCCTTGCGGAAAGCATAAGCTTTGGCGCCCTTGTCGCCTTTCTTTCATATATGAAGATGTTTTTCAGACCGATCCGGGACATTGCTGAAAAATACAATATCCTGCAAAATTCAATGGCATCGGCGGAAAGGATATTTTTGATCCTGGACAGCACCGAAAGCCTGGCGCAGCCTGGCCCGGTTATCAAATCCAGCCTTAGATCCGGCTCAAAAACACCAACACAAGCATTGAAAAAAATATCTGAAATGTCACTGGAAGATGTTTCATTTAATTATGTTGAAAACGAAACAGTGCTTAAAAAAGTTTCGTTTAGTGTAAAGGCGGGTGAAACCATGGCGTTGGTTGGACCCACAGGATCCGGAAAGACATCGATAATTAATCTTATCATCCGTTTTTATGATCCCACATCCGGGAAGGTTCTTGTGAACGGAATTGATATAAAAAAAATATCCACTCCGAATTTAAGAGCCAAAATGGCGCTGGTCATGCAGGACCCTTTTTTGTTTTCAGAAACCATACGGGACAATATTACCCTGGGGAAAAGAAATATTTCAGAGACGGCCCTGCAGCAAATTTTAGAACGTTCAAATTGCAAAGCCTTCATAGACAGGTTGCCGACCGGCCTTGATACCGTGCTCTCTGAAGGGGGGGCGTCAATCTCAAGCGGCGAACGCCAGTTAATATCGATTGCAAGGGCTTTTGCACGCGATCCTGACCTTATTATACTCGATGAAGCAACCTCGTATATCGATTCGGAAACCGAATATAAAATACAAGGAGCTTTATTTAATCTCATGGCAAACAGAACCTCCATCATTGTCGCCCACCGGCTTTCTACGACCCGGGGGGCTGATAAAATTATAGTGCTGAACAGAGGACGGATAATCGAGGCAGGAAACCATGTTGAATTAATGCAAAACAAAGGTTTTTATTTCCGATTGAATCAGTTGCAAATTTAAATTCATTTTTCTATTGACAATATCAATTTTTTTTGCATTATTGCGGTGTTTAATTGATTTAACAGGCAAGTGATCTGAGAATTTTAATTCTATTATTAAGGGACCTTCAAGGTGGACACTTGGTTCCTGTTTTATTAACCTTTAATTTTTATAGAGGAGGATTGGATAAATGGCTTATGATGCGGTAAAAATGCAGGATTGGCAGATATCCGAAGCGGCCGAAGAGAACATGCCCACTCCCGATGAATGGGCGGAGAAGCTCGGCATTCAAAAGGACGAAATTCTGCCCATGGGAAGATTGTGCAAACTGGATTTTTTGAAAATCATGGACCGGCTCAAGGACGAGCCGGACGGCAAGTACGTTGAGGTGACTGCAATTACCCCTACCCCGCTGGGTGAAGGTAAGAGCACCACCACCATTGGCCTCATGGAAGGTATGGGCAAGCGGGGAAAGAATGTGGGCGGCTGTATTCGTCAACCCTCGGGTGGGCCCACTATGAATATTAAGGGAAGTGCGGCCGGCGGCGGCAATGCCCTTATTATTCCCCTGACTGAATTTTCCATGGGTCTGACCGGTGACATCAACGATATCATGAACGCCCACAACCTGGCTATGGTGGCCTTGAACGCCAGAATGCAGCATGAGCGAAACTACAATGACGAGCAGTTAGCCAGGCTTACCAAGATGCGACGCTTTGACATCAATCCCACCCGGGTGGAGATGGGCTGGATAATGGACCTTTGTGCCCAGGGCCTGAGAAACATCGTCATGGGCCTGGGGGGACGCATGGACGGCTTTACGATGCAATCCAGGTTTGGCATCGCGGTGAGTTCCGAGCTAATGGCTATTCTCTCCATCGTGCGTGATCTGGCCGATCTGCGGGAAAAACTGAACAACATTACCGTTGCCTTTGACAAGGCGGGCAATGTAGTAACCACCAAAGATCTGGAAGTGGGTAACGCCATGACCGCCTGGATGGTCAACACCATCAACCCCACCCTGTGCTCTACGGTTGAATATCAGCCACTTATGGTACATGCCGGGCCCTTTGCCAACATCGCAGTGGGGCAGTCTTCCATCATCGCCGACCGGGTTGGTCTCAAGATGTTTGACTACCACCTGACTGAGTCCGGTTTTGGTGCTGACATCGGTTTTGAAAAATTCTGGAACGTAAAATGCCGTTACAGCGGACTGAAACCGCATGTATCGGTTCTCACCACTACCATTCGGGCACTCAAGATGCACGGCGGCGGACCAAAGGTGATTGCCGGTATAGCCCTGCCCGAAGAGTACACCAAAGAAGATGTGAAATTGCTCGAAGCCGGCGTTGAAAATATGGTGCACCACATTAATACCATCCGGATGTCCGGGATTAACCCGGTGGTTTGCATCAACTGCTTCCATGATGACACCAAGGACGAGATTGCCTTGGTTCGCAAGTATGCCGAGGAAGCAGGCGCCCGCTGCGCCGTCTCAACACACTGGGCTGACGGCGGCGACGGCGCCCTGGAATTCGCTGATGTTGTTGCTGAGGCCTGTGAGGAAGAACCGGACTTCAAGTTCCTCTATCCTCTGGAAATGAAGCTGCGTGATCGGGTTGACCTCATCGCCACAAAAGTCTACGGTGCTGAAGGTGTTGCCTGGGCTCCTGCGGCCGAGGCCAAGGCCAAGATGCTCGAGAGCGATTCCCAGTACGACGATTACACGACCATGATGGTCAAAACCCACCTTTCCCTGACCCATGATCCAACGATCAAGGGTACGCCCAAGGGATGGACGCTTCCGATTCAGGATGTGCTGATTTTCTCCGGTGCCAAGTTCCTTTGTCCGGTCTGTGGCGCCATAAGCCTGATGCCCGGAACCAGTTCCAATCCTGCCTTCAGAAATGTAGATGTGGACGTTAACACCGGAAAGGTTACGGGACTGTTCTAAACAGTATAACTGAAAAAACATATAACTAAAAATAGGGCCCGGATTTATTTCGGGCCCTATTTTTTTATTTCGTGTTTACAAGAATAGTTGTAACCGTTTATGGATTTTTTAAAATTCTAAATTCCAAGCGCCAAAGATCAATTAAATCACAAATTCCAAGCACCAAATCACAAATAAATCCCAAATCTCAAGCACCAAATCACAAATAAGTCTCAAATTTCAAGCACCAAATCTCAAACAAATCTCAAATCTCAAACTCCAAATTCCAAACCGGTTCAAAAGCGATTGTTTTTTTGTTTGTTATTTGGGATTTGTTATTTGGGATTTCCACTAACTCAACGACTCCGTGAACGGTTGCGAATAAGTGCCTAACCACGCAAACTTTCATACAGCGCAATTCCTACCGTGGTGGACAGGTTAAGGCACCTGATTTCATCAGTGATGGGGATATGGTAAGTGGCATGTTTATATAGGGATATGATGGTATCGGAGAGACCTTTTGTTTCCGAGCCGAAAATCAGAAAAAGCCTGTCGGAAGATTTCATGGACCAGAAGGGCGCTGCACCGTTTTTGGTAAATAGTGCGACCTCGTCTTTTTGCGGCGCCATCTTTTCCTGAAAACTGTCAAAATCGTTC
>JAUWLP010000147.1 GCA_030613575.1 Desulfobacteraceae bacterium
CCAGTGCATAAAACCGTGGAGACCGGAAAAACGGCTGATAACATCACATCCCGGTCTGAGGTACAGATGATAGGTGTTCCCAAGAACGATTTGGGTTTCGCAATCCATAAGCTCTTCGGGTGACAGGGATTTTACCGTGCCAAGAGTTCCAACCGGCATAAAAACAGGGGTTTCTACCTCACCGTGAGCTGTCTGTAAGACACCGGCCCTTGCCCGGGTGGTATCAGATTCTGCAACTATTTTGAAATTGGACATGTAATTTAAAGATCGTTTTAAGTTTTAGGTTTTAAGTTTCAGTGATTTAATGAGAGCATGAATCATGCAATAAACATCGCATCCCCGTAACTGAACAGCCTGTATTTTTTATCTATTGCCGCCCGGTATGCATTCAATATTTTCTCCCGACCTGCAAAAGCGGATACAAGCATTAAAAGCGTCGATTTGGGAAAATGGAAATTCGTAATCATTGCATCTACAACTTTAAACCCGTACCCGGGATATATAAAAAGGTCGCAGCTTCCGCCGCCGTAAGCCACGTTCCCTCTCTCATCCGAAGCATACTCTAACGCCCGTACGCAGGTCGTGCCAACGGCAAGAATGCGTCTGCCTTTTATTTTGGCACGGTTTATAGCATCGGCAGTATCTTTGGAAATAGAGTACCACTCGGAATGGATTTTGTGATCTCTTATATCCGATACCCTGACCGGCAAAAACGTACCATAACCCACGTGCAGCGTAACTGTAACGATCCTGACCCCTTTTTCTGCTATTTTTTTAAGGAGTTTTTTCGAAAAATGGAGTCCCGCCGTGGGTGCGGCAACGGCGCCTTTTTGCGAAGCATAAACGGTCTGGTAAGATGTCCTGTCATCCTTACAATCGTTCCGTTTAATATATGGTGGCAACGGAACATGTCCTATGCTGTCAAGGAGATTTTCAAAATTATCTTTATATGAAAATTTTACATTATAAATTCCCTGTTGACAATCGACAACCCTGGCTTGCAATCCCCGGGAAAAAAATAACGGCGTACCGTTTTTCGGTCTTTTTGAGGTTTTAATCAGGCATCTTAAGACAAGTTCTTTGCAGGTATGGTTTTTACGCTCGCCGGGGTAATCAAGGATAAAAACTTCCGCCTTGCCACCGGTATCCTTTTTCCCGAAAAGTCGTGCCGGAATTACCTTAGTGTTGTTTAAAACCAGTAAATCCTTTGGCAAAAGGAGATCATAAATTTCATAAAATTTATGGTGGGACAGTTTACCGGTTTCCTTATGCAGAAATAGAAGCTTTGAACGGTCCCGTTGATCTGCCGGTTTTTGGGCAATGAGGTCATCGGGCAGATCATAGTTGTAATCGTTCAATAAAAACATGAGGGCTATCTTTTTCCCAGATATACCAGCAAAATTCCCGCGAGCATAATTAAAAGCCCGAATTTTTGCAAAGACTTATCATGCAGTTCAAGGACTTTTTCTAAAACCAACTTCATCTTTGCCGGAAATGCAAAATATGGAAGACCTTCCACGACCATCACCATTCCGAGCACACACAGGAAAAATTTCATTTTATTCCTCTATACATATAATACTGATGATTTTTATGGTATTTATGTAATATCAAATCGTTTTATTGTCGACATATTTTTGATGGTTTCATAAATAGTTAAAAAAACAACTTCTTGCCGGCAGCAACAATTCTGATTTTGACATATTATATTTTATAGTTACGTTTCGTTTTATAGAATCAGTAAAAGATAGTACAACTTTATATGCTCTTGACAATACTATAATTGGTATGATAGTATATCTTATAAAATATTGCGTTTAGGAGGATATCATATGGGCCATTCCAAAATGAGCGTAACCGTTCCGGAAGAAATTTTCAGGGAGATTAAAGAAATATCGGTTGCAAGAAAAACAAAGCTAAGCCATTTAGTTACAGAGGCTTTGACTGAAAAGATTAAAAAAATCAAGGAACAAGACATTATTTCTCGTATTAATGAAGTCTTTAATGATCCGGAAGTTGATTTATCTCAGCAATCAATGGCCGAGGATATTGCTAATAATATGGACATTCAGGAATTGCCATGGTAAAGGCGAGGCAAGGAGATATTTTCTGGGTGCGATTTGGACGTTCAAGGGATTCCGGACCGTCCGGGAAAAGACCAGCGGTGATTATTCAGAACGATTTGTTAAACAGGAGCAATATCCGCACAACAGTCGTTGCCTTAATAACTTCCAATATTAAGTTAGGGGAAGTCCCGGGAAATGTCAGGTTAAAAAGGGGGGCAGGGAATATTCCCAAAGCAAGTGTTGTCGTTGTCAGTCAAATTGCTACGGTTGACAAGACAAGGCTTCTTGAAAAAATAGGAATGTTAAATAAGGAAACAACTGAGCGCATCATTCAGGGGTGCCAAATGGTCATCGGTTCTGATATGTTATCAATTCAATGAATAAAGGCTAAAAATGACATATGAACCTGTAATCGGGCTTGAAGTTCACGCTCAGCTCAAGACTAAAACAAAGATTTTCTGCAGCTGCTCAACATCATTCGGGGCGCCGCCCAATACGCACACCTGCCCGGTTTGCCTGGGTATGCCCGGCGTACTGCCGGTTCTCAATAAAAAGGTTGTTGAGAACGCTCTGTGCATGGGCCTTGCAACAAACTGTATGATCAACCGGGAGAGCAGATTTGCCCGGAAAAACTATTTCTATCCCGACCTGCCAAAAGGATACCAGATTTCCCAGTATGAACTGCCAATTGCTGAAAATGGATTTATAGATATAGAAATAGACGGGCACAAAAAAAGGATCGGCATTACACGGATACACATGGAAGAAGATGCAGGCAAGCTGTCCCATGATCCTGACCGCCCTTTGAGCATGGTAGATTTCAACCGTACCGGCGTACCACTGATCGAAATCGTGAGCGAACCGGACATACGGACTCCTGAAGAGGCCGGGGTTTATCTTCGGCAGCTAAGATCGATACTTCGCTATATCGGAATCAGCGACGGCAACATGGAAGAAGGAAGTTTCCGCTGCGACGCCAATATATCAATAAGGCCCAAAGGATCTGTAACTTTGGGAACCAGAACGGAAATAAAAAACTTGAACTCTTTCAAGCATGTTGAAAATGCGCTTTCTTTCGAGATCAACCGGCAAAAAGAAATTTTAGATGACGGCGGCCAAGTCATTCAGGAGACCCGGCTGTGGGACCCTGTTAAAAACAAATCCATATCCATGCGGGATAAGGAAGAGGCCCATGATTACCGCTACTTTCCGGACCCCGACCTTTTGCCGCTGGTTATAGACGATCACTGGATCGATTCGATCAGAAAAAGACTCCCCGAACTTCCGGATGAAAAAAAGAAGCGCTTTATGGATGAATACGGTCTTCCTTCATACGATTCCGGTTTTCTGACATCGAGCCGAGAACTTGCAGATTACTTTGAGGAATGCGTTAAACAATTTCCGAATCCCAAGCCGGTCAGCAACTGGATCATGGTTTCCCTGCTGGGCCTTTTAAATGCCCTGGGCAAGCCAATTACCGAATCGCCGATTTCCCCCGGCAATCTGGCCCAACTTCTTAAATTGATTGACGATAATATTATCAGCGGCAAAATTGCCAAGACCGTATTTGATGAAATGGCTCAAACAGGCAGAGCGCCCAAAGAAATCGTGAAAGCAAAGGGGCTGGTCCAGGTTACAGACGAGTCTGCCATCAAAGCTGTTGTAGAAAAGGTCCTTGAAGATTGTTCAAAGGAAGTGGAAGACTACAAAAACGGCAAAACAAAGCTTTTCGGCTTTTTCGTGGGCCAGATCATGAAAGTGACAAAAGGCAAGGCCAATCCGAAAATTGTAAACGAAATATTAAAAGATCTCCTTTGTAAAAGATGAACATCTTTTGACCTTTAGGCCGGCTTCTCTAATCTCACGGCACAAAGTTTGAGCTCAGGGGTCTTGGCCATGGGGTCGAGAGCATCGATGGTCAGTGCATTGACCGCTATATTGTCGGAATGGAGGGTTGTGAAAACCGTTCCCTCCGGGACCCGATCGGTCACCTTGGTATTGATCTTCATGGAACCCCTTCGAGAACGGACGTGGATTTCCTCTCCGTTTTTTATTTGGACTCGATCTGCGTCTGATGGATGGATTTCCAGGACGTCTTCAGGGGACAGATTGAAAAGCGCCACAGAGTTACGCGTATAGGAACCCGTATGCAGATGATAAAGATCTTTTCCCGTAGTTAAGATGAAAGGGTACTCTTTGTCCGGCGATTCGGCGGGGGGCTTGTAGTCTGCCGGAGAAAACATGCCTTTACCGCTTGGGGTGTTGAACGTTTCGGCCCAGAGATAAAGGGTCCCGGGATGGTCTTTTTTAGGACAGGGCCAGCGAAGGCCTCCTTTTCCTAACCGGCGGTAGGAAATTCCTGCGTAAGGTGGCGTCAGTGAAGCGATTTCATTCATAATATCTTTGGGATGCCCGTAGGACATATTGTAGCCCATTTTTTGGCTCAGATCACAGATAATTTTCCAATCGGGCCTGCTCTCGGCTATAGGGTCGAAGGCCTTGCGCACCCTTTGGAGGAAACGGGCCGTATTGGTGAACGTTCCATCTTTTTCGGCAAAGGAACAGGCCGGGAGAACCACATGGGCGATCTTGGCTGTTTCAGTCAAAAACATATCCTGAACCACCATGAAATCCAGATTTTCCAGGACATTTTGAATACGGGAAATATTGGGGCCGCTCCGCATGGGGTTTCCGCCCATCACGTAAAGCCCTTTGATTCCATTTTCGTCAAGGAGCATGTTTGCCTCGGTAATTCCCGGTTTTGGTGAGAGATTCACCCCCCACGCCTTCTCAAATTTCTCCTGAACCACCGGATTCGAGACCGGTTGACCGCCAGGATAGATAGGGGGCAAACACCCCATGTCGCCGGCGCCCTGGCCGTTGTTTTGTTTTGCGATGGTGTTAAGGCCGGTTCCTGGTTTTCCGATGTTACCGGTGGAAAGCGCTAAGTTGCAGAGCCCCCCGACGTTGTCCGTCCCGTGTATGTGCTGGGTTATCCCCATCCCGTAAAGGATAGATCCTCTGCGGGCTTTTCCGTAGAGCCGCGTCGCTTCTTTGAGTTTGGCCTCGGGAATCCCTGAAATTTCTTCAACCCTGGCCGGGGTATACTTAGAGATTATATCTTTTAACTCCTCGAATCCCTGGGTCCTGTTCTCTATGAATTCACGATCGCAGAGATCTTCATTGAGCATCACATTGAGCATGCCGTTTATCCAGACAATATCTGTGCCAATGCGGGGACTGAGCCAGATGTCTGCATATTCCGCGGTTTCTGTTCTTCGCGGATCAATGATGATTAGCTTGAGATTGCCGGACATGACCCGTTTTTTCATGGCGCTGGCGAAAACAGGGTACATTTCAGAAAGGTTCAAACCGGCAACCAGCAGAACGTCGGCTTGATCGACCAGACTCATTGAATTTGTCATGGCGCCGCCCCCGAAAGCCCGGGTGAGCGCCACGGCACTGGGCGTATGACAGAGCCGGGTACAAAAATCGATATTGTTCGTGCCAAAACAGGTGCGTATGAATTTTTGGAAGAGGTAGCATTCCTCGTTCGTCGATTTTGAAGAAGCAATTCCTGCCAGGGCATCGGGACCGTGGGTATTTTTTATTTCCTGAAATTTATTTGCCACGAGATTCAGCGCCTCATCCCATTCCGCTTCTTCAAATTTTCCGTTTTTCTTGATAAGCGGTTTTTTCAGACGCTCCGGACTTTGGACAAAATCAAGACCGAATCTTCCCTTGACGCAAAGGTTTCCTTTGTTTTCGGTGTTTTCTTCCTCCACCCCGTAAACCTTTACAATCTTTTTGTCCTTGGTCCACAGCTCCATCTGACACCCTCCGCCGCAGTGGGGGCAGGTTGTTCTGACCTTATTGAACTCCCAGTTTCTTCCCTGAAAGCGAGCGTGCTTTTCAGTCAGTGCTCCTGTGGGACAGGCCTGCACACATGCCCCGCAGGAAGCACACTCCGTTAAGCCCAGAGGTTCGTTGAGCCCGGCGCCGATGGCCACGGCCGGACCGCGATCGGTAAATTCCAAAATATTTTTGCCGGCTATTTCCCGACAGGCACGCACGCATCTGCCGCAGAGGATGCATTTGCTTGGATCCCTGACAATAACTTCGCTTGAGTCGTCCACAGGCTTTGTTTCTTTGTTGATAGGAAAACGTACATGGTCGATCCCGAACTCGTAAATTAAATCCTGCAGTTCGCATCTCCCGTTGCTTTCACAGGTAAGACAGTTGTGCTCGTGTTCGGATAAAAGCATTTCCAGGTTCAAGCGCCGGAGGTCGTTGATCTCTTCATCGTCCGTAATCACTTGCATTCCTTGCGTGACCTTTGTACTGCAGGCCGGAACCAGACCTCGCATTCCTGAAACTTTTACGAGACAGAGACGGCAAACCCCGACGGGGCTCAAACTCTTTTTGTGACACAAATGCGGTATACGGATTCCGTTATCTTCACAGACATCCAGCAGATTGGAACCTTCCGAAGCTTTAAAATCCTTGCCGTTAATATTGACATAAACCATCTCATTTACCTCCCTGCGTCACAGCGGAGACATCGTCCCGCTTCTTGCATGGCTTCTTCTTTTGAGTAAGTTTTGAGGGTTTCCTCA
>JAUWLP010000075.1 GCA_030613575.1 Desulfobacteraceae bacterium
TGAAAATCGCTACCCTGACGCCAGAGCATTAAAAGAGGATATAACAGTCTCTTTTCCGGGTTATGGGGAAAATATTTTACCACTCTACTAAGGGCTCGCTCAAAAATAACTTCACATTTTAATGCGCCGATCCATCCCGCCTGTCTGCGTACGCTGCAACATCCATTACCATGATCACAATGTCCAGATTTTCACCGTGTCGGTCTTTCATGAGGCCCTCTATCACCGCCCTGGGGCTGAACCCCGCTTTCTTGAACATGGCCAGGGCGCCGTGAGCTCTAAGCGGGAACTCCACCATGAGTTTCTCCAGCCCAAATTCATGGGACAGGTCCACAAGCTCATTGATCATCAAAGTCCCCAGTCCCTTTCCATGAAACGCAGGCTCCACAACTATTCTGAGGATTCCCAGATGTTTTCGCCAACCGTAGCCTACCCGGTGAAGGGTCGCGTTGGCCACAACCTTGTTGTCTTTAAAGGCCAAAAGAGGAAACACTCGATTATAGTTCAGTTGGTCGAACCATTTGTCAAGCACTTTTGGGTCGGTGACATCGTTGCGCACATACTGGAGCACTGAGGGGATAAGCCGGCCGAAGAAATCTCCCACCGCTTTGCGGTCGGCTTTGACCATCGGTCTTAAAAGTACCTCAGTGCCGTTTTTAAGCTTTCCTTTCTTTTTTAAATCGTTCATTTCTGTCATCTCATCACCCCCTTTAAAATTGTAAAACAACCCTTCTATGTTCCATGCAAAAGTCTCTCTGCGAAGAATTCAGGTAGTCCGGCACCAACAATTTTTTTTATCGTTGACGAGACATCATATTCTACCAGTCTGAATTTTACTGTACGATCTTCGGTGTCAAAAATGAAATATGAAGACCTGGGGTCTCCGTTTCGAGGCTGGCCGACGCTTCCTGGGTTCAAGAGGTAAAAACCCTCATTGTTTAGCTTGATAACCCCGTCCAAGGGAATTTCAACAGGCGCCACCTTTCTCCGGACGTCCATGTGCCAAACCTTCCTTTTATGAGTATGGCCGAAGAGACAAACATTCGCCTTGCCACAGAATCCCTTTTTCATCTTCTTTAAGGTGGCTCTCGCCTGGAAAGGAAGGTCGATGTAGCTGAACGTATTTTCAGGGGAGCCGTGGCAGGCCAGGGCATAGGTAAAACGGCAATTTTCCGGCAGACCATGCAAAAACAGCATATTATTTTGGGTAAGAACGCTTATTGTCCAAAGGATAGCCTTTCGAGCAAAAATATTGAAGCTCTCGGCAAGGCTCAGGTTGCACGCAGCCTGATCATGGTTGCCTTGAATGGATTGCATTCCGATATCTCTGGCCAGCTCCACACACTCGTTGGGGCTGGCATTGTAGCCAACCAGGTCGCCCAGGTTCAGGATACTGTCCGTTCGGTGTTCAAGGTCGCTGACCACCGCCTGAAAAGCTTCAATATTAGAATGGATATCCGAAAGAACAGCTACCCGCATGATCAGTCATTCCAACTACAACTAAGTGCTCTAATTCGTAAATACGATGACGTATTTTTATCAAGACAACTATCCCGTATAAGTTGAATTCTAAAAGTTTAAAGTTTGAAGTGCCTAAAGTGAGCTAAAGTTGAGGAACGCGCTTTCAGCGCGATCAATTAAAATTAATAGAATACCTTAACTTTAGGCACTTTAGTTCACTTTAGACACTTTACACTTTTACACACATAGAATGAATAAACCAAGTTATAAATACATTACCGTATTTAAGAATACATATACTAAGTATCTAAAAGTTCTTTAAATTTATTTTTCAGCCACCTGTTTATAAAATCACCGATAAACCAACGCCCTATAATCGGAAGCAAAACCAAGGCGTAGAAATAAATATCCCCGGATTTAAAGAAGGTTAAAATCACAATCATGCTGACCATAACCAAAGCTGTCACCACGTTTGAAGCCAAGCCTGTGAGTTCATTGAGCTTGGCAGACATATATTCCTGCAGCTCAGATTCATTCAGATATACATTCTTTCCTTTTCTTTGTATTTTAAGGAACATGTTATTGATCTCCTGTTTCCAATTCCGAAGATATTAAATTGAACGGTTTCTTGAAAAGTCCGTTTTACTTGCTCCGCAACTTCAATTATCAACAGGCATGCCGGGTGTCAAGAGCCGTTCAGAAGTTTTCCTTTTAATTATAGACTTTTAAATGATACATTCTTCATGCTTGACCTGTTGTTCATTTTTCTTTATATTGTTATTGACGGTCTCGTAAAAAGTCCAACTTCTGCGTTGTGCTGCATTTCGTAATCATTCAACGCAGGTCAAGTACGCCTCATGATTACAAAATTTGCACGCCTTGAATTTGAACTTTTTACAAAACCGTCTAAATCGGACTTTTTACGAATCGGTCAATTATATCAATTTCACAAATAAAACCATTTTATCCATTGCCGCTTTTAAAACTCTATATCGATCAGCAAGTGGCACATTTGCCTCAGGTTGTTTCTATCCGATCACGTATAGATGTTCCCGCCGTGGTCGTTCAGAATGTTCAAGAAATTTTCAAATCAGTTTCATCGTCAGATGATCCTGCCCAAAAGGGCAAGTCGGTTCTTCTCCTTACCCGAAACAAAGGCGCTTTTGTCAAGAAATGTCCTGGCACCCGTGCTTACACCTGCTGCGGTTATCAAATTCTGCATATCGGTACATTTTGTACCATGGACTGCTCGTATTGTATTCTGCAGACATACTTTCATCCTCCGGTACTCCAGTATTTTGTTAACCATGATGATCTCTTTTTAGAGTTGGACAATCTGTTTTTGAAGAAAAAAATAACCCGAATAGGGACCGGAGAATTTACAGACAGTATGATCTGGGAAATATGGACTGACCTTTCAAGCCGGCTTGTTCCAAAATTTTCAAAACAGTCCCATGCAGTACTGGAATTAAAAACAAAAACAACAGCTATCCAAGGACTAAAAAATCTTCGTCACAATCGTAAGACCGTTGTTGCCTGGTCTTTGAATACAGATCGTGTCATTAAAAATGAGGAGCGAAATACCGCATCTCTCTCCGCAAGACTTCGGGCTGCTGCAAAATGCGAATCGTGGGAATACCCGCTTGGCTTCCATTTTGATCCAATGATTATCTATGATGGCTGTGAAGAAGAATACAGGGTGGTTGTTGAAAAGCTGTTTTCCCATGTATCGTCAAAGAATATCGTATGGATTAGCATCGGCACCTTTCGTTTCATGCCGCCTTTAAAATCTATCATACAAAAACGATTCCCGAAATCCAAGATAATTTACGGAGAATTCATATCGGGTCTGGATGGAAAGATGCGCTATTTTAAGCCGCTACGGATTGAACTTTATCGTAAGATGACTTCCTGGATAAGGGAATATGCTCCTGAAGTTCTAATCTATTTTTGCATGGAAGATGATGAGGTCTGGCAAAAATCCATGGGATTTATTCCGCAAGATCTCGGCGGTCTGCCGAGAATGCTCGATAAAAGTGCTGCCAGGATTTGCGAATTGAATGTGGGTTGATTGTGCGAAAATATCTTTTTTATTTTTTTGTATTTTTTTTAGCTGTTTTTTTTTCCGGTTTTTTGTCCGGCAGACCGTTATTAGCCCACGAGTGTTTTTATGTAAAACGGGTCAATGACGGGGACACCATTGTACTGGCGGATGGTCGACATATACGTTACATCGGAATAAATACACCTGAAATTGATCATGAAAATAAAAAAGCCGAATCTTTCGGATATGAAGCAAAAAATTATAATAAAACACTTGTATTATCCAAAACGGTTTGCCTGGAATTCGATAAAGAAACCCATGACCGTTACGGGCGAACGCTGGCTTACGTGTTTTTGAACAATGGGGTATTTGTAAATAAGGTTATGATAGAAAAAGGATATGCCTTTTGTTTGTCCCGCAGGCCGAATATTAAATATGACCAGGTTTTACTGCGATCTCAGAGGAATGCAATGTCGGCTAAACGTGGGATATGGAGTAACTGGAAAGAGAAAAAGGGAAGGTATTGGGGAAACAGAAGATCGAAACGATTTCATTATACAACATGTTCCTTTGGAAAAATGATTGCCAGAGAAAACAGACTCGTCTTTTTGCGCATGTGGGATGCGTTTTGGGCTGGGTATGCTCCCTGCAAGAAATGTATGGCCGGGGAGAAGTAAGAGCTATTCATAGCTCAATCGACAATTTTTTATCGATTTCGAGGTAGGTATAGTGTTTTCGAAGTAAAAGTGAGCTAAAGTTTGAAGTGAGCTAAAGTTAAGAAAAGACGAGGTATTTAACGGGGAAAACTTTAGTCACTTTAGGTCACTTTTAACTTTTGTTGTGGCTATTCTTTATCTTTTTTTATTTCCTCTATAAGTTTTTGTGAGATCTGGGCGGGAACTTCATCATAATGTGAAAATTCAATAGTAAATATGCCGCGCCCTCCGGTAATTGATCTTAATTCCGGTGCATAGGTCAAAAACTCGGCCATGGGCACATTTGCATTAATGACCTGATTTTTACCCTTGCTGTCCATGCCGAGGACCCTGCCCCGTCTGCTGTTAAGATCCCCCATGATATCACCCATGTATTCGTCCGGGGTTGTGATTGAAACACTCATGATAGGTTCCAACAGAACCGGGCCCGCCTCTGCCGCCGCTTTTCTAAACGCCAGAGCACCTGCAATTTTAAAGGCCATTTCGGATGAATCAACTGCATGAAAGGAACCGTCATCCAGAGTAACCCGAAAATCGATACACTGGAACCCGGCAAGACCCCCCTTCATGGACGATTCAATAATACCTTTTTCAACAGCGGGTATATACTGCTTCGGAATTGCACCGCCGACAATTTTATCAACGAACTCAAATCCTTTTCCTCTGGGAAGTGGTTCTAACCGGATCCAGCAATTACCGAACTGACCATGGCCTCCGGTTTGCTTTTTATGTCTTCCTTGAACTCTAACCGTCTTGGTAATGGTTTCTTTATAGGGGACTTTAGGTGTGCTCAGCCGGACTTCAACATTGAACTTTCTTTTGAGCTTTTCAACCGCGACCTCAATGTGGATCTGCCCAAGGCCGGACAAAAGAATCTGTTTGGTTTCCGGATTACGAGTAAGCTTTAGAGCAATATCTTCTTCCAATAGTTTTGATAGAGAGGTGAATATCTTGTCTTCATCACCTTTTGATTTGGGCTTAAGGGCAAAAGAAATAAGGTCGGGAAGCGGTTCTGCACATTTAAATTTTACCTTGCGACCTTCATTGCAAAGGGTGTCGCTTGTGTTCGTCTCTTTTAATTTAGCCACAGCCACAATGGAACCAGGCCCGGCTTGGTTTATTGGTTTCTGTTCTTTGCCGGCAAGGCTCAACAGCTGATTATACCTTTCATTTGTACTTTTATTAACGTTATAGAAAGTACCGTCTGCACCCAGTGTTCCTGAAACTATCCTGAATATTGAAAGACGGCCGGCAAATGAATCGGCCACCGTTTTGAACACAAATCCGGAAAAGGGTGCATCCGGATCAGCCTTACATTCTATTTTAGTTTCACCGGTGGAATCAACAGCGATCCAGGGGTCGCGATCCAGGGGTGAAGGCATGCAGTTGACAAAAAAATCCTGCAAGAGATCAATGCCGATATTTTTTGTGGCCGACCCACAAAGAACAGGTGCAAATGTACGCGTCAATGTGCCCTTCCTTAACGCATTTATTATTTCATCATCTGACAAGGATTCTCCTTCAAGATATCGTTCCAGGAGTTCGTCGTCCGACTCTACAACATTTTCTACAAGAGCTTCTCTCTCTTCTTCCACCTGATCCTGCATATCATTGGGAATGTCAATTTTAGTTGCTTTGCCTTTGGTGTCATATGTGAACGCTTTCATACTTATAAGGTCAATGACTCCTTTAAAGCCTGCTTCGGATCCTATGGGGAGTTGAGTAATAATAGGCTTTGGCTTAAAACATTTTTCTGCATCTTTGAATGTACGGAAAAAATCCGACCTTTCCCTGTCGAGTTTATTAATAAAAATAACTGGGGGCAGGTTGAATTCATCTATGAAATCCCAGGCCTGTTCGGTTTGAACTTTTACTCCATCTACTCCATCTATTACCACAATAGTGCCGTCGGCAGCCTGCATGCAAAGCCTTGTGTCTGAAAAGAAATTCTGATCACCTGGTGTATCGATGAGACTGATTGTATGTTTTTTCCAGCTGTATTGATGGAATCCGCTGCTTAAACTGATGTGGCGTTTGAGTTCTTCCGGCTCAAAGTCCATGATGGTATTTTCATCATCAACGCACCCTAGTCTATTGGTGACACCTGTATTAAAAAGCATTACCTCGGCCAAAGAAGTTTTCCCAGCACCTCCGTGGGCCACAAAAGCAATGTTCCTTAAACATTCAACTTTTTCAGTCATTTAAGCTCCTCTCTGGTAAACATTATTAAATTGTTAATCTCTATCAATAAAATCCTAAAGCTAACTTTTTTATATGTTTATCCGAAATAAATCAAGATCAACTTTCAAATTTTAAAGAAATAAAAAATTCTTTGTTTCCCTTTGATCCCAATATTGGTGAAGGGATTACAAATTCGCTCAAAAGATCTTTCCCTGCAAAAAAATCCGAAAGGCTTTTAATAACCTCAGCATGCAGAACAGAGTTACGCACCACACCTCCTTTCCCAACTTTGCCTTTTCCCACTTCAAACTGTGGTTTTATCAGGGCTATGATCCTTGCATCTTTTTTCATAAACTTAATTACCGCAGGAACAACTATTGTAAGGGAAATAAAAGAGACATCTATTGTGATGAGATCTACAGGTTCCGAAAGGGTTTCGGCCGGCATATACCGGATATTTGTGCGATCTATAACAACAACACGAGAGTCCTGTCTCAGTTTCCAGGCAAGCTGACCATAACCAACATCCACGGCAAAAACGCGGTTTGCTCCATGCTGCAGAAGACAATCGGTAAATCCTCCCGTGGATGCTCCCACATCAAGGCAGACAGCTCCGGTTATATCGATATTAAGCGCCTGCAGAGCCTTTTCTAGCTTAAGGCCGCCTCTGCTTACATAGGGGATCTCTTCTCCTTTAAGAATGACGTCGTCTTTTCTGTAAACCAGTGAACCGGGTTTATCCACAAGACGGTTATTAACCAGAACTTTTCCGGCCATAATAAGAGCACGGGCACGTTGCCGACTCTGTACCAGCCCTTTTTCTACAATTACCAAGTCAAGTCTTGTTTTTTTTACTGACATCAAGCATCAAGCGTTTGATAAACTCGTAAAAAGTCAAAATTGAGACGGCAAAGTAAAAAGTTCAAGTTCAAGGCGTCGCGAATTTCGTGGAATGAGGCGTACTTATGTACGCCGCAGTGAACACGAAATGAAGCGCAACGCAGAAATTGGACTTTTTACTTTGCCGTCAAGCGTTTGGCTGCGTTGACTATGCTCGAAGCATCAATACCGTACCTGGACCTGAGAATTTTCTGGGGACCGTGTTCAACAAAAGTGTCAGGTATTCCGATGCGTTCAAGAAGAAATCCGGTTATTCCTTGATCACACAAACATTCCATCACCGCGCTTCCAAATCCTCCCTGACGTACATTCTCTTCAACCGTTACAATACGCGGTATTTTCCTGGCAAGGGTACCGATCAAATCAGAGTCAAGCGGCTTTACAAAACGACAATTGACAACTGTAGCAGATATGCCTTTTTCGGCCAGCGTTACGCAAGCGGTAAGCGCTTCACTAACAGACCGGCCAATGGCCAAGATAAGAATGTCATCTCCTTTTTGAAGTACTTCACCCTTTCCCATGGGTATGGGAATATCACGATTTTCGATTTTTACGCCCTCGACAGCTCCACGGGGGTATCGAATTGCAATTGGACCTTTATGGGCAAGGGAAGTTGTGAGCATTCTTGCCAGTTCATTTTCATCCTTTGGAGCCATAACCACCATATTGGGAAGGCTTCTGAGATAAGACAAATCGAAAACACCATTATGGGTCGCTCCGTCCTCTCCCACAATTCCTCCGCGGTCAACGGCAAAAACAACAGGAAGTGCTTCAAGACACACATCATGCAATATCTGATCATAAGCACGTTGCAAAAAAGTAGAATATATGGCCACAACAGGCTTGAATCCTTCAGTGGCCAGACCTGCGGCAAAAGTTACAGCGTGTTGTTCGGCGATTCCCACATCAAAAAACCGGTCCGGATAGGCCTCGGAAAACTTTACAAGCCCTGTGCCTTCCGGCATAGCAGCGGTCACCGCAACGATTCTGTCGTCTTTTTTTGCCATTTCTAATATGGTTTCGCCAAAAACCTGAGTGTATGTCGGAACGGAATATTCTTTGTTTATACTTTCCCCCGTATCTGCGTTAAAGCACCCGACACCGTGAAAATAGACAGGATTTTTTTCGGCAGGGGAGTATCCTTTCCCTTTTTTTGTTAATACATGAAGAAGAACCGGTTCGTTAAGGCACTTAATGTTATTCAGTATGTCGATAAGATGGTTCAGATTATGACCGTTTATCGGACCAAAATATTCGAAGTTAAAGGCTTCAAACAACATCCCCGGAGTTATAAAAGTCTTGAAAGATTCTTTTGAACGCTTTGCAAACTGATAGATATCGTCACCAACTTTGGGCAAAGATTTAAGAAAGTCTTTAAGTTCTTTTTTTAAATCCTGTAAATATTTTGCGGAAAAGGTACGACTTAAAAAAGAGGATAGGGCGCCTACGTTGTGAGCAATCGACATATCATTGTCATTTAATATCACTAGAATATTCTTGTTGATGTCCCCGGCCTGGTTAAGACCTTCATAGGCAAGCCCGGCGGTCATGGACCCATCTCCTATCACTGCGATAACCTTGGACTTATCATTTTTTAAACGCTTGGCACACGCAATGCCAAGACCGGCGGATATGGAGGTGCTGCTATGGCCGGTTGAAAATGCATCGTAAGGACTTTCACTCATGCGGGTGAACCCGCATATTCCGTCATGTTGGCGAAGCGTGTGGAATCGTTCTCTGCGTCCTGTAAGGAGTTTGTGAGCATAGGACTGATGTCCTACGTCCCAGATGATTTTATCAGAAGGAGCATTAAATACGTAGTGAATGGCGATCGCCAGTTCAACGACACCCAGGCTCGGTGCAAGGTGGCCGCCGTTTTTTGATACCACTTCAATAATAACTTTGCGAATCTCAGAAGCTAAAATCGGCAGTTCAGACCGTGACAGTGCTTTTAAATCTGCCGGGGAATTTATTCTTTCAAGAAAGCTCAAATTTTTTTCTCCTTATTTGACAATATCGTAAAAAGTCTTAAATCCACTTACCTTTTTCTATCAATAGTATAATGTGCGATAGCGCGGAGCGGATCAGATTTTTTATCAAAATATTCAAGTGCTTGCAGGGCGTTGTTGACCAAATTTTTCGCAAATTCCTTTGATTTTTCAATTCCAAGTATAGAAGGGTAGGTGCTTTTTTCACGGGCTTGATCTGTACCAATATTTTTGCCCATAACAACTGGATCGCCTTCAACATTTAGAATATCATCGGTTACCTGAAAGGCAAGTCCGATATTTTTTGCATAAATTTTGAGCTTTTCGATTTGCTCAAAACTCCCGTTTCCTAAAATAGCCCCGGTAATTATTGATGCCTCAATAAGAGCACCTGTCTTTAAAACGTGTATTTCTTCTAAATCTTCTAACCCGAGCTGTTTGCCTTCTGCAGCGATGTCTTTTATCTGCCCTTCAATCATTCCTTTATATCCCGCAGCTTTTGCTATTGTATCTATAACCCGGAGCAATTTTAAGGCATTATTTTTATCGGCGGGCTCGATTGATGAAAGGATTTCAAAAGCCAGCGTAAGCAGGGCATCACCCGCCAGAATTGCTGTGGCTTCATCAAATGCAATATGACACGTTGGCTTGCCCCTGCGTAGATCGTCGTCGTCCATTGCAGGAAGATCATCATGGATTAGTGAGTAAGTATGAATCATTTCAAGGGCGCAGGCAATCATTATAACATCTTCGGTCTGACCACCAACAGCCCGGGAAGCAGCTATGCAAAGAACCGGTCTTATACGTTTTCCTTCACCCACAAGAGAATGCCTCATGGCGCTGACAACCACGCTGGAATTAGAGGTTTGGTCTATTATTTTATCAATTGTCTGATTTATCTGTTTTCGCTTAGAAAAAAGATATGAATTTAGATCAAAACTATCCATCTTCCGATTCACTTTCAGAGATAAATGGTTTTTCAAATAGATTCCCGGTTTGATCTTTAAGTAAAAGTGTAATTCTTTTTTCTGTTTCATCTAACTTTTCGGAACAGAACTTTGAGAGTTTAATTCCTTCTTCAAACTTTTTGACAGCCTCTTCAAGCGGTTGATCTCCGGATTCAAGCTGCTGAACAATCAATTCAAGCTTTTTCATTGCTTTTTCAAATGTCTGTTTGGCCATAATGTTACTTCCTTTTTACTCTGCAAATTAATGAGCCCTTGGCAACCATAACCTCAAGATCCTGACCGATGTTTACCTGCTGCGTGTTTCGGACAATAACCGCGTCCGGAATAGTTCTGGTGATACTGTAACCTCGAGCCAGAATAGCGTTGGGACTTAGAGCATTTAATCTTGCATTAAGTTCTCGAAGCAAGAATTGTTTCTTGTTTAAACATATTCTTATATAAGTAAGTAGATTATTATAGTTTTGATCAAGCTTTTCATTAGCTTTTTTTGTATAAATTAAAGGATTGTGCGAGTTTAGTTTGTCAAACCGCCATTCAAGCCGTTCATGCTGTTGAATGATGTTTTTTTTAAATGTCCGGATAAGTCGTGAAAGCAGATCATCTGTTCTGAGTCTCAAATCCTCTATTCTTTTATTCGGATCTACCAGCCGATTTGTCATTTCTTTTACCAGGGTTTGAAGATGGTTAATATATCGTGAAAGTCTTATTGTTAAAGTAGTTGTAAGTTCGGCAGTTTTTTTTATCAGATCACTCTTAAGAGGAACTGCCAGTTCGGCTGCGGCCGATGGTGTTGGCGCTCGAAGGTCGGCAACAAAATCTGCTATGTTGAAATCGGTTTCATGACCCACAGCCGAAATTATGGGAATCTTAGATGCAAAAATAGCCCTGGCAACATCTTCAGAATTAAAAGCATGAAAATCTTCCAGAGAACCGCCGCCTCTGGCCAAAATTGCAACATCTGAATCAGAGCGATCATTTATGGTCTCAAGTCCCGATACAATCTCCATTTCAGATCCATCACCTTGCACCTTGACCGGAATGATTTCAATATGAATGTTTGGAAAGCGTCTATTAACGATTTTTAGAATGTCATGAACCACAGCTCCGGTAGGCGAGGTTACTATGCTGATTTTTCGTGGTAAAAAGGGTAGGGGCTTTTTATGTTTTTCATCAAAAAGCCCCTCGGCTTTAAGTCGTTCCTTTAGTTGTTCAAAAGCAAGCTGTATTATTCCTCTACCTTCGGGTTCGAGATATTCTAATATTATCTGATAGGTACCCCTCGGCTCATAGACACTTATCCTGCCAATTCCCGTTACGCTCATTCCATCTTCGGGCATAAATTTTAAATTCCGGTTCTGCCCACGAAACATTACTGTATTTATCTGGGCTTTTTTGTCCTTTAATGTAAAGTAAAAGTGTCCTGAAGCCGGAATCCTTAAATTCGATATTTCGCCGCATATCCAGATAAATGGGAAGCTATCTTCAAGTAATACTTTAATGTTGGTTGTCAGTTCGGAAACGGTATAAATACGTCTTTGGGCCATGCTGGATGGTTCTGAGTATTGAGTTCCGGGGTTTGAGTTCATTAAAGTAAAATTATAACAACTCCGTGGAGGTGATTGGTTTTTCCTGAATATTATTAGATATTTTTTTCAATTTGTGTGTCGGCAGAATCTCTTTTTTATAGTAACACATCAATGGTAACACATCAAAGGTAACGGCTTAAGAAAAAAAAGAATATCACAGTTGACAATCCCATTCAACCTAAAACCTCAACAAACCGAAATCCTAATTTTGATAGAAAGGTAACCCTGAACGTTGAACTCTGAACCCGTGAACGTTTACGAATAAATTTATTAACGTCTGATAAGGTATATTATGTAAACTTTCTTAAAGAGCCTTTATTGGTAGGCTTATATTCTAACTATTACCCTGCTTTTTTTGAATCCATAATTTAAAATAGGATCATTTAACGGAATAAACTTTAGTCACTTCAAACCTTAGTTCACTTTCACTTTTCCGGGTCGTTCGGTTTAGAGTATTTATCTAAAAAATCCCGTAAGGCCGGAACCATAAAAATATCTTCATGGGGCAGTTTGCTCAGACAAGATGCGAGGATTTCATTTTTATCTTGAAAAGGTAACTGCT
>JAUWLP010000067.1 GCA_030613575.1 Desulfobacteraceae bacterium
AAAAAGAGAAAGGCGCGATAATCCTTATGTCTCACATGGGAAACTGGGAGACAGCCGCACATTTATTAAGCGGGAAACAGTATGGAATGCGCCTTTTGCTTTACATGGGAATCAAGGCTAAGGAACAGATTGAGAAAATGCAAAAGGAAAGTCTTTCTCAAGGTGGCATCAGGATAGTTGCAGTTGATCAAGATGGTGGAAGCCCTTTTGATATTCTTGAAGGAATAAAATTTTTAAGGGATGGCGGCCTCGTTTCGCTGACAGGAGATCGTATCTGGAGTGGAAACGAAAGAACCGTTGCTGTAAAATTTTTAAATCACGAGGTCTATCTTCCGGCGGTACCGCATATTTTTGCGTTGCTTTCCGAAGCGCCTTTATTTATATTTTTTTCATTCCGCAACGGACCAAAGAGCTACCATTTTAGAATATCCGAGCCTATATATGTAAAAGCAGCCTCCCGTGCCGACAGACAGGAGGCAATAGAAAGATCAGCCCAGAAATATGCAGACCATATTCAGGAAAACCTTCGCAAACATCCTCTTCAATGGTATCATTTTGAGCCTTTTCTTGGCAGGAAATTAGACGTTTAGTGACGTTATATGCCACAAAGGTACCAGGACCTGATGAATTCGTAAAAAGTCGAATTCATCGGTTTTAGGCAGGTATATTTTATAGCTTTAATAGATACTTAAAACTTAACACCTAAAACTTAAAACGTTCGTAAAAAGTCACAATCCGTCGGCAAAGTAAAAAGCTCCAAATTCAAGGCGCGCAAATTCTGAGGAATGAGACGTACTTATAGTACATCGCAGTGACGAGGAATGCAGCGCAACGCAGAAGTTGGATTTTTTACGAAGCCGTCAAAGAAGATCCAGGTTCCAATTCCAAAGACCGGGTCTTTTTTTCAGGGTCACCTCTTTTGGAAGCGGTTCCACAAGATGAACGAACAGACGGTATCCTGCTTTTTCAAGCTCATTTTGTTTGGCACGTATATCGAGTTTCCAGTTGGGATATACCCAGTAGTCGGATTCGATTTTTTTGACCCAGGATTCTTCGCCTTTGGGGCTTATCAAAGGGTTTTGGATGTCCATTTTTTCCGAAATTATGCGCGAAACACATAAGGGCCAGTTGCCCGAGATTATTATTCCCAGCGGCAGAGGGCTGTGTTTGGGCATCATAACATAATCTTTGCGGCCAAGTTCCGGGCTGACAATGGCTCCTTTAAAGCCGAGTGATGCCAGTGTTTTTATGGCCAACGGATTGGCGATATTGCAAAACGGCCCTGCCCAGAGGTTCAATTTTTTTGGTGTACTGAAAAAGGCCATTTGCCAGGGAGCGTTGAGCACGAAATTCCGTGCCCCCTTTTTCAGGACACGATTGACGAGTTCCTTGTAGTTTACCTCATCTTCAGGCCAGATAACCGGCGGAAGCCACCACCAGAACCGGTGGCCGGGGCCTTTTGGAATTTTATTTTCGGTCTGAGACCCCAGCCACAGTCCGGTCAGTCCCCTAAATTTTGCCTTTTCGGGTTTACGAAATACATGAAAATCAGAAACCGTTGCTTTGTTTCTTGATCTTTTTGGCAGCCTGACATTAAAGGCTGCAGGGAGAATTTTCAATGCCGGTTTCTTTTTCAGCTCTTTTTCAAGCCCGGACAGCATGTCCTCAAGAGATTTTTCCCGCCGGTCTGTGAGGAAAACCGGGGTTCCTTTTTCAGGACTTGTTTTCGAGGAAGTTTTAAGAAAAAATCGCCCCCCTTTGGGTACGTATTTACCCACCCTTTGGGTGCCGTGCCATGACTCGTCCTCATATCCCGTGCGAAGGAGATCTCCGGGCAGCAAATCTTCTCTCGGGATTAAAAAAGGCTTCTGTTTGGTTCCTTTTACTCTTCCCACAATAAGTCCGGAGCCGGTTTGAATGTCAACGTTTACCGGATTCTGCGGCCTTTGGGGGAGAAAATTATAATGGGTGCCGGTTCTGCCCAGAGCATAAGATAATAGGGTAAGCGCCTGTTTCTTCATTTTGGGATCGCTTCCATGATCCCTTAAGATTCGGTAAGCTTTGACCGTATAGAAAACGTAATGAGGACCTTTTTTCCGGCCTTCAATCTTCCAGGCCCGGACCCGGGGAATGGTCAGAAGGACTTTGACAAGAACATCCAGACTGAGGTCCCGGCATGAAAAAAACCTTTTGCTTTGGTCTTTTTGAGTATAAACCCTGCGACAGGGCTGAACGCATCTTCCCCTGAGCCCGCTTTTACCGCCCAGGTAACTGCTCCAGTAACACCTTCCGGATACTCCATAGCAAAGGGCCCCGTGTATAAATAGTTCCAGGTCCAGGCCTTTGGGGCAATCCAAAGCCATGGACTTGATTTCGTCTACGTTAATTTCTCTGGGAAGAACGATCCGGTGGACCCGGAATTTTCTTTTAACAAGGTTAAGGGCTGATGCAAAGCTTACATTGGACAGGGTCGATAGATGGAGTTTGCCCGAAAAACCGGTTTGCCGGGCCAACTGCAAAAGGGAGAGGTCCTGAATAATGAGAGCGTCGGGTTTTACCCATCGGTCCAGCAGCTTAAGAAACGTTCCTGCCCTGTCCAGATCCTCGGTCTTTAGCAGGGAGTTTATCGCCACATGGACTTTGGTTCCCTTGTCATGGGCCAACCGCGTCAGAGGGGCCAGCTCCTCGATGGAAAAGTTCCCGGCCTCCATGCGCGCTGAAAATTGTTTCAGCCCGCAATATATTTCATCGGCTCCGGCTGCCAGGGCGGCCAGAAATGAAGCCTTGTTCCCGGCCGGCGCCAGAATGGCAGGGTGCTTAACTGATGATGTTTCATCTTTCAAAGGTCTCTGGGTTATTAGGGATCAAATTTTATGTTGTTTAATAATTGCCGACTTAAATTCCTCTATATTTGTAGAAAATCTGACTGTCGGTTATGTAAATTGTGTGGTTGCAATATCCACTAAAACTTTCCTAATTTCTTGCTCATTAATTTCATCGCCTATGTATTCGACTCTTTCACTGAAATCGATATCATCAAAAAAACAAAGTTGCTCACGAAATAACTTTTCGTTGAAATAGGCGCCAAAAATGTCGGCAGCTCTGGCTGATAATTCTTTTAAACCATGATGATTTTTCAAAATGAAATATAAATCAACATAATCCTTCCATTTAGCGCGTCCTCCCAGGGCATAGGTTTTCATTGCAGCCAGATCCAACAGTGTAGGGATTTTTATTATCCCATCAAAATCCATCGGATGAACGATTTCATAGGGAAAATTAAAAAATGTTATTTTTACAGAATTTACGACAAGATGCATTTGATCAAAGGCTTCATACAAGAGATTATCCACCGCAAACCCACTTTTTTCAATTAACTTTCTGATGCTTTTCCGTTTGATATCCCGGGTTGTGAATAAATCAAAGTCAATTGATCTACGATGCCCGATATACAGAGCAATCGCTGTTCCGCCAACCAGGTAATAATCGTTTGAAAATGACCTGATTAAAGGCAGAAGCTTCCGCTGTTCCTCCGTTAAAACTTCATTGCGCATGTTTTTTAAAATAGATCTGAAAAAAATGTTTTGTTCTCTGATGATAGTTCGATCGTTTGCCGGATATTTGTTGATAAAATATTTCGGCTACTTTTTTAATTTCAACTAAATCAAAAAGTCTTTTTACGCTTTTTTCATTTCCATAATTCAATACAGCTTCGACAAGAGCATTGATGCTGATATTCATCTTTTCTTCAGGTTTTATCCACCAAAACAACGAGCTGTTTTCCTGGATAAATTTATCAATTTCAGAACTATGCTCCATAACTTACGCTTTCTTGTAAATCGGTGCTTCTCCCCATTGGTCCTTTAAATCCCTTAACCAATATAGTTCATTAAACTATTTCACGAATTTCAATATTGGTCAATAAGAGGGTTAGGGTTAATCTTGACGGTCTCGTAAAAAGCCATCAATCTTAAAATAGATAGAAGGAATTGATATGCTTGTAAAGGGAAAAACATAGCAAACGGTATATTTTTAGCTATATGAGTACAATATGTGGTGGCATATAGGTTTCTATGTGGGGGAATAAATATCTATGCTCTTGAAAACCTTTTTTTCAAGGCACCTGCTGCGTCGAGGGCAAGACTTAAAAAGGCCGGAACCAAAAATATGGTAAACACCGTTGCAATCAAAAGGCCGCCCACAACCACACTTCCAATTCCCCGGTAGAATTCTGAACCCGCACCCGGGGCAAGCACCAGAGGGAGCATTGCCGTTATGGTTGTAATAGTGCTCATGTAAATGGGCCGGATACGGGAGCGGACCGATTCTGTGATGGCATCCCGGGGCAACATGTTGCTGTCCCGGATATTATTTAAGGTTTGATGGACAATCAAAATAGCATTGTTGACCACGATGCCCACCAGGATCACAAACCCGAGCATGGTAATGATATCCAACGGTTGATATGCTTTAAACGTATTTACCAGTGATAAGCCGACAAAGCCTCCGGCTGCGGCCAGTGGAACACTGAACATAATAATTAACGGGTAGAAAAAATTCTCAAATAAAGCCGACATTAAAAGATAGCTGATGACAATGGCCAGAATAAAATTCCACATCAAAACCTTCCGGGTTCGTGTCAGATCGTCGGCCGTACCCCCCAGCCTGATACTGTAAAGTTTCGAAAGCCCATCCCCGGCCTTGATCGGAGCCACCACCTTCTGCTCAACGATTGCCATGGCAGATTCAAGCGCCATCTCCCTTTCCGGAATTACCTGGATCGTAATGGCCCGCTGCGAATCGATATGATTAATCTGGATAGGGCCTTCTTCAATTTTAATTTCCGCGAGTGAATTTAAGGTCACCTTTTTCCCTGATGGTGCAACAACCGGAAATTGGGCCAGGTCCTGGGTACGTTCGAGTTTTCCTTCTTTGCTTTTTACCACCAGATCTATTTCGTCGCCATGCAGGCGATAGGTACTGGCTTTGGCCTCATCCACAATGGTATCCACGATTAAACCCAGGTCGGCCGTTGTCATGCCCAGACGGGTCAGACGGTCCCGGTTGGGAATAACGCGCATTTCGGGGTTCCCCAAATCCAGACCGGGTATTGGCCGTATCTGGGCGCCGGGAAGTGCCTGGGCGGTCAACCCGTATATTTGTTTGCCGAGGTTGATCAATTGAACCAGATCGGGTCCTTTGATCTCTATCTCGATGGACCGCCCCTCACCGATATTGCGTGAAAAGAGGCTGGGCTGCTGAACAATTGCGATCATGCCGGGAATTTTTCTTAATATGCTGTAAACATAGGGAAGCAATTCCCTGGTTCGTTGCTGAACCTTGGAAATAACTCCCATAAAAACCGATTGTCCCCTGGCAACATAGAAAAAACCGCTGACCGGCGGAAGATTCAGTTTTTCGGCCAGTGCACTTTTCTGATCATGTTCAATGAGTGGTAAAATACCTTTTTCAACGGTTTCCCCGATTTTCTCAAGCTCTTCCAGATTGTAGCCCGGAGGCGGCAACAGAATCCCGTACAACACCTCACGGTTTCCCTCAGGCAGATATTCTGTTTTCGGCATCAGAAACCATGCCAGGCCAATTGCCATGAGGGTCATAATAAGGACTATGCCCATACGTGCCGCAACCCATCCACACATCCAGTAAACAAACTTTGTTGTGTAATTTACAAATCCACCGGCAAAAGCATCGAGCCCTTGGCCGATGATATTGACAGGCCTCCGGATAAGAGCAAAAATCCCTTTGGCTTTAGAGGCCGGATGGTTATCCTTTTGAATTTTTCCCAGTATTTTGGCAGACAGGGTCGGAATAACCGTAATGGAGACGAGCAGACTTAATGTCACGGCACTACTGATGGCGATGGCGATGTCACGGAAAAGTTGGCCGGCCTCCTCCTGAATAAACACGATGGGAAGGAACACCGCTACCGTGGTCAAGGTGCTTGCCAGTACGGCGCCCCAGACTTCAACGGTGCCATCATAGGCCGCCTTTACACGGGTCTTTCCCATCTCCCAGTGCCGGAATATATTTTCAAATACTACGATGGAATTATCCACCACCATGCCGATGGCAAAGGAAAGGCCGGCCAGGCTGACCACATTGATATTCCTTCCCATCAGGGTCATGACAAGGAACGTACCCACGGCGCTGATCGGAATGGCGACCGATACGATAACGGTACTGGCAAAATTTCTTAAAAATACCACCAGCACCAAAATCGCCAGTAGTCCTCCTATAAAAATATTCTCCTTTACCAGATTTATCGCGCTATAGATGTAGCGGGTATAATCATAGACCACAGTAACCCTTAAATGCCTTTCTTTTAACAGGCCGTCATTCAGCTCTGTGAGCGCTGTTTGCAATCTTTTCACCACCAGCAGAACATTGGAACCGGGTTCGCGAACGGCATTTAGAACAATGGTCGGAGTACCTTCATGCCGGACGACATATTCCGAATCTTTAAAACCAAGTTCAACACTGGCAATGTCGCTCACGGTGACGGGTATGCCTTTTATCCTTTTGATGATAACCTTTAAGATATCCTCCATGCTCTGATATTCGCCGACGGTTCGCGCAATATAGCGACGCTTGCCCTCGTCAAAGTCACCGGCACTGATATTTTTATTTTCTATATCCAGTGCTCGAACAAGTTCAGGGATGGTCACTTTCCGGGCCGAGAGAGCATCCGAATCTACAACTACTTGAACCTCACGTTCTCGCCCACCGAATATGTTGGAAGACGACACCCCCGAAACCCTCTCGAGTCTGGGCTTAACATGCTCGTCAATAAAATCGTACTCATGTTGTAAATTGCCCTGGTATCCGTCCAGCGCTTGCAATACCATCCAGACAATTGCCTTTTCGCGTCTTCCCCCGGACTTTATAATCGGCTTTTCCACATCGTCCGGATACTTTTTAACCCGTTCGAGATTGTTGGATACCCTGAGCAGCGCTGCATCGGTGTCCGTACCGATTTCAAACATCAAGTTGATATAGGCTCTGCTGTCACTGCTTTCACTTTTAATCTCTACCAGGCCTTCCAGGTTTTTAAGCTCATCTTCCTGGACATCGACAATTTCGCGTTCAACTTCCACCGGACTTGCTCCCCGCCAGATGGTCATGATGGAGATCTCGGGCAGATCAATATTGGGGGTCAGTTGGATGGGAATTCTGTAAAGGGAAATAAAGCCGAACAGAACAAGCAGGAGAACTCCCACTGTAACGGTAACAGGCTTTTTTATGGCGGTATCGACTAGTTTCATTCTTTAATTAATCGGCTTGAACCAGCATCTCAGATAGTGGTACCATAATCGTAAGAAATGCCTAAAGTTTGAAGTGAACTAAAGTTTAAAGTGAGCTAAAGTTAAGGAATTTTGTCAATTATATAAAAACAGCGAAGCGACACCATAACTTTAGGCACTTTAGATCACTTTAGACACTTTTAACTTGTACGGCTTTAAATAAAACAGCCCCTTTCAGAGGCCAACCAAAGCCTGGTCCTCCCTCCGGGCCGTAGGCTGGGCCAGGATTCTTTATTTTAAAACAGTCACTGCCTGTCCGGGTCTGAGGCGTTCATTCCCGCGGATGACAACAGGGGCGCCTGGTTTGAGGTTTCCTTGGACGGCTACATTTCCGTCATAATAGCCGAGGATTTTTACATTCACAGAAACGGCCTTGCCGTCAGCCACTAAAAAAACCAGCCTGTTGTTTCCGGCGGTAACCACGCTGTCCTTTGGTACTAAAAGGGCGCTTTTTTTATCTGCCAGGTTGAATGTAACCACCGCCTCCATGCCGCTTTTAATCTTAACGTTCGGATTATCAAGACGTATCCTTACCGGGAAGGTTCTTGCATCGGGATCTCCCTGTGGAAGCACGGCATATATCTTACCTGGAAGCGGATCATTTGATATGCTTTTTATGACTACTTTGACTTCACTTTCAGGGGCAAGCAAAACCGAATAGCGTTCCGGAACATCCACGGTTATTTTAATCTGACTGAGATTAAGGAGAGTAACGACAGGCCCTCCGACCTTGATCCATTCTCCGACCTGAGTGTGTTCCTTTGATACAAAGCCTGAGAAGGGTGCTAAAACTTTTTTTTGTTTTATCTCGTATTCAAGCTGTTCTATTTCAGCTTTGCTCTGCAGTAATACCTGTGAAAGGGCACGGTGAGTATAAAGGGCGCCATCATATTTTGTTTCTGCAATACTGTTTGTGTCCTTAAGTTTGCTGAGCCTATTAAGCTCCTTTTCTGCATTCTGAAGGTTCGCCTTGATCTTCTCTTTTGCAGCGATAGCGCCTTTTAAGCGGAGTTCGAGATTTGTAGATCTCAGCCTTACGAGCAACTTACCCTTTCTGACAAAACGGCCCTCTTCTACCGGAAAATACTCAACCACGCCCGACACTTCGGCGGCAACGGTACTTGTTGCAATGGCCTCTGCTGTTCCAACCAGGGATATCTGATTTGAAACCATCTTTGTTTCTACCGTGGCAACCCGTACCGGTACAGGGGGCGGGCCTTTTTTTTTGCCGTTATCTTGGGCCGAGAGAGTTGAAGCTGTAATAAAAAAGACAGCTGTGGCTATTAAAAAATATCTGCAAAAAGACGTTTTGAAATTGAGTCTAATCATTTATTCTTATTTCCTCAGGAAAGATGATAATAAAAAAATATAAAAAAATGGCCCGATACAATTGGATCTGCCTGCGGGGCAGGCGGAAACACTTAACTTTCCAGGATCGGAGGCAAAATTTATATGAATCTATATTTAAAATCCATGGGCGTCAAGAAATTAACAAAAAATACATTTTACATTTTTTCACCAGTGAGTTCCATAATTTATTGAAAAGTTGCGATTGAAGTATATACAGACTAAAAAATATATCCTCTTGTCTGAACAGCACCATGTGTTATATTACACCCTAATCGAGTCAAAACTCGATTAGGTGTAACGGATAACAAATAACCCATAATTCCCGGCTGTACGTTTTTGTTCAAACGGGGTATAAAAAAAAGGAAGGATATATATATGAAACTGGCAGTCAGTGGTAAAGGCGGGGTTGGCAAAACAACATTTTCCGCCATTTTGATACGGACATTGAATGCTCAGGGAAAGCGTGTACTGGCAATCGATGCGGATCCGGATGCAAATCTTGCAGCAGCACTGGGTATCCCCGATGCAGACAAGATTGTACCCATTGCCGAGATGAAAGAGCTTATTTTTGAGAGAACCGAGGCACAACCGGGAACCATCGGCGGTTTTTTTAAACTTAACCCAAAGGTGGATGATCTTCCTGATGCACTGTCGGCGAAACTTGAGAATATCAAGCTTATGCGGCTCGGCGGTGTTAAAAAAGGGGGCTCCGGATGCATATGCCCGGAAAGCACTCTTTTAAGAGCGCTGATGCTTCATATTGTTCTGGCAAGGGACGAAGTGGTTGTCATGGATATGGAAGCCGGAATCGAACATCTGGGCAGAGCCACGGCATCTGCAATGGATAAACTTATTGTGGTTGTGGAACCGGGACGTCGAAGTATAGATACCGCAGGCCACATAAAAAAGCTGGCATCCGAGATCGGCTTAAAAAATATTGCTGTTGTCGGAAACAAAATACGCAGTAAAAAAGATGAGGAATTTTTAAAAAAACACCTGAGCGATTTTGAGTTCCTCGGTTTTATCCGGCAAGATGAAGCGTTGATAGAAGCGGATCTTGATGGTGTTTCACCGTATGATGTGGATTCAATAGCAAAAACAAATGTCAAAGAGATGATTGCTAAGCTTTAATGAATCGAAGAAGACGATACGCCTTTAAACCAAAAGATAGAAAAGGAAAATTCGGCTACAGATCCCGGGTTATTAAAATCAGACCCGGGGCAGATGCAGGGCTAAAAAAGATTTTCGCCTCCATCGGAGTGCCGGATAAAAAGCCGTTTATACCCGATCCGTTCCAGCTCAAAGCACTGTCGGCAATCGAACGTGCAGACTGCCTTGTCACCGTTCCAACCGGCGCCGGCAAGACCTGGATCGCACAACAGGCCATGGCCCGGGTCCATGGGAAGGGGGGGAGATCTTGGTATGCTTCCCCTTTGAAGGCTTTGAGCAATACAAAGTACGGTGAATTTTCAGAAATC
Organism: Desulfobacteraceae bacterium; assembly: GCA_030613575.1. Taxonomy (GTDB): domain Bacteria; phylum Desulfobacterota; class Desulfobacteria; order Desulfobacterales; family UBA11574; genus S5133MH16. The sequence goes on from JAUWLP010000067.1 coordinate 10,151, forward strand.
TTCGGGGCGGAAAATGTCGGGATTTTAACCGGTGACAGAAAAGAGAATCCTGATGCACCGGTTATCGTCGGGACCACCGAGATTCTGCGCAATCAGCTTTACGATGCAATGCATAAAGGGGCAACTCTTTTAACCGATTTGGTTATCCTGGACGAAGCACATTTTTTAGGAGATGAAGACAGGGGAGTGGTCTGGGAAGAAATAATGATATATCTCCCTGCACGGATACCCCTTCTTTTGCTTTCAGCCACAATAGGAAATGCAAATATTATCGCAAAATGGCTTTCGTCAATTCGCTCAAAAAAATGTATCGTTGTTCAAGAAACAAAAAGGCCGGTGCCGCTTTATCCTATCTTTTTTCATCCTTCGGGAACTCTTATTCCTCTTACAAGCCGGAAAAGTCCTGGAAAAAGCAGGCTTCATAAAAAAGTTTCTGATTATGTTAACAGCAAGAATCCTCCTCTTCTTGCCCCTCCACATAAGCTGCCCCCTTTTGGGGAAATTGTGCGTGTATTAAACAAATATCGACTCCTGCCGGCTATATTTTTTCTCAAATCCCGGGCAGATTGTGACAATGCACTTGATCTGTGTGCGGACATCCCGACATTGGATGAAAATCGACAGGCAAGACGCAGCCAAAGAATCCAAGAACTTGTGGCCCAAAGCCCTCATATTGCCGGACACCGCCAATTGTGGCACCTTGAACATCTGGCTGTGGGTTCTCATCACAGTGGGCAGTTGCCGGCATGGAAACTGGTGCTTGAGACATTGATGACAGAAGGGCTTCTTGATGCTGTTTTCGCAACATCCACGGTTGCGGCAGGTGTAAATTTTCCTGCCAGAACAATCGTTCTTCTTAATTCAGACAGGTTCAACGGCAAAGATTTCCTGCCGCTCAACCCCACTGAATTTCACCAGATGACCGGGCGGGCAGGACGAAGGGGAATGGACAATATAGGATTTGGAGTAACAGTTCCAGGAAAATTTATGGACATAAGGCTAACAGCAAAGTTACTGTTGTTGCCTCCTTCCGATGTGGACAGCCAGATAAAAATAAACTTTTCCATGGCCCTTAACCTGCTTTTGTCCCATACTCCCGACCAGATAGAAGATCTTCTTAAAAAATCTTTTGCAACCTATATGATCATCAAGGCAAGAAAAAAAAGGAGCGCCTGTAAATCACTCAGAGATGAACACAAGCGACTGTGGCGAGATTTTTTACATCATCTTAACTTTCTGAAAAATACCGGTTATGTAACGGAACAGGGGACGCTGACGGCAGACGGGATATGGGCATCCCAGTTGAGGGTGGATCAGCCGCTTATGATAGCCCAAGGTTTCAGGCTCGGAATTTTCCCTGAATCTGATCCCGCACTCCTTGCCGCCGTGATAACATTATTTGTAAATGAGCGGGAATCGGATGACAGTATTGAAAAGATGTTCAAGCCAAAAACACTGTTGGCAACCTTTCGCAAAGTAAAAACAAGCCTGGAACCGTTTGCAAAGCAAATGACCGATCAAGGTTTTGATGTAAGACCCCTGTTTTTACGGCCGGCTGCCATACTTTATGCCTGGGCCAATGGCCAGCCCTGGGAAAAGGTCCTTTCAGTAGCCAAGATGGAGGAAGGAGATCTTGCCATGCTGATTCTCCGGACCGCCGATAACTTAAGACATATCAGAACCCTTACGCGAGTTTTTCCTGAAGCTGCCGAAACATCTGCAAGGTCCATTGAGCTGATTATGAGGTATCCCGTGGTGATTGAGCATGACTTTTTACAAGACCGTCACATTTGATGAATTCGTAAAAAGATGATTACACATACACAAAATCTTACAGGCGACCGGACGATTCACCAGTTCATGGGCAAAGCCAGTAATATTTATATCATTGAGGATAACCGCCAAAAAGCTACATTTCTTGTTGACTGCGGTATGCCGTCTGACAAAGAAGGTCTGGTTGGGGCTTTGCGCTGTCTGCCTCCTTTAAAACGGGTTGTCTGTACCCATTTCCATGTGGATCATGTTTCAGGATGGACTTATCTAAAAGCAATGTTTAAAGAATGCGAAATCTGGTTTCACGAAAAGGCAAGACCGTTTGTAATGGGAGATAAGCGCATCCCGTTTCCATCTTATGATGATTATAAGACCATAATCATACCGTGCATGAAAGAGTCAGGCTATTTCCCGGGTCTTGATGATTTATTTATGAGCGGGTTGTACGGAACACCATTTAAAAAAGGTTTTCCTTTGGATCGGGTAGAATATTTTGCAAACGAGCAACCGGTTTTTCCGGAATTTAAAACCATACAAACCCCCGGGCACAGACCCGACTCGGCATCCTTTTTTGATCGGGAAAGCGGAATCCTTATTTCCGGAGATTTTCTGGTGGTCATAAACGGAAAGCTGATCAGCAACACTTTTGTGGCAAGCAAAAAGGATCAAAAAGACTCCATTGACAAAATCAAGCGTCTGATCGGTTTAAGGTTTATTTATCCGGGGCACGGGGATTGTGTTCCTTTTTCCAACTTCATGTAGAAATTGTGCAAGTTTCTCACCTTCAAATCCAAAATACATAAAAGTAAAACGTAATCAGGATTCGGTACAGGTTTGGAGAAATCACTCATTTGAAAAAAAGTCAAAACTGTGTTAGATTTATTTAATATCTCAGTTTGACCAATTTGTGTGGTCGTGGCCAGGTATCTTAAATTAGCCCACCCCTCCTTTCCATCGAAACTCTTAATTCATTACTCCTACAACGTGGTATATAACCATTTGAATTATTTAATAATATTATGTAAATAATGTAATAGTTTTTATGTAATTTGCCCCTTAATTACATAGTTTTTTAGGTGATTTACAATGAATGTCTTTCCCCTCTAATTGATGTAACCATTTAATATCTTTACCGTTTTTATCCCGCCAAATATAACCATTTGATTTTGCACGATTTTTGCATGAAGGAGTGGTGGATAATTATTTTCAAAGTATAAAAAGAACAAATCTCGAGCAATCGGTGATGGAAAGCTAAAAGTTGAAGGGATGAATTATGATGAAATTAGGGCCGACGTCAGGAGAAACGAAAGCAATGTCAGTGAATGACATTTTTTTATCACGTTTGAAACTGCTTATTATCATGGCCAAGGCTTATTTAAAAAATTATCCCATTGGAAAGTATCGAAAATCTGCCGTCATCGAAAACACCCATCACGTTTTTTATCATTCCCTGCAATTGGTCAGTGAAACATTCTTTTTCGAAAATCACGAATCAGAAAGTCAGTCGGGTATTACATCCGAAATTGAGATAGAGGAGGAACGTGTGTTTCATCAGAGAGTTCAGCTTCTTGCAGTTATGGTTAAAGCAGGGGCTGAAAACCGCCTGACAGGGAATTTCAGGAAAAAGGCCCTTCAAGACAATCTGGATAGAATTTGTGATACA
>JAUWLP010000064.1 GCA_030613575.1 Desulfobacteraceae bacterium
GATGCCCATATTTTTATGACGCCCCACCAGATAGAAGATGAAATTCTGGGAGTCCTTAAACTGGCAGAACGAATATACAACACCTTTGGTTTAGGATTTCATCTGGAACTTTCCACAAAACCAGAAAAGTCGATCGGAACGGTTAACCAATGGTATCTGACAACAAAAGGACTCAAGGCAGCACTGGATACCTATGGCCAAGAGTATAAAATAAACGAGGGTGACGGCGCTTTTTACGGTCCCAAGATAGATGTGCATATCAAAGATGCGCTCGGCCGTACCTGGCAATGCGGAACCATCCAGCTTGATATGTCTCTGCCTGAAAGATTCAATCTTTCATATATTGACAAAAACAATGGAAAGCGTCGTCCCATCATGATCCACAGGGTTATTTACGGATCCATAGAGCGATTTTTTGGTATTCTGATTGAACACTTTGCAGGGAATTTTCCGCTGTGGATGGCCCCGGTCCAGGCGGTTATTCTTCCCATAAATGATGACCTTGTAACCTATGCAAATGATATAAAAATAAAACTTGAAAAGACCGGACTGCGCACAGAAGTGGATCGTAGAACCGAAAGTCTGAACAAAAAAGTTCGAGATGCTCAGCTAAATAAAATTCCGCTTATCCTGACCATCGGTAACAAGGAAAAGGAATCCGGGAACCTTTCTGTAAGGACTCTGGACGGCAACGTCAGATTCGGTGTCACCCATGAAGAATTTTTAACCCGGGTTCTTTCACACATCAATAAGAGAAAGCTTGATCTTGAGATTTTTGAAGCTTAGGGTTCGCTCAAAAATAAATTCGCGGAATTGGCGCTCAGATTTAGGTCAGGTTTGGTTGCTTCGATTGAGCGAAGCCACAGGAATAGCGAGCTATTTTGAGGACTTCGCGATTGAGCAGCGGCCAAAGATGGCCTGAAGCTGAGATGCAAAAATGTGAATTTATTTTTGAGCGAACCCTTAGTTGCTTATGCCCAAAAACGCCGGTATTACAACACATAAAATCAAATGGTGCGATCTGCGCTGTGAGTATGTCGACTTTGCAAAGGTTGACGCTCTGGATGGAAGCTGCCGCACTTTTCAGTCACTCTGGTGTAATAAACTTAAAAAGCATGTAACCAAAAACACACCCTGTGAAGTTTTGTTCGGTAAAAGACGACCCACAACCGGGTTATAGAGCAGGGTTCGGGAAAGAATAGTTAATAACCAACGGTTAATAATTAATAATTGATTATTGATTATTAGGTCAGGGTTCGGGTTTCGGGAATATCGAGAGAAGGTCTGGCCACTAATCCCTGTAAACTATTAGAAGAAAACCAATAAAAATTTGAACAAATTACACATTTTTTTTTATTACTGGTTTCCGATTCTCATTTACTGTCTTTTAATTTTCATTCAGTCTTCATATCCCTCCATTAAAAGCGTCCCTGAATTGCCTTACATTGATAAGGTGCTCCATTTTTTCGCCTATGCACTTCTCGGCGCCCTTTTTTTAAGGGCATTTAAAACAACTCGGATAAAAAATAAATTAAAACTCGTATTGATACTCAGCGTGCTTTTCTCCTCTCTTTACGGAGTCAGTGATGAAATTCACCAGTATTTTGTTCCTTACAGAAGTGCTGATCATATGGATGTTCTGGCGGACATGCTTGGCGGTCTCATGGGGGTTTATATCTATCAAGCGATTGCTCGCAAGATTTCCGCCGGGTAAAAGTGCTGAACCACGGGTTTGATCAAAACCTGTCAATGATGATATTCTGTCACAGTTTTTTTACCTAATGATTCTCAAGGTAGAATTAAAATTTGCCTAATTGTGCATTTCTGGATAAAATGGTCCAATTGAGATATCTGGTTTAGCATCATTTTCCCAAATTGCACGCCTAATAACTTTGTTCTTAAGTTATTGGATGAGTTTTTACTGGCCTCATGGGAGGTCCATACAATTTTAAACGGTACATTTTTCAAATATGTAAAACAGATACTGTCTTGGATAAATAATACATCTAATTCAAATGGTTCGTTTGATTCGCCATTTCTACCGATATAACGAAAGGCAAGCCCGCCTTTGCTGATATTGATGATTTGACAATATTTAGCCCTAACAACAAGAGCATCCCCATCCACGCTCATATTCTTAGTTTGTTCCTGTTTTGCGGGTAACTGCCTGATCATAGCAATTGCACCGCTTTTGACCTTGAATCGTTCATGCTTCCTGCGCTCTATAAACTCTTTTTTATTGGTCATAATTAAACGTCTCGGAACTTCTACAACTATATGAAATCAATAGTCTTTTAGTGGCAACCTGTTTGTGCCATCGGAATGGAATACTGGAATGCTGGAATGCTGGAATATTGGGGATAAAAGAGGAAAATAAACCATTTAAATTGTAAAAAAACTCCTTCAAACCCATCATTCCATTACTCCATCATTCCATTATTCCAATTGGGGCGAAGCCCCTAAGTTCAGATCCTGTTGTTGGATTCCACGGTATCATTTCCTTCGGACATGATTTTATTTGAGTGCTACTCAATATACGTACCAAGTTCTATTTTTTGGGGATAAAGCGGAAAAAACTTTATTTTTATAGTGGGTTATGAAGATTTATTTGTAAGTGATTGAGAAGTATTTGTGGCAGATGGTATTAAAAAATGCACAGAAAAATGTGCATGATGCACTGTTTTATGTGCATGACCCTTGCGTGTTAAACGTTTTTTGTTGATTATTTGAGGTAGGAAAATATGGAATGATATAACCTATCCGAAATGGGGAAATGAAAAAAAAGTAGGGCCATCGCTGGCCCTACAGGAAAATCTTATTGATATTTTTTTATTATTTTTTATTTTCTAATAGTTACATTTTTCGATATGGAATTGCTTACCCCCCTATCATCGGTAACTGTTAGGGTAACTGAGTAATTTTTGAACCTGGTGTATCTATGCTTGGGATTTCGCTTAGCGCTGGTCTTTCCGTCACCAAAATTCCAGAACCATGAGACAATGGCACCATCTGTATTGCTGCTTTTATCGGTGAATAAAGCCACTTTTTTGGAGGTGACAACACTGAAAACAGCCGTAGGCGGATTATTGGGAAATTCGTTTTGCCTGACATAAACAGAACTATCGGCTGTCCCTTGAAGCCCCCCAAAATCTTTTACCGTCAATTTAAATTTGAGATTCTTACCATCCCGGTCTGTTTCCGGCGCAGTAAAAGCCATTACAGCTGATGTGGGATCAGAAATGGAGACGGGGTCTCCTTCAACCTGGGTCCAGAGATGTGAGGCTATACCATCATCAGAATCCATTGAGACCGATCCATCCAATATAACTAAAGTCCCTTCTAAAGGCTCTATGTAGTCTGGAGCAATAACTGCAGTTGGGGGTTGGTTTTGCCAGCTGATATTCACAATACATGAGTCCGTATTTTGTAATCCGCCGGCATCGGTTACCGTAAGATTAAAGGTAAGGGAAACACCATTCGGTTCAACGTTCGGCGCCGTAAAGATCGGCTGGCATGACGCTGGATCTGAAAGGGTAACCGCTGGGCCGCTGATTTGATTCCACGAGCAACCCGCAATGCCATCATCAATATCCAAAGAATAAGATCCATCTAAAGTAACAACAGTCCCCTCATTTACAGTTTGATCAAGTCCGGCGTTAGCCTGAGGCGGCTCGTTCAGCCAGGTAACATTCACAACACACAAATCCGCACTCTGAATTCCGTTATGATCAGCAACGGTCAATTCAAAGGTCAGAGAATCGCCCCCTGCCACAACATCAGGCGCCGTAAAAGTCGACTGTTGTCCATTAGGATCAGAAAGGGTGACTTGGGGTCCGCTTATTTGCACCCAAGAATAAGAGGCAATGCCGTCATCCGAATCGAATGAGTTGGAGCCATCCAAGCCGACGAGCTGGCTTTCATTAACCGTCTGATTTGGACCGGCATCTGCTATGGGCGGCTGATTATCCGGCGTTGTCCCTGCCTCAAGAAACGTCTCGTTGGAATCGCTACTCTGAAATCCCTCAGTATCGATTGCTCTGACCACAAAAAAATAAGTCTTAGTTTCATCCAGATCATAAATTGTGCAGGTGGTATCCGTGCCTTCCCAGGATGGGTTAGCATAATCATAGTTTTGACCCTGCTCGCGGCAAAAAAGTTTGTAGCCGGCTAAATCAGGTTCACTGTTCGGACTCCATTCCAATGTCACTTGAGTCGACCCTGACGAATTAGGTATGTAAAAAACGAGAAGGGTTAACGTTAATAGAACAAACCAAAAAAGAAAAGAATAATTAAATCGATATTTATTTAAAATTGCGACCATAACAGGCGCCCCTTTCTCTGAGTGTTGGATAACTTCTAGAGAGAAAGGCGCCGATAAATGGCTCAAGGCACAATGCCTTCTGCATCGGACGAGATGACGTCTACAGGTATTTGGCAACCCGGCTGTCATGGCTTTTAAACTTTAGACCCGTGGCTTTGCGTCCCCGCCTTTAAGCGGGTTTGCCCTTTCAATACGTAGATTTATCCAATAATTAATTGACGATTTTAAGGTTAATATATATTAATTTTAAGACAAATAAATAACTCCTATGACGTTAAGGTATCTAATTTTTATTGGCCGTTATTCCTGACATCCATTATTTCGGTACTTGATCACTTCTTATGGAAAAATCCCCAGAATTTCGGCCACAATAGACTTGTTGCCGTTATTACAAGTTAATACAAGCAAAAATCATGCAAAATTTGATAATGATTAGATTTTAATTGGTTAGCTTAAATGCGCATATTGCAGATCATTAGAATTTAACATTTTTTGTCAAAAAAAGTGTCATTCTTTGACAGGACAGGTTTTACACTAACTGAAAAGTCTCAAAGGATAGGCCTGCAGATTCTTATATGCAATTTCCAACACGCGGCGCAAGTGCCTACGCTGCGCGTGACCGAAATTCGAAAATCCAAACAGTGTCTCGTCCTGGAAGATTTTGGTCATTGAATATTGGAATTTGTGATTTATTTGTAATTTGGTGCTTGGAATTTGTGATTTTAGACACAAAACTCCAAAGCAGAGCCATCTATCTCTGACCTGGCCCAGAGGACAAGGTTTTTAATGTAAAAATAAAAAACCCGGTCTTAATAACAGACCGGGTTTTTGGTTTTTCAATATACGCCTTGTTAATACAATGAACTCTCCGGATGAAAGACATCAACTTCCTTGAGATCATCTCCCAGGTATTCTCTTTCGTTTGGCCCTAGAATTCCCATGGAAAGGCATATTAAAGTCCACAAATGAACCGTCTGCCATGCATGGTCGCGTTGATCTGATAAATCGTGAATTTGAGCATGGCAGTTATGGCACGGAGCGATACAGTAATCGGCTTTGGTAGCCAGAATCTGGTCTGCTTTTAGCTTGCCGTAAGCACGACGCTCATCTGTATATCCTGACTGGAGAAAACCGCCGCCGCCGCCGCAGCAATAGTTATTCGACATGTTAGGGGTCATTTCGATAAAATTTTCTTCACCCACTACCGATTTGACAATAAACCTCAAATCTTCCGCAATTGGATCACCAAAACCTTTTCGCACGATCTGGCACGGATCCTGAACTGTAAACGTGATCTTTAAATCTTTATTCCAGTCGGAATTGACCTTGAGTTTTCCTTCACGGATCCATTTTGCATAATATTCGTAAATGTTTTTAACTACAAAATTATGCTCGATATTGAATTTTTTCAGTCCTGCCAGGACTGAGAAGGTTACGTGCCCTCACTCTGTATTGAGAAAAACTTTACACCCAAGGTTGTCAGCCTGTTTGGCTGCGATCCTGGTAATATGTTCCCAGGATTCGTTGTCCGCCAGGAACATACAGTAATTTTCTCCGCCCCACCCTTTACTCCCGTAGGTCCAGTCTGCCCCAACCGCGTGAAGAATCTTCCAGAGAGGCGGCATTTCGTCCGGTTCGGTCACAGGTTCTCGGGAATTCTGGTTCAAAAAGAACTCAGCCCCCTGTTTATCGATTGGCGCCTGCATATCTTTGAATTCAGGCTGTGCTTCCTGGTATTCCTCAAGCACGTCTTCGACAACGAACTTAAAGTCGTCCTCAGATGTACCCATGGCGCTACAACTGTCATTTCTCAATGCCATGTCGCACGATCCGATAATCCCCTTGGGACGCTCTTCCCTGGGCCAGGTTGCCCTGGCTTCATAAACCAGTTGGGGAATATCTATTTTCATGGGGCAGACATAAATGCACCGCTGGCAACCGGTGCACATCCAGACCCAGGGGCTTTTCGTAATCTCCTCATCCATGCCCAGCGCAGCCATGCGCAAAAACTTCCTCGGATCCATATCCGCTAGACCCGTGGCAGGACATCCTGAAGAGCATGCACCGCATGTAAGACAAAGGTTAAGATTCCCCCCATCCGGGAGAAGCTCCTTTACCTTGTCCAAAAAAATACTTTCTCTTTTGCCTCCAAGTTTGATTGCTTCTTCAGCCATATCGGATAACCCTCCATATCCTATTTATTTTAATGGACTTAAACCTAATTCATTTATTCTTTTTTCCATATCGACAACAATAGAAGAAAAGCCGCTTCCCATGTTTGAAGCCGTGCCGACAAAGCAAAGCCTGTCCTTTTCAAGCCCTACCTCTTCCAGCATCCGGTATGCGTCATTAACCCGCCACTGTGCATATGTGTTTCCTTTTTCGGACTTGCAATTTCCCGGATGACAGGCCATGACCAGAATACCATCAGCCCCTGCAACAAAGGCATTTAATATATAATCGAGATCTATCTTTCCTGCACAGGGAACCTTTATCATTCGAAGGCCGTCAGGTAGCTGCATTTTAAATATATCGGCCATCTCTCCGGCCTCAAAGGCCGAGTTCTGACAACAAAATGCAAGGATACGGGGCGTTCCGTTACCGGATGCAACACCGCTTTTGACTTCTTCGATCATTTCCTCATCACTAAATCCGCCGATCTGGATAGCATCCATGGGACATTCGCTGGCACATATACCGCATCCCTGGCAGGCCACAGGCGATATAACGGCCTTCTTATCGCCCCAGTAAATAGCCCCGTGGGGACAACACCGGTAGCATGTCAGGCATATGACGCACTTATCTTCATTGACAACCGCTTTGTTCTTTGCAACGCTTTTCTTCCCATCGCCAAGAAGATCCCTGACCTCAAGGGCTATATTTTCAACATCGGTCCATGCTGACGGCAATCCTGAAATTTCACGAGTTGAACCGGCCACAAAAATTCCATCTCGATTGGATCGAACCGGAAAAAAATGGACATTGTCATTTTGCAAAAATCCCAACGGACCGACATCGATCTTAAGAATTTCGGCAATCCTCTCATTTAATTGATCGGCACGTAGTTCCTCTTCAACCACAATCAGATCAGGTGAAATTTCTATATTACGTCTTGCAACCGTATCAAAAAAAGAGATGGTCTTGCCATTTTCAATGATTTCAGGTTTTTCGGTCAGTTTGAAATAAACGGCTCCTTTTTCACGGCTCTCTTTATACATGCGTTCAAGTCCGTTGGAAGCCACCTTTAAATCACCGGCATAAATGTAAACATCACACCCGTCTATTTCCTGGAGGGCAAGAGTGCTTTTTAGGACCCTTTCCAAAACCAAAGGATTCCCCTCCTGGCCAAGGCCGACAAGGAAAGCTACGGTCTTGTTTGCAAGTTTTTCTTTATCTGCTTCAGAAGCCAGCAATTCGTCCATTCGGCTTTGCGTCAGCACATTATCTGCCGGGGAAAGTCCGTATTTTTCGTTCAAAGACCCGGTGGCAAAGTCGGTGGCAACCACAATGGCCCCAACATTATGTTCAATGACTTTTTTTCCTTTTGATAACCTGGCGGTGAAGTCTCCCGTAACCCCTGCCGCACTGACAAGGCTGGCTTGAGTTAAAATTTCAACATTACTATCCGTCTTAATCTTATCCTCTAAATCTTGCAATCCCTTGTACTCTTCTTTTAAACCGATTAATTCCGGTCCTTTCTTACTTCCCAATTCAGCGTCTTTTTCAACCAGGATAACCTTATATCCTGAACCGGCAATTTCAGAAGCAGCCTTTATACCCGTTAATCCGCCACCTAAAACCAGGACATCGGTGGCGATATTTATTTCTTCCATATCCGTATTTTTCATATCTGTCATTAGCTCACCCCCAAATGTTTAATAACCTCACTGGCTGCCTGGCCTGCATGGGCCATAGAAGCCGCTATGTCCTTGGGACCTCCAACCGTTCCAGCAAGAAAAATGCCGTCCTTTAAGGTTGAAGTACTGTTTAACTTGTCAATGCCGGCAAAAAACCCATCTTCATTGAGGCCAACATCAAAAAGGTCTGCCAGGTTACTATTGTCGGGACCGGGCACTATTCCAACAGACAGGACAAGCAAATCAAACTCCTCATTAATACAAAGGCCATCCTCTTCGTTCATGTAGCGCATCGAAAGGGAGTCATTTTCCATGGGGAAGACATCCACCGGGATATTTCTGACAAAACGAAACTCTGTCTTGCATTTTTCATAAAATCCCGCATAGTCTTTGCCTGCATTCTGGATATCCATATAAAACACGGTTATTTCCGCATCCGCATTTTTATGTTTGATTCTTTCGGCCATCCTCAAAGCATACGGGCAACAAACCTGTGAACACCACAGATTGCCGAGACTTTCATCCCTGCTTCCCACACATTGAATAAAGGCGATCTTTTGGGCAGTTTTGCCGTCAGACGGTCTTACAACAATGGCATTTTCTCTGATAATAAGTTCCAGGTCCATACCGGTGACAACATTCGGAAATTTTTTATAGCCGTAGGTTCCCTTTTGTTCGGCATCAAATGGCTTAAAGCCGCTTGCGAGAATAACAGCATCAACATCGAGTTTACCGGAAAAACCCATGGTGTCAAGTTCAACCGCGCCTTCAGGGACGGCGTCTGGATTCTCTTCACATTTTTCCTTATCAACAATCACATGAAGGGGAGAATTGTTTTTTGAATATCCTCTGACAACCCCTTCTGTCGCGGAATCCGGTTTATAAGAACTCTTTTTTAAATCAACCGATAACCTTCCTCTGTTATTAATTTTTTCTACATCTGTTGCAAGGTGAACCTTGATTTTAGGTTCATTAACCACGTTTTTAAGCATTGCTTCCACCGTGCAGGCCCCACACTGCCGGCATTCATCCGTGGCCTTGCAGCAGTACCGGATTGCATATCCGCCTAGAAATGGTGTCTTTTCAATTAGTTCCACATCGATATTAAATCGTGAAAGCTCCCAGGCGGCTGTGAGACCGGCAATCCCTCCTCCTACGACCATAACTTTTTTGTTTTCTGTGCTCAATTGGAAACTCCTTTGATTATTGATTATTGCCTATTCCTTCCAATCTAAAATTTCAATTGCTTAGACTTTAGGTCTTGGCAGCACTTTCGCCCGTTCGGCGATTTCCGGGACTTTGTGTTCCCATTCAATGGCCATCATATGCACACCATGAACCCCTTTCATTTCCTTGAATTCCTCGATCTGTTCGCAGGCGATTTTGATGCCCTCATCAGCCACTTTCTTTTTTCCAACCCCCTTCAGACGATCGATAAGCTCTTCCGGGACCTCTATTCCAGGCACTTTCTTTTGCATATACCTGGCCATACCGACATTCTTCATAGGCGTCACGCCGGCTAAAATATAGACCTTTTCTGTCAAACCCATGTCATTGGCTTGTTTTACCCATTTCCGAAACCTGTCCATGTTATAGATACACTGGGTCTGGATAAAGTCGACTCCGGCATTAATTTTTTTACCCAAACGGTGTACGCGCCATTCATATGGTTCAGCAAACGGGTTGGCGGCCGCACCGATAAAGATTTTAGGGGGGTCCTCTATGTCCCCACCGGACTGAAACTTGCCTTCATCACGCATTGTCTTAACCATGTTGATTAGCTGTATGGAATCTATATCAAAGACTCCCATGGCATCCGGGTGGTCGCCAAACATGCAGTGGTCGCCGGAAAGACATAACATGTTTCTCACACCATGGGTATAGGCTCCCAAAATGTCGGCTTGCATGGCCAGACGGTTTCGATCCCGGCAGACCATCTGAAAATTCGGCTCCAGCCCTTCCTGAATTAATATCAAACATGCAGCCCAGCTCGACATACGGACAACAGCGGTCTGGTTATCCGTAATATTTACCATATCGACCATCCCCTTCAAGTGTTGGGCCTTTTCCCTGACTTCTTCGGCGCTGGTGCCCCGGGGAGGACCCAACTCACCTGTAAATGCAAAATGGCCGGCCTCTAAAACTTTTTCCAAGTTACTTCCTGATTTCATGGCTTCCCCTCTATTTATTTCAGAATTCATTCTTCAGTTATGGGTTGAATCGTAAATATTAACGATATATAATCTTCTCACCATTAAACCATTCAACTACTCAAATATTACCCGGCTTCTTCCCGTTTCTCGTAACCAGGCTGCACCAATGTCCGCGGTTTCTGGTTTTGCCACGCGGTTATCGGCTGAAACTCCATGATTAAATCCAAACGGCCTTGTGCGGCCAGGCGCTCGTATATCATGAACCAGGCGCATGGCTGATCCTTGTGAATTTCGCAGTTGCCGTCGTCGGTTCCACCGCAGGGCCCGTTATATAGACCCTTGGCACACATGGTTACAGGGCAGATGCCGCCTGTCCAACCCAATACACAACTGCCGCAGGACCGGCATTTTTCCTCGTACCAACCCACATCCCTGTTTGCCCCGATAAAGGTCGTATCTACGGCAGGCAGTACCGGTTTGTTCGGATATCTTTCCGCCAAAAACTGGATCCCCGCGCCACAGGCCATAGATAGCAATGCCTCATACTCATCAACCACGTTTTCAAGTTCATCCAGAAATTCCATGTCGCATTGTCGCTCCAAAGTGGTAGCCCCAAGATCAATAGGATTCCCGTCAATTTTTCGTGCCATGCTCAGCTCGGCATTGAGAATCCCTACCTCTTTTTCGCCACCTACAAGGCAGACAGCGACACACGTACCACAGCCCACTGTAAGAACTTTTTTGTAGTCTTTTAACATGGTCTTGATTTCTTCAAAGGGCTTTCTTTTAGCTACAATCATGCGTCCTCCCTTCTGTTTTTGTTTATTGTGATTTAAAAAAGTTTAAGGTTTACATTCGTGGAATCATTTTTTTCAATCCATAAGATCCAGATAAATTTTACAGGATTTAAGCAAGTCAAGTTAAACAGGACGCAGATTTTCGCAGATATACACAGATAATATTGTTATTTTGCAATTTAAGAATCTTGATAATCTGTGTTCATCTGTGTCCAAAAAAGGAAATTCCTATGCTATAAATTTAAAAATGATACATGCCAAATAAGGAAGCTGTTGTCAAGGGAATGAGTCGATTTTTGAGAATAATCTCATAATTCATTTTTAATGCATTCGCAAAAGGTAAACTTCATTAAGGGGTTGGTGTTTAATATTTTGTGTTTTTTGTGAGAAATATACTGACATGCCAGCCGGTTAGACCATCAAACCGTAACTTCTCAATAACTTAGAAGCTTTGCTCCAATTGGAAGGCTGAAATAAGATTGGAACCCTTGTAATAAAATATCCGGTTTGAAAGAGTTTAAAAGATTTGCTTGGCATAAATAAAATGTCATGTTACAAAAATATGATGAAAAAACAAAACACCATCACCCCAAAGAAAGCCCTTGTGGCCGACTGGACGACCCTGACACGAACATTCATAAAGCCGGAAGACGACGCTGCCAGGTCCACATTGATCAAGTACATGGAGCAGATACTTTTCGGGCTTCAAGATTTTCTTAAAAAACACGTGGGATTCACCGAAGAGGTCAGCCTTCTGGATCTATCCAAAAAGTTTACAGACATCCGGATCAGTAAAAATCCTGAAAAAAAACTGACGGACGTCCTCACCGACCTGATTGAAGATATCGCTCCCCATGCCGTTAATGTAGCCTCCCCGTATTTTGTGGGCCATATGACCTCTGCCATCCCCTTTTTCATGGTCCATCTTAAAACCATTGTCGCCGCCCTGAATCAAAATGTGGTTAAAATCGAAACCTCGAAAGTGGTTTCGGTTGTGGAAAAACAGGTTTTGGCCAAAATTCACCGATTGATTTACCGAAAAAGCGATGCTTTTTATAATGAACATATCCAGAGCCCAAGTACGACCCTCGGCTGCTTTACAGAAAACGGCACATTATCCAACTTGACGGCTCTTTGGGTTGCCAGAAACGTTTTCTTTGCACCCAAAAACGGCTTTGACGGTGTGGAAAAAGAGGGCCTGCAGACTGCATACAAGGCCTACGGAATCCAAAGGAGTGTGGTCCTTGTTTCCAGACGCGGCCACTATTCTCTTAACAAGGCCGGCGGGATCTTAGGAATTGGCAACCACAACATTGTGGCCGTGGATGTGGATGAAAACAGCCGGATACATATCGGCAGTCTGAATAGAACCATTAAAGAGATAAAAAACAGCAGGGAAAAAACAGCAATCCTTGCTGTCGTCGGTATCGCCGGGACCACGGAAACCGGTACCGTAGACCCACTTTTGAAACTGGGTGAGATTTGTGCGGAAAATTCAATTCATTTTCATGTTGATGCGGCCTGGGGAGGTCCGACTCTGATGTCGGAAAAATACAGCCATCTTTTATCAGGAATAGAACTTGCCAATTCCGTGACAATAGACGGGCATAAGCAATTTTATATGCCTATGAGCTGCGGCATGGTCTATTTTAAAGATCCTGAGATCATGGATCAAGTCATATATCACGCACATTATGTAAACCGGCCCGGTTCCGTTGATCTGGGCATAAAATCCCCCTCAGGATCCAGGGAAGCAAACTCACTGATACTCGACAGCGCTCTTAAAATAATGGGGAGCCAGGGTTACGCCCTTCTCATTGACCATGGCATAGAAACCGCCCGCGAGTTTGCCGGTGAAATCGAAAAAAGACCTGATTTTCAGCTTGTTACTCCACCTGAGCTCAACATTTTAACCTACAGATTATTTCCTGCCAGCTTGCAAAAACAAATCTTGGGCCCTGATGTCGAGCAAGCTATCAGTATTAACGAAAAATTGAATAAAATAAACCGGACGGTTCAAAGACTTCAAAGGGAGACCGGCAACAGTTTTGTTTCCAGAACAACTTTAAAAATGGGGAATCATCTAGAACAAGATAAGGTGGTGTTACGGGCTGTCATCATGAACCCCATGACAACTATCGAAATTTTGAGGAAAATTCTCGATGAACAGGAAAATATTTATAAAAACACTTTTACCTAACCCAGGCAAAAGGTTGGCCCGTGTGCCCATTGGCCAGTTATAGAACCAATCAATCACGAAAACACGAAAAAAGGGAAAGCATGAAAAGAACAACCAAAGAAGTCAAGTTTCGCTCCCAATAATTTAACGTCTCGGAGTTTCTACAACTTCTTGAAAATACGGGTTTATTAATGGCAACCTGTTTATGCCATCAAAATGGAAGGATGGAATGCTGGAATGCTGGGATATTGGGGAAAAGGGCGGAAATAAACCATTATAATTGTAAAAAACTCCTTCAAACCCATCATTCCATTACTCCATCATTCCACTATTTCAATTGGGCGAAGCCCCTAAGTTCGGTATGGATGAGTCATGTTTAATCCATGTTTTTTATATATGCATCATCACCCTTGTCGTCAAGGCCCTTAACAATTGTGAAACGGCTCGGAGAGAACCAAGAAATATTTGCCACCAAGGCACAAAGACACGCAGGATTTTATTCGCCTTCGCCTGAATACCCTACAGCTTGTCGTAGCGGAGCGGAGATCCCGCCCAGCGGGGCTGCGGGGAGCTTCATTTTGTTATTCGTTCTTAGCCTGCCCTGTTAAATATTGAAAAACCAGTAGATATTTTTTTTAAAATGTTCCATCGTATATCTACACTAAGCGAAATTTAGAACTATTTAACAGG
>JAUWLP010000133.1 GCA_030613575.1 Desulfobacteraceae bacterium
CAGTGATTTTAATTTTGGAATGAATAAAATCAAAGGGGCTTATCTGCCCTTTGAAATGGCTTTTCCGGCCCGTTATGTAATTTCTCCTCAGATTATCGGTACCGAGGATGGCAAGCGGTGTAAGGAAGCCTGTAAATACGAGGCCGTGGATCTTGATATGGAAGCCAAAACCATGAACCTTAAGGTGGGAGCCATTGTTTGGGCCACCGGCTGGGAGCCTTATGACGCCACCAAAATAGACAATCTTGGTTTCGGTCAATATCCGAACGTTATTACCAACATGATGATGGAAAGGCTTGCATCTCCCAACGGGCCCACCAAAGGAAAAATTACCCGGCCGTCGGATAACAAGGAACCCGAAACTATCGGCTTTGTTCAATGCGCCGGCTCAAGGGACGAAAATCATCTTCCCTATTGTTCTTATATTTGTTGCATGGCATCTCTGAAACAGGCCACCTACATCCGGGAACAGTATCCTGACGCCAAGATATATATCTTTTATATCGATGTAAGGGCGCCCGGCCAGCGCTATGAGAAGTTTTACCAGCAGATCAAAGAAGATGAAAATGTCTTTTTAATCAAAGGTAAGGTCGCTGAAGTGAACGAAGACCCGGGAACAGGCAATATCACCGTGGTTGCAGAAAATGCCGTAACCGGTGAAAAAATCAAGCAAACTGTCGAAATGGCTGTCCTTGCCACCGGGATGCAGCCCACAACTGCAACCGTCAAACTGCCGGCCGATCTGAAATATAATGAAGACGGCTTTATCATCAATGATTTTGAAAAAGGCGGTATGTTTGCAGCAGGATGCGCCAATAAGCCGGCGGATGTGGTTTCGTCAAACCAGAATGCTACCGGTATGGCCCTTAAAGCGATTCAAACCCTGGTGAAGAGGTAGGAGGTTATCCATGGATAAAAAATATGGTGTATATATCTGCACAGGTTGCGGCATCGGGGATGCCCTTGAAATAGAAGAGCTGTGCGAAGTTCCTGAGGAAGAAGGCCTTCCTGTTAAAACTCACCCGTTTCTTTGTGGCACGGAAGGGGTTGAACTTATCAAGAAGGACATTGAGGAAAACGGCATAAACACACTGGTTATCGCCGCCTGTTCCCGCCGGGTTAATTTTGATGTCTTTAAATTTGACGGATGTATTGTAGACAGGGTTAATTTGAGAGAACAGGTGGTCTGGTCTCATCCCAGATCAGAATTTCCGGCGCTTACCGAAGAACAAAAAGATGATGAAGAGCACTTTGATCGCTTGCAGATGCTGGCTGAAGATTATCTGAAAATGGGAATGGCCAAGGTAGAAAAAGTCGATCTGCCTGAGCCTTACAAGCTGGAGACCTTCAGTAAAAGAATTCTGGTTATCGGCGGCGGCATCACCGGTATCTCTGCCGCCCTTGATGCGGCCAAAACCGGTTATGAAGTTACAATCGTTGAAAAAGAATCATCTTTGGGCGGATATGCGGCTAAAGTTCGTAAACAGTTGCCCATTCAAGATCCTTATGAGAATCTTATTCCACCGGTTATTGGGGCCAAAATCAAAGAACTTGAGGCTTATGACAATATTTCCGTCAAGACAGATACGATTGTTGCCCGTATAGCCGGTGAGCCCGGGGATTTTACGGTAACATTAAAGAAGCCGGGTGAAAAGATCGAGTATGATGTTCCGTATCCTCTGCCGGAAGAGATGAAATTTGATGAAAACGGCAAAGAACTGGATGTTGAAGCGCAACATAAACGCTACATGGAGTACAATGAGGGCAAGCTCGACATCTTGCAAATCGATCCGGATGGTGAAAAGTTCGGCGCCGTGGTACTTGCTGCCGGATGGCGGCCGTATAAGCCTGAAGGAGATGAATTTGCCCATTTAGGATATGGTGAACTCCCGGATGTGGTTACCAACCACCAGTTTGAGGAAATGGCTGCCAAGGGTAAGATAACCACTTCAGACGGCAAAGAAGCCAAATCGGTTGTCTTTATCCAGAGTCCCGGTAAAGGCGAGGATGATGCCGACTTTAAATATGGCGGTTCGGTCACCAGCATGGTTGCTCTCAAGCAGGCCAAATACGTGTGCGAAGATTATGAAGACGGTAAAGCCTATATCTTTTATCAGCACATGCGGACTCCCGGGCTTTTGGAAAACTTTTATATAAGTCTTCAGGAGACCGAGGGGATCTTTTTGACCAAAGGTGAAGTTATCGGTGTCTCCAAAAACGGTGACGGCATGATCGTCGAGGCTGATAACACTTTGCTGGGTGAAAAGGTCAAGGTCAAGGCCGATATGGTGGTTTTGGCTACCGGCATGGTCCCGGCAACGGTGGATGATCCTGTTGTCAATCTGGCTTACCGTCAGGGACCGGCTTTCCGTGATATCGATCTTTTTGAAGGATATTGTGACTCAAATTTCATCTGCTTTCCTTATGAAACCCAAAGAACCGGTATTTATGCTGCCGGCGCCATTCGACGCAGCATGACCATGGAAGAGTCCATTGAAGATGCAACAGGAGCTACTCTTAAAGCGATTCAGTGTATCGAATCGGTAAACAGGGGTGTTTCCGTTCATCCCAGATCCGGCGACATGACATTCCCGGATTTTTTCATGCAGAGATGCACCCAGTGCAAGCGGTGTACAGAGGAATGTCCGTTCGGCGCCCTGGATGACGATGAAACCGGTACGCCCAAGCCGAATATGACCCGCTGCCGGCGCTGCGGCACCTGCATGGGAGCCTGCCCCGAACGTATTATCGGCTTTGCCGATTTCAATATCGACAGTGTCGGATCCATGGTCAAAGCCATCGGCGTACCTTCTGAAGATGATTATGACGAGCCCCCCTTCAGGATCGTCGGGTTTGTGTGTGAAAACGATGCCTATCCGGCTTTGGACATTGCCGGCTTGAACAGGCTCAGCTATTCGGCCGACGTCCGGTTTATTCCTATTCGTTGCCTGGGGTCCATGAACGTGATCTGGATTAAGGACGCACTTGCTCAGGGCATGGACGGGGCTTTTCTCCTGGGCTGCAAGCATGGCGATGACTACCAGTGCCATTTTGTCAAAGGGAGCGAACTTGCGGACGTCCGAATGAAGAAAATCGGCGAAGCCCTGGTGAGTCTGGCCCTGGAAGAAGAACGGGTGGCCCAATTCGAAGTTGCCATTGATGACTATGACAAGCTCCCCAAAATGATAAATGACTTTGTGGAAATGGTTGAAGAACTCGGCCCCAACCCGTTCAAGGGATTATAGGCAAATTGCGATTGACGATTTAGGTTCTTAATTTTAAATATTGTGCTTTTTGTGGTAAAAAAGATTAAAGCTAATGGAGTGTGAAGTGACTAAAGTGATCTAAAGTGCCTAAAGTTGTGGAATTCTGTCAATTTAATTTGAATAGATGGAGCGAAGCGACACAATAACTTTAGGCACTTCAAACTTTAGTTCACTTTAGGCACTTTTCCAGTTTATTCGAGTTATGAAAGAATCTCTTGATTCTTAAGTTGTCAGTCGTAAATTTTCCGAAGTAAATATAATGAGGAGGTATTAATATGACGGACAAATACCTGATTGAGCCTGATGTAAATTTTATTAAAGAAATCGTCGGGCTCGGGGGGGACTCCCTGAAAAAGTGCTTTCAATGTGCTACATGTTCGGTGGTCTGCCCTATTTCTCCTGACACCAAACCGTTCCCCAGAAAGGAGATGATCGCCGCATCATGGGGATTAAAAGACAGACTGGTAAATAATCTGGACATCTGGCTGTGCCATCATTGCGGGGATTGTACCACCATGTGTCCTCGCGGCGCCAAACCGGGTGAAGTGCTGGCCGCTATCCGTTCTTATGCCATTACGGATTATGCGGTACCCAAAGCTGTGGGAAAATGGGTCAACGACCCCAAGATGCTTCCCCTGATAGGTTTCGTGGTACCAGTAGTGATATTTTTGGTTCTGGGCCTTATCACAGGTCTTCTCGATTTTTCGCCGCCTCTGGGTGAGCATGGAATATCACATAGTATGTTCTTTTCCTCATGGCTGGTGGATATGATTTTCGTACCGTTGGCCGGCTGGGTTGTGGTGATTTTCGCCATGGGGCTGAAAAGATTTATCAATGATATCCATGAAAATGCCGTTTTGGAGGGAAAGACCAACAAGAAGGAACTCGAGTTCGGCGGGTTGATCAAGGGCTTGCTTCGTGTTTTACCGACCATATTAAAACAAGACAAGTTCTCTGAATGCTCGGAAAATAAGGACCGTGACGTGGCTCACTGGATGGTGTTTTTGTCATTTATAGGGCTTTTTATCGTAACCAACATATTTTTTATCGCCCTTTACGGTTTGCAACTCCACGGCCCCTATTCCCAGTTGAACCCGGTTAAATGGCTCGCCAATATCAGCGGTGTGGCCCTTATTATCGGAAGCATCCTGATGATCAAGAACCGTCTGGCCAAAACCGATCAGACCTCAAGCTACCAGGACTGGTACCTGATTGGGCTTGTTCTGGGGCTCGGTGTTACCGGCATGTTCACTGAAATGTCCCGGTTGGCGGGTATGGCCGGTGTGACTTATTTCATGTATTTTATCCATCTTGTCTTTGTATTCAACCTGTTCGCATTTTTACCGTTTTCAAAGCTGGCCCATATTGTCTACAGGACGGTGGCTATGGCGTATAATGAGTACTCGGAGAGGCAATAGAAACTGATCTAAAGATAGATCAATGCTAATAACTTAAGACGAATATCGAATATTGAACAAGGAATTTAGAAGTAAGAACTTTATATTTGATTTTAAATACTTTGATATTCATTATTCCTTGCTCGATATTCTGCGGTTCTAATGTGGATCCTTAAGTTAATAACATTGAAAACATATAAAAAAAAGGGGAGACAATTTTTGTCTCCCCTTTTTTTAGTAACTCGATAGTATAGGAATTTTCTTTTTTGGACACAGATGAACACAGATTATCAAGATTCTTAAATTGCAAAACAACAATATTATCTGTGTATATCTGCGAAAATCTGCGTCCTATTTAACTTGTGTGAGTGATGAGTCACCCGCTTAACACCCAACCGCTCAACTGCTTATCATTATTCGCCGGTTGCGGCCCCGTGCATCTTGATTTCAACTTTTTCAGTAAGTCCTTCATAGTACTCACGAAGAATTGCCAGAACCTCATCACGTCCGAAATGATCGGGAATTTCCCCGCCTTCTGAAAGCATCTTCCTCAGCATTGTTCCGGAGAGAAGAACCCTGTCTTCCTTGCCATGGGGGCAGGTTCTTAGTGAAGCCATGCCGTCACACTTGAAGCAATAGAATGTCCAGTCGATCTTTAAGGGTTTGCAGAGCAGCATTTTCCCGGGATCGTCGGAGGTCGGGATATTGTCAAAGATGGTCTGGGCTTCAAACATGCCGTAGAAATCGCCAACACCGGCATGGTCACGGCCTATAATCATGCGTGAGCATCCGTAGTTCTGACGGAAGGTTGCGTGCAAAAGACCTTCTCTGGGTCCGGCGTAACGCATGTCCAGAGGATAGCCGCCCTGGACCACATTTTGATCTACAAAATAGTTTTTCACAAGGGAGTCGATACATCTTACGCGAACATCCGCGGGAATATCGCCTGGTTTCAGGTTGCCCACCAGAGAGTGAATATATACGCCGTCACAAACTTCCACGGCAATCTTGCAGAGGTATTCGTGGGATCTGTGCATGGGGTTCCTGAGCTGCAGAGCGGCAATTTCGCTCCACCCTTTTTCCTCAAAGATTTTGCGAGACTCTTCGGGCCTCATATAGACGCCGGCATATTTGGTAGGATACTCGCCTTCGCTTAAGACCTTGACAGGGCCGGCAAGGTTGAATTCCTTTTGTGCCATGACCATCTGGACGCCCGGATGATCCTCGCCTGCAACCTTCCAAAACTCTTCGGCTGTGGGAGTTCCTTCACCCATGTATACCTTTTCACATTCAAACTTTTTGTCGGCTTCGGTCATTTCATATTTTTCCGTAACCTTCATGGTCCCCATTATTTCATTGCTATCCGGGTCACACAGTGCGATTTCATCACCGTCGTTGATGCCGTCGGCGTCCGCTTTGTCCACGGAAAGGGATACGGGAATGGGCCAGAAGGTTCCATCGGCAAGTTGAAGATTGTTGCAGACACCTTTCCAGTCCGCTTTGGTCATAAAGCCTGTCAGCGGGCTGAATCCGCCGATACCCATCATGATAAGGTCACCGACTTCACGATGAGACACGGCGATTTTTTTTAGCCCTTCGGCCTTTTTCTTTTCTGCCTCAAGATCAGCGCCTTCAAGCAAGCAGCAGGTCAATCCCTTGCCGCCATGTGGTGGAATTAAATTTGACATTTGTTACCGTCTCCTTTCATTTTTTTATTTTAATAATAAATGGTTTTACAATACCATTTCAATTTTCCCAAACGAAGACCTTTAATAATGAAAAGATCATTTGTCAAGGATAATCACCGTCTAAAATGCCTAAAATGTCTAAAATATCTAAAATTGAGGATATTGGTTTTTTTGAAAGGGAAAGGATTGCTTAAATATTCAATTATCAATCCTGTTTTGTCCCTGTGATGGTCACTTCAATAGTACGTGTCCGTGGACGATTATCGTGATTGATTGCAACCACCTGCTGCCAGGTGCCCAGTTTGAGCTGACGGTTTCGAATCGGCAGGGCAATGGAAGGCCCAAGCAATGCGGCCTGAACATGGCTGTGTCCGTTGCCGTCATGCCATGCCTTTTCGTGCTCGTATTCCATATCCGGAGGGGCCAGCCGGTTTATGGCTTGTTTCAAATCCTCCACCACACCGGGTTCGAATTCAATGGTTGTGATCGAACCTGTTGATCCGACTATTGTGGCAAAAAGACTCCCGAATACAATATCAGATTTGCTTATCAATTGATCGAGTTCTAACGTAATATCGCAAATGTCCGGACCGGTTTGCAAGCTGACATCGATTGATTCATAACATATTGATACTGGTTTCATAATCATCCTCCGATTAAAAGTTTGAAGTGCCTAAAGTGATCTAAAGTGCCTAAAATTGAAGATAAATATCCTAACCTGGACAAACCGGAACCAAGAAATATTTACCACCAAGGCACAAAGACACGAAGGATTTTATTTTGTTATTCGTTCTTAGTGTCTTGGTGCCTTTGTGGCGAGAAGAAAAAAGTTTTGCAAAAAAAAACACAAAAATAAATGCTAAGTGACTAACATAAAATACGTAATCGAATTTACGGATTAGAACACTAAAGAAGACAGTCTCGCAAAAAGTCACAGTCTGACGGCAAAGTAAAAAGCTCCAAATTCAAGGCGTGCAAATTTTGTAATCATGAGGCGTACTTTTCGTACGTTGAATGATTACGAAATGCAGCACAACGCAGAAGTTGGATTTTTTACGAAGCCGTCAAAGAAGATCCAGGTTCCAATTCCAAAGACCGGGTCTTTTTTTCAG
>JAUWLP010000172.1 GCA_030613575.1 Desulfobacteraceae bacterium
TGTAGATGTGACAAAAAATCAAGCATTACTACAGGGGACATCCTTTACTATAGGAGACATCCTCGACAAATTGGAAAAATGTTGATATGGAGAACAGAAGTCAAATACTAACGAGTTGAATCATACCAGGCTTGCCAGGCTTAATAAATCAGGAGCTAACGTTGTCAAATCCTTTATCTTTTATTAATGCCAAGTTTCTTCATTCTTGAATCAAAAGTTGATCTATTTATCTTTGCATCATTAGCAGCACGAGTTATGTTCCATCTGTTTTTATTAAGAAGATAGAGAACATAATCTTTTTCAAGCTCTTCCCAAGAACAACCGGTAAATGGAGACTCAGCTGTTGCCGGAGGAAGACTTTTGTATGAAAACATCGGTTCCTTTTGAAAATCAAAGGTGTTGATAACGTCCCTTTTATAAATTTCTTTTTTCTTAAAATGATCTGGTATTTCGTTCACACCCACAATATCATTATCAACTGTGCTAAGAATATATTTGATGAAATTTTCAAGTTCCCTAATATTTCCTTCCCATTGGTAATCTTCCAGATACTGCAGGGCTTTTTTGGAAATTCTTTTCTGAGAAACTCCTAGTTTGAGAGCTTCTCTTTTGAGAAAATAATTCAGCAAAAGCGGTATATCTTTCTTCCGCTCCCGCAATGGTGGAAGGTGGAGCGGAAGAACACTGATACGATAGAATAAATCTTCTCTGAACTCTTTTTTGGCAATTGCTTGGTTTAAATCCTTATTGGTGGCAGAAATAATCCTTATGTTGATCTTGCTGGTCCTGGTCTCCCCCAGGGGTTTAATTTCGTTGTTCTGGATGACTCTCAATATGCGCGACTGGAGGTGAAAAGACATATCTCCAATTTCATCTAAGAAAACCGTGCCGCCGTCAGCGGATTTCAAAAGGCCGGTCTTATCTTCTATTGCGCCGGTAAAAGCGCCTTTTTTGTATCCAAAAAGCTCACTTTCCAGCAGCGTATCCGGGATGGCACTACAATTCTGCACAACAAACGGTTTATTATTTCGGGAAGAGAGATTGTGCAACGCCATAGCGATGAGATCCTTACCTGTCCCGCTTTCCCCGGTAATCAGCACTGGAAAATCCGTTCGTGCGTATTCACGGACCCTTTTCATTACATCGATAAAGGGGCGGCTTTGGCCAATAATTTGAACCTTGCTCTGAATCTCTGCAAGGGTTTGCTCAAGTTCAAGATTCCTTTCGAGTTGCTCGGTATAGTTCAAAGCGTTGCTTAAGGCGATGGAACCCATATCCACGATGCTCTTGAGGAGTTTTAGGTATTTTTCATCAATATTTAGACGTTTGTTATCCTTGTTTGTATCGATGAGATGGACCACTCCGTAAATTTGCCCATTTCTCAAAATTAGCGGAAAAGCAAGAATCCAGACGCTCTTTACTTTCCATCCCTCTTCAAACTCTTTATAATGACGGGGGTCCTTGCCGGCCTCTGCCACAGTCATTTCAGCGTTTTCCATCACCCAGCCAACAATGCTTGGTCGGTCAGCGCTGATACTGGCTCCTTTAATGGTATCTGTATCTGTAGGACTCTCAAGGGCTTCAATACATACATACCTGTTATCTCGTTTGACCCAGATAGATCCGCGATCCACGTTCTGGATTCTCAAAAGCAACTTTAGAAATCGCTTCTTTAGGTTTTCTGGATCGAGATCTTCGAAGAGTACTTTGTAAAAATCCAAGTCAATCTCACTCATAAAACCTTCCTTCTATTAAACCGGCAATTAAATATACAAAATGCGCCTTTTTCACATGGCATTCCCGCGAAAACGGGAATCCAGCAAATACAATGGGTTATGGATTCCGGCTCTCCGCTTCGCTACGGCCGGAATGACGTTCTTTTAATTGTCGGTTTAATATTATAATTATCATCTGACATATAGCGATTATGATTAAATATCGTAACGTCAATATAAAAACAAGAGAAGTTTTCATTTATTTCTCATCATCCTTTATTATAGATCATTCTCTCAGGATTTTATTGAAAGTCAAACAGTTATATCGCTATCCACACTGGAAATAACAACAATTCGATTAATTGCCGAAATATCAGTAATCTGGCCAAATATAATAACTTTTTGAAGGGGCTCATGCCAGGAAAGGAATTTGATCTTATAGTTTATTTGAAGTGATTCCAACTGGTTAAATTGATATAGTATATTTTTCAGCACGTTGGCACGGTGGTTGCTGCAATAATATTAAAACTCAACAAGGAAAGGGAAAAGATCATGAGAAAAGAAGAACCAATTTTTCAAAAAGCCATCTTTTATCCTTCTTCTATAATGGGAAAACTTAAATTGTGCCGGCCATGCTCCTGATGGGAAGTTTTATTTTCTCTCAGGAGCTAAAAGTTAAGGTCGATTATATTTAAGCCAAAGCCACTGTTTGGCTTGGATCCTAAACTCATCATTTTACAAATCTTAGAACCAAAAAGGAGGACACAATCATGAAAAAGAGCAAGATGACCATCACTATTTTGAGTTGTATAGGCATTTTCCTCGTCACAGCCTTGATACTGGTGCCTGCCACACAGGCGAAAGCAGAGACCATGAAGTACAACTACACCAGCCAAGTCACCAAGATGGAGTTCACTCTGTTCCCTGATGTGAAAGGACATGTCGTTGGTGTGTTGGAGAGGAGAGGCGTGGCTATATTTAAAAACGAAGTTGCGGCCGTCGACCTCCGGCTTACGTTTGACTCTATCAAGAAGAAAGGCTCATGGGAGGGCTATGCGATAACAACCTTTAAAGACGGTTCCACATTTACGCAAAAGATTCACGGTACCTCAACTTTTGCTCCTGATGGCACAAAGCTAGGTAAGGGCAAGGGTAAATACATAAAGGGGACCGGCCGGTTTGAAGGAATCAAAGGGGAAATCTCCTTGAACGGAAGAGCCATTACGCCCTTAACCAAGGATAAAACCAAAGGGGACAATTGGGTGGAAGTCATCGGGACCTACACCCTGCCTAAAAAATGATTCACTCTGAGCTTAGATGGTGCGGGATCTCTGACATTTGCAAGTTAATACTTTTCCTGAAACGGGGTTGTCGACTTTGCCATATTCGTCCAAATCGACTTCGGCGATTTCGGCAACCCTCATTATAGTGATTGTCAGAATAACGTTTCGTTTCAAAGACAGTGTGCGGTATCTGAAATTCCGAGTGAATCCGTTTAATGAGTTTGACCTTATGCAAAAAAAATCTTTTCTTGACTCTCTGTCAAATGAGAAGGCATTGGCGGGAAAAACTTTAGACCGCAGAGAGTTCCTGATAAAACAACTGAAAGGAGCCCTGTTCATGGCAGCAGGGGCGGCTGGACTAAACCTCCCTAAATCGGTCCTTGCAGGTAAGCTCGCCCCTGTAAAGACAGCGATTCCTGATCTGGGTATTGTCAAAGGCCTACCCGGACCTGCCACTCGTGCTGCCGTAAAGCTTCTCGGCGGTATGAAATCTTTTGTCAAACCTGGAGACAAGGTAGTAATTAAACCCAATATGAGTTGTCCTCATAAGCCGGAAAAAGCCACCAATACCCATCCTGAAGTAGCAAGAGAACTCGTAGCCATGAGCTGGGAGGCCGGAGCTTCGAAGATTCGGGTTCTTGACCATCCCTATGGCCAGGATGAGCTTTGCATTAAAAGCATAAAAAAAGCATGTGAAGTTTTCGATAAAGGTATAGTTCACGCACTTACCAAGATCGATTTCTACAAACCAGTTCGAATCCCCAAAGGGTTGAGCTTTAAAAAAACATATGTCATGCAGGATGTTTTGGAGGCCGATGTTCTTATTGCGGCGCCTGTGGCCAAGTCTCATTTTGCGACGGGTGTGAGCCTATCCATGAAAGGAATGATGGGGCTGATATGGGATCGCATGATCATGCACCGGGATCACGACCTCGATTCGGCTATTGTCGATTTATGCACTCTGCTCCGACCTCAACTCGTAGTGATAGATGCAACCAGAGTGCTCTCAAATAATGGACCGGCCGGTCCGGGAAAAGTTATCCGCATGGATACCATCATCGGATCAAAAGACATGGTAGCAGCAGATGCTCAAACGGTTCAAATGTGTGAATGGTATGGGAAGCGCTTTGAACCCGGCCAAATTAAACATATTCGTCTTGCCCACCAGCGAGGGTTAGGGCGTATGGATATCCAAAACCTTTCTATAAAAAGGATAACGGTTTAACCCGCATTTCTCCTCCCTCTATTATTACCTGTACAGTCCAAAGTTCTTCTAACTTATTGAAATTATTAGAACCATAAATTAGGTACCGTCATTCCCGCAAAAGCGGGAATCCAGAATATTATCAATAGCATATGAATTGTGGATGCCGGATCAAGTCCGGCATGACGTAAGAACTTTAGACTCTCAAGTTATTACCAATAATCAATAAAATTGATTGACGCTTCGCAATTTATTCAATAGAATTATTAGTTGACCTCAAAGTTATTAAACTTCTTTTTGTTTGCGCTTCCGATATTTTTTCACGTTTTCTTTTGAGTTTAAATGAAACCTCCCAAACATATAATAATCTCATGACTGATAAAAGTTTAAAGCGTAAGCTCACCACTATCCTTCATGCCGATGTAAAGGGTTACAGTCGTCTCATGGACGATAATGAGGAGGCGACCGTCAGTACCTTAACCGCCTACAGGGAGGTTATGGGCATGCTCATCCGGCAGCATCGAGGCCGGGTAGTGCATGGCTCGGGGGACTCCCTGCTGGCTGATTTTATCAGTGTGGTAGATGCAGTGCAGTGTGCTGTGGAGATCCAGGAGGAACTCAAGACCAGAAATGCTGAACTTTCACAAGATCGCAAGGTGGAGTTTCGCGTTGGGATCAATCTCGGGGATGTGATCGAAAAGGACGAGGATCTTCACGGCGATGGGGTCAACATTGCTGCACGGATAGAGGGTCTTGCTGAAGGTGGAGGCATCTGCATTTCGAGGACTGCATTTGACCAAGTTAGGAACAAGCTGAAACTAGCGTGAGTTTATTAAACCTTTAGCCGCATAAGTGGACAATTCCTTGAAAACATAGGAATAACTTGACTATCTAATTGTATACACTGAAAGGAATTTTGCTTTTCAATTTTAAGTCAGTAACATTCATAGCCTCAGCA
>JAUWLP010000040.1 GCA_030613575.1 Desulfobacteraceae bacterium
AGTAGATGAAGATGATACCCGGAAAGCTATTGAGCGACTGGAGGTATTTATTGTGGTGCCGAAGGGGAGACTCGAACTCCCACGAGAATACACTCACTAGACCCTGAACCTAGCGCGTCTACCAATTCCGCCACTTCGGCAATAAATACACATAATTTAAAAAGATTGATTTCAAACGCAAGTTGACTTATATAAATCTTTTCTTATTTTTGTCAAGACCGTTATAATTGATGAATTCGTAAAAAGTAGAATTCATCACGTTTTAGGTTTTAAGATTTAGGCCCGCCCGCCTTGCGTTGCGAAGCATTGCGGGCAGGTTTTAGGCAATTAAAATTAATCGCTTTAACAGATACTTAAAACTTAATACCTAAAACTTAAAACGTCCGTAAAAAGTCGTATTTTTGACTTTTTACGAGACTATCATAATTGGCTGGAAAGAATTAGAATGGAAATAGTTGAGCATATTAATAATATTGAAAGACCGTATGATAACGCCGTGATTACCATCGGCAATTTCGATGGTGTTCACATCGGACATCAAGCCCTTTTTCATGAAGTGATAGAAAAAGCCGATGAGATTAACGGTACATCAATCGTCATGACCTTTGAGCCCCACCCTGTACGGGTATTAAAGAAAAACGGCCACCCGCCATTGATAACTCTGTATGAACAGAAAGTCGAGCTTATTGAAAGCTCCGGAATAGATGTTCTTATTTGTATTCCCTTTACCATGGAATTTGCGGAGATATCGGCAAAAGAGTTTGTGGAGGATATGTTGTTAACACGTATCGGTATGAAAGCCATTGTCGTGGGGCAAGATTATACTTTTGGTAAAGATCGTAAAGGGAATCTCGAGCTTTTGCAAACCTATGCTAAAAATCTTGGATTTGAAGTAATCGTGGCCGATTGGATACTGACGTTAAATAGAAGCCATGACAGAATCAGCAGCACCCGGACGCGCAAACTTGTAATGGCGGGAAAGGTGGCTGAAGTCCAAAAACTGTTGGGGCGTCACTATCAGATCAGAGGTGTTGTCACAACCGGACGCAACAGGGGGGGGAGGCTTCTAGGGTTCCCAACCGCAAATATTATCCTTTATGATGAACTGTGCCCAAAAACCGGGGTCTATGCCGTAACCGTGGAATTCGGAAATAAAAAACACAAAGGAGTCGCCAATATCGGCTATAGCCCCACTTTCGGCGACCAGGAATTATCCGTGGAAGTTCATATTCTTGACTTTGATGAAGACATATACGACCGAAAAATTCGTGTTAACTTCATACAACGCATCAGAGATGAAAAAAAATTTTCAAATATTTCCGAACTGTCTGACCAGATAAAAAAAGATATCGTAAAGGCTCGCAAAATCCTGTCTTGATAATTCTCAAGCTTTCTTATTTTGACCAGGTCTTTAATATCTCTTATGAAAAAGAACATAACCATTTCCCTGATCATAGGGATAACAATATCCGCACTGGCACTCTATCTGGCATTCAGAAACGTGCCGATTTCCGATCTTTTAGTTTATCTTATTTCAATCAATTACGTTTGGATATTTCCGGCTGTTTTGGTTCTTTTAACAAGTTTTGTTTTAAGGGTTTTTCGATGGCAGATCATACTGGAATCGTCAGCCAAAGTAAGTTTCTGGCAGGCATTTCATCCTTTGATGATCGGTTTTATGATAAACTGTATCCTTCCGGGCAGGGTCGGAGAAGTTGCAAGACCGGCTGTTTTACAAAAAAAGGAAAATATCCCCTTTTCAACAGGGCTTGCAACGGTTGCTGCCGAACGGGTATTTGATGTCAGCATGCTGCTTATACTTTTTTCGATACTGCTTGCAAATGTAAATATAGATCCAAACCTTGATATTGTTTTTGGCAAGTATCATCTCAACAGAGAAACTCTTGTTTCAGCAGGTGGAGGGACCTTCAAGCTGCTTCTACTCCTTATCGTCGGGATAATCATGGTTGGTTACGGCAAAACAAGAAAGGCAATAAACAGTTTAATCATGTCGATTCCATATCTGTTTTTCTTTTCCGGGCCCGGATTTAAAAAAAAGATACAAAAAAAAGTTTGCGAGCCTCTTGTGAGCTTTGTCGAAAATTTTACCTCCGGCTTTGCCCTTATCAAGCATCCCAAAAAGATATGCCTTTGTATTGGACTGTCAGTTGTTATTTGGGGTCTTTCAGCTTTTTCATATTACATAATGGCTCTGGGGTGTCCGGGTATAGAACTGTCATTTGCTGAAATCACTGCGCATATGATAATAATCTGTTTTTTTATAGCCCTTCCCTCTGTACCCGGCTTCTGGGGAATTTGGGAGGCAGGCGGCGTTTTTGCCCTGGTCCTTTTCGGGGTTTCTTCAAAAGATGCTGCCGGCTATACGCTGGCAAATCATGCAATACAGATGTTTCCCGTTATGATTGTCGGCTTTGTTTCAGCTATGGTTACGAGTGTAAATATATTGCAGGTCTCATATGAAAAAAGGGAAAAGGGGTTGTAATATGGCGATACTGAAAATATTGACATATCCGGACAAATTTTTGAGTGAGCCTACGAAACCGGTTGAAAATATCGACGAAAAGATACAAAATTTAGTTAAAGACATGGCGTCCATTATGTACCAGGCACCCGGTATTGGCCTGGCTGCAATACAGGTAGGAATTAATAAAAGTCTTCTGGTTTACGATGTTTCGCCGAAAGACGAAAAACGATCTTTACAGGTCCTGATTAATCCCAGGATCATAGAGAGTGAAGGGACTACAATTTCTGAAGACGAGGGGTGCCTTAGCGTCCCTGATTTCAAGGCAAATGTTAAACGAGCAGCTTTTGTTCTTGTTGAAGGTTTCGACAATAAAGAAAAACTTCTGCGTCTGGAAGCGGAAGGATTATTAGCTGTGGTGTTGCAGCATGAGATTGACCATTTAAACGGCATCTTGTTTATAGATCGAATAAGTTCTTTAAAAAGAGGAATGTATAAAAGACGTGTAACAAAGAATTTGAAAAACAAATGAAGAAAAAGGCTAAAATAATCTTCATGGGCACCCCGGAATTTGCAGTGCCCGCATTAAAAGCTCTCCATAAAAGCAACCAAAACGTGGCTTTGGTGGTAACCCGGCCTGATCGGCCAAAAGGGCGGGGTCGTAAAGTCGTCCCTCCTCCTGTAAAGGAAGTTGCTATAAGTCTGGGATATGAAGTCAATCAACCGGCAGCTATCCGAACAGTCGAGTTCGAAAAACGGATGGCAAAACACAAACCTGACATCATTGTCGTGGTTGCGTTTGGGCACATTATTCCAAAAAACATCCTTGCAATACCCAAAATAGCTACCATAAATGTTCATGCCTCGCTCTTGCCTAAATATCGCGGACCGGCGCCTATCCAGTGGGCGATTATAAATGGAGAAATAGAGACTGGTGTAACCACCATGTTAATGGATGAAGGCTTGGATACCGGCGACATTCTCCTGTCTTCAAAAATTAAAATTTTTTCTGACGACACTTCAGGCACCCTTCATGACCGCCTGGCTGATCTTTCGGCAGATCTTTTGATACAGACCATAAAATCTATTGAAACCGGTGATATAAATCCTATCCCACAGGACCATACCCAAGCTACCTATGCACCACTTCTCAAAAAAAATGACGGTCGTATAAATTGGGAAATGCCGGCCCAAACTTTAGAGGCATTCATACGTGGAATGACGCCATGGCCCGGAGCATTTTCATTCCATGGCAACAAACGTCTTAAGATCTTCAAGGCTATAGCCATTATAATCGATACTGTCGAAACCCCGGGAACCGTAGTCAAAAGATTTCCTGACGAACTGTGCATTGCAACCGGAAAGGGAGTTCTGTCTGTGATCAAAATTCAGGGTGAGTCAGGAAAACGTCTTTTGATCAAGGATTTTCTGCGAGGATATAAGATTCCTCCCGGAACAATTTTAAGCTGATACCTGACCCAAAATATGCATTGAATATTGACGATTTGTAAAAGGAGTTTCGCTCCACTGTTTTAATTGAAATTGTTGTCTTAAAATTGGCAGAATTCCTTAAATATTCAATCTTCAATCGAAAATTTTCAATTATTTTAAGATAAAAAAATTGTACCAGTAAAAATATATTCCATAAAAAGCAGAAAGTTTACAACCAAGGACCTAAAGACTTATACGCATGGTGGATGACGTCCGTAAAACGGCGCTGTATATATTGAATACTCTGGATAAAGGGCACAAAACTCTGGATAGCCTTTTAGAAGATGTTTTCCGGGAAAAGACTCTTTTTTCAAAAAAGGATCGGGCTTTACTTCAATCTCTGGTATACGGCGTTCTGAGGTGGCGAAGCCGGCTCGACTGGATCACAGACTATTTTTCTAAAACCCGCCTGAACAAAATTGATCCTAAAATTTTGAATATTCTGCGACTCGGGCTTTTTCAGATAATATATTTAGACAGAATACCCGTATCCGCCGCGGTAAATACATCGGTTGAAATGGCAAAGTCTTATGCTGCGCCCTGGGTTGTGCGGTATGTTAACGGGCTCCTTAGAAATGCCGTCAGAGAATATCGCCACGTGGCTTTTCCTGAAGTTAACAACGACCCTGCAAAAGCATTAGCAACAAAAAAATCATTCCAGAAATGGATTATTAAAAGATGGCTGGATCGGTTCGGATTGAAAGAGACAGAGCTGCTCTGTGATGCAATCAACACCATCCCTCCCATAACCGTGCGCTGTAATACCCTTAAGACAAGCCGGGAAAAACTGGTGAAAGCTCTTGATGGATATGCCGAAAAGATCAAGATCACAAATTATGCGCCGGATGGAGTCTTTTTTTTCAAACCAAAAAGGTCTATTCCAAATATAGAAGCATTTGAAGACGGTCTATTTGCTGTCCAGGATGAGGCCGCTCAGCTTGTTACTCTCCTTTTAGACCCTCAACCTGGTGAAACTATTTTAGATGCATGTTCCGGTCTGGGTGGGAAAACCGGGCATATCGCCCAGATGATGAAAAACAGCGGAAGGCTTGTTGCAATGGACAAAGATGAAAACAAGCTTCTGCGGTTAGAAACCGAAATGCATCGACTCGGAGTTTCCATTGTGACAACCTGGATTCACGATCTAAGCAACCCCTTAAACCGGGAACTCTTTGGAAAATTTGACCGTATTCTTCTGGATGCACCCTGTTCAGGCCTGGGTGTTTTAAGAAGAAATCCGGATATAAAATGGAGGGCGTCACAGCAAAACCTGGCAAACTGCCAAAAAAGACAGGCTCTGTTTCTGGATAACATTGCACATCTTGTTAAGCCTTCAGGTGTTTTGGTTTATGCTGTCTGCAGCATGGAACCCGAGGAAAATGAATCGGTGATAAAAGGTTTTTTGAATAAACATGCTAAGTTTGTTATAGAAAAAAGTTCAGCGGGATTACCTTTTAACGTTTGTCCCCTTATAAATAGTAACGGATATTTAAAAACCTTTCCTCATCTTAACAACATGGACGGTTTTTATTCGGTCTGTATGAGACGTAAAAAGTGATCTCACGAATATTAAAAATTGGGTCCCTGTTTTTTTTATTTGTCCTGATCGTTGGCGCAAGTGCTTATTTCACCCTCACGCTTATTATAAAGAGTGAAGATACTGTGGTGGTTCCTGATCTTTCCGGAAAAAATGTAGTCTATGTTCTTGAGTTATTAACCGATTTGGGGCTTAATACAAAAGTTAAAGGGTCGGAATACAGCGCTGACATTCCTGAAAACAACGTTATTTTCCAGGAACCGGAACCAGGGGCGGAAATAAAAAAGGGGCGTGACGTCAGGATAATAATTTCAAAAGGCGCAAAGTCTATTTTGATGCCGAATCTTAAAGGGCTTTTCGTACGACAGGCTCGGATCATCCTGGAAGAAAACAGCTTGTGCAGGGGAGAAATATCGAGTACTTACAGCAATAGTATAAAAAAAGACGAGATTATTGCCCAGGTTCCGTCTCAGGGAACCATGATAACAAGAGGCGAATGTGTGAATCTGCTTGTGAGTATGGGGATCAGGCCCCGGGCCTATAAGATGCCTGATCTTATAGGACTGTCTCTCAACAGCGCGATTACTATGATAGAGAGCATAGATCTGGTTTTGGGAGAAATAAAAACTCATTTTCACAAAGACAAACCCTTAAATACCGTTGTGGCCCAGGAGTTGCTTTCCGGCTATCGCGTAACCCAGGGGAGTACTGTCAATATTGTCATAAACAGAAAACCCGTAGAAAAAGGCCATAACTATTTAAATGAATCCCAAGGAGGAGGCCTTTTTAGATACAGGCTAAAAGACGGTTTTTTAAAAAGACACATCAGGGTGCGCTTAAACAGCTTTGGAGTTTCAATCGATCTTTTTGACGGTTTCATGAAGCCGGGAGAAGAAATCTGGCTGTTAATACCAAGAAGAAATAATTCAACTGTTTTTCTTTACGAAGATGGTGAATTGATCAAAACTTTAGTTTACGACGCAGGATAGTTCCTTAAAATTGAATATTTTCGATTGAAGATTGAATATTTAAGGAATTGTGACATTGAATATTGAACATTGAAAAGTGAAAATTTAAGAAAATAATACAATGGCGGAGCGCAGCGACACCTCAAATATTCAATCGTCAATCGTCAATATTCAATCCCTTTTTGTTCCGGTCTATCCGGATTAGGCAACGACAATGATATCCGATGATCCTCAACATTATGTTCAGGGTGTGCTGGATTGCAACCGGCGTGTGCTCGCAAAGACAATTACATTGATTGAAAGCTCGCTTTCTTCTCATCAGGAACTGGCTCGAACGATTATCGATCTCCTGCTCCCTCACACGGGCAAGGCTGTGCGCCTTGGAATCACAGGAGTGCCGGGTGTGGGCAAAAGTATGTTTATTGAGAGCCTCGGAACAATGCTTGTGCAAAAGGGACATCGGGTGGCTGTACTTGCCGTTGACCCCAGCAGCAAAAGAAGTGGCGGGAGCGTACTGGCAGATAAGACTCGTATGGAAAAGCTGGCTGTTGAGGAGAGGGCATTTATCAGGCCTTCACCTTCGGGCGGCACCCTGGGCGGGGTTGCAAGGAAAACCCGGGAGACGATGATTGTTTGCGAAGCCGCAGGTTTTGATGTTATGATTATTGAAACCGTGGGTGTGGGTCAGTCTGAAACCACAGTGGCGTCCATGGTCGATTTTTTTCTGGTGCTGATGATCGCGGGTGCGGGGGATGAACTGCAGGGGTTAAAAAAGGGAATCCTGGAACTGGCGGATGCCGTTGCCGTTAACAAAGCAGACGGTGATAATATTGAAAAGGCAGAACTTGCAAGAAAGCAGTATGAGACAGCCCTGCACTTTTTAACGCCATCATCGCTTACCTGGAGACCGCCGGTCTTGAGCTGCAGTGCTCTGGAGATGACCGGGATTGATCTGATCTGGGGAACTGTTTTAGACCACCAAAAGAAATTAACCGCTACCGGGGAACTCGACGCGAACCGGAAAAGACAGGCTGTTGACTGGATGTGGTCCCTTGTAAAAGAGGGCCTAAAAGAAAGGTTCTATAAAAATCCCGAGGTTAATAAGATGCTGTCGGGGATCTTAAAAGAGGTTGAAAACGGTACCACTGCATCCACAATAGCGGCGAGCCGACTTCTTTTTTTGCTTGACAATAATCCTTGTATATAGAATCAAAAGAGATGGTCTCGTAAAAGGCTTTTTACGAGTTCATCAAAGTAAATGTTCAGCAGGTTTTGTTCTTTGAGACTTTTGAAAAATGTTCAATTTTGTTCAAGGCCAAGGAAGGCGAAAATTTTAACCACAGGAATACATTGAGTATTTCGAGGATTAAAATTTGAGCTTGACGCCGGGATTGGACAAAAGGGGGTATTTTTCAAAGGTCTCTCTTTACTAAAAGTTAAGTTTTTACTTTATTACGCAACCATCAAAGAAAGGAGGATGGTAAAATGGCAGTAAAAATAATCATTAAAAGGATAGTGCCGGAAAACAAGGCGGAAGCGTTAAAGCCTCTTCTTCAAAAGCTCAGGAATTTAGCCATGCAACAACCTGGTTACATTTCCGGGGAAACATTTAAGAGAATCGATCGCCCCGGCGAGAGCCTGGTGGTCAGTACCTGGCAGTCCATGGAAAACTGGAGGGAATGGGTTGTTAACGACCTAAGAAGGGGAACACAGGAAAAAATTGACCATCTTTTGGGAGAAAAGACCGATTACGAAATTTATTCATATGATTAAGCTGCGCACTTTGAATTAAATGAACGGCCTAATTAATAGTAGAATACCTCAGTTATAAAAAGGAATTCTGTCGCAATAGCATTTCTAATGTTGTGAGATGAAAGGAATTTAATAATGGGTATTATTGAAGATAAAATTAAGGATCTAAAAGAACGGGAAGCAAAGATCCTGCAGATGGGCGGCGAAAAAGGGGTTGCCAAACAAAAAGAGAAGGGCAAAATGACCGCCCGGGAGCGGCTCGGTATTTTTTTTGATCCCGGCACGTTTCGGGAGCTTGACATGTTCGTTAGTCACCGGTGTGTACATTTTGGCATGGAAAAGCTTGATATTCCGTCAGACGGTGTCATAACGGGCCATGGTCTTGTGGACGGCAGACCGGTATTTGCCTTTGCCCAAGATTTTACGGCCAGAGCCGGCAGTCTTGGTGAAATGCATTCAAAAAAGATTTGCAAGATCATGGATATGGCGTTAAAAGCCGGCGTGCCGTTTGTGGGTATGAACGATTCCGGCGGTGCCAGGATTCAGGAAGGTGTTGATTCCCTTTCCGGATACGGGCAGATTTTTTACCGCAATTCCATGTCTTCGGGAGTCATTCCCCAGATTTCAGCAATTATGGGCCCGACGGCCGGAGGTGCTGTCTATTCGCCGGCCATGACCGACTGGGTTTTCATGGTAAAAAAGACCAGCTACATGTTTATCACCGGTCCGGATGTTATCAAGTCCGTAACCGGCGAGAAGATCACTTTTGAGGAGCTTGGGGGCGCCATGGCCCATAACGAAAAGAGCGGGGTGGCGCATTTTGCCTGTGAAAACGATGAAGACGCTATCAACCGGATCAAAAAACTTTTATCTTATCTGCCTTCAAACAACATGGAAGATCCGCCTGTGGTTAATACCGGTGATGATCCCCGCCGCACGGATCCGGCGCTTGACGCTATTATTCCGGACAATCCCAACCAATCTTATGACATGAAGGACGTTATCCGTTCAATTGTGGATAGAGGAGATATTTTTGAGCCACATGAATGGTTTGCCCGGAATATCATCGTTTGTTTTGCCAGACTGAACGGCAGAAGTATCGGTATTATCGCCAATCAGCCCCAGGTTTTGGCCGGATGTCTGGACATTGACGCTTCGGACAAGGCCACCCGGTTTATCCGTTTTTGTGATGCATTTAATATTCCCATGCTGACCATAGCAGATGTGCCCGGATATCTTCCCGGGAGCCAGCAGGAGTGGGGCGGCATTATCAGACACGGTGCAAAACTGTTGTGGTGCTATTCAGAGGCAACGGTTCCAAAGATGCTTCTGGTTACCCGCAAGGACTATGGAGGGTCTTATCTTGCCATGTGTTCGAAAGACCTGGGCGCTGACATGGCGTTTGCCTGGCCCAGTTCGGAAATTGCGGTTATGGGGGCCGCGGGGGCATGCAATGTGATTCATCGAAGGGAAATCAAAGCGGCTGATGACCCTGAGGCCAAGCGCCTGGAAAAGGTAAAAGAATATGAGGAACTTTTTTCAAATC
The DNA here is from genome assembly GCA_030613575.1 of Desulfobacteraceae bacterium. Classification (GTDB taxonomy): domain Bacteria; phylum Desulfobacterota; class Desulfobacteria; order Desulfobacterales; family UBA11574; genus S5133MH16. The sequence continues at coordinate 9,777 of JAUWLP010000040.1, forward strand.
CTTACTGTGCCGCCAGCCGGGGTTTTGTGGATGCCGTGATTGTTCCGAGTGAGTCAAGGCCTCGTCTTATTGATGCTTTGGAAGTCATGTGCAGCAAACGGGAGGTTACTCCTCCGAAGAAACACGGAAATATACCAATGTGATTTATTATTGAATATTGAAGATTGACTATTTAATGTTTAGAAACACCTTTTTTGATTATTCAATTTTCAATAGTAAATCGTCAATTCATAATGGTGCAACAATGGAAAACAGAAGGAAAATGTCGGCCGCAATATCTGCAGTGATGAACTATATCAAAACAGAGGAAGAGGCGATCTGTATACAGTCTCTGGCTGCACCTGAAGTTGAACCGGCTCAAGCCGCCTATGCTGCCGTTATGTCGCCGGTGAAACTCTGGGGAATGAGCGGCAGGCAGGCCCAGATGCGGATGCGAAATATGATGCAGATGAGAACCTTTAAATAATTGAAAATTGAAAAATTGAAGATTGAAATTCCAACACCCCATCTTCAATTAAAAAGAGGAGATGATTAAGATGAGCGATCATAATCAGGTAAAAATAACGACCATGGATTACAGCAAGGACAGACCGGCGGCGGAGAATCCTGTTAAGATACAGGATCTGCCCCTGCGCGATGGCCATCAGTCCCTGTTTGCCACCAGGGGACGGACCGAAGACATGATTCCGGTGGCCGAGAAGATGGATGAGGTCGGGTTCTGGGCCGTGGAAACATGGGGCGGTGCTACCTTTGATACCATGCACCGTTTTTTAAATGAGGACCCGTGGGAAAGGCTCCGGACGTTAAAACGGTACATGACCAAGACACCTTTTTCCATGCTCTTAAGAGCGCAGAACCTTGTTGGATACAGAAATTATGCCGATGATCTTGCCCGGGCCTTTGTGGAGCGAACATCTGAAAACGGTCTGGATATATTCAGGACATTTGATGCTTTGAACGACTACCGTAACTTTGAAACGGTTGTTTCTGTTATCAAAGAATGCGGAAAACATTTCCAGGGCTGTATCTGTTATACAATGACCGAACCGCGGCTGGGCGGAGAGGTTTACAATATTGACTATTATGTTAAAAAGGCCAAGGACCTGGAGGCCATGGGTGCCGACAGTATTTGTCTCAAGGACATGGCGGGCCTGATTGCACCCTATGATGCATATGAAATTATAAAAGCCTTAAAGGCGGCAGTGAAACCTCCCATCCACCTGCACAGCCATTTTACTTCCGGGATGTCTCCCATGAGCCATTTGAAGGCGATCGAGGCCGGTGTTGATATAATAGACACCTGCATGACGCCATATGCCTACCGGACATCCCATGCGGCCGTAGAACCCCTTGTAATGACACTTCTGGGAACAAACCGTGATACGGGATTGGATATCAGGCAACTGGCGGAGATTAATGAAATACTGGAAAAGAAAGTCTTGCCCAAGTATAAGCACCTGCTGGATGATTCAAAGGTGTCGATTATCGATATCAATGTCCTTTTGCACCAGACACCGGGAGGCATGCTATCCAACCTGGTGAACCAGTTAAGGGAAATGGATGCTTTGCATAGGATCAATGATGTTTACAAAGAACTTCCCAGAGTAAGAAAAGAACTGGGGCAGGTTCCGCTGGTAACACCCACCAGTCAGATCGTTGGGATACAAACGGTCAACAATGTTCTGTTTGACGATAAAGATGAACGCTACAAGATGATTACCGGCCAGGTCAAGGATTTGTGCTACGGTTTATATGGCAAGACGGCCATCCCCATTGATCCCGAGGTTCAAAAGAAAGCTCTTAAGGGGTACGACAGGGGAGAAGAACCGATTACCTGCAGACCGGCAGAGGTCTTGGAACCGGAGCTTGAACAGGCCAAAAAAGATACCGAGGGACTTGCCCAGGACCTGGACGATGTTATTACGTATGCCCTTTATCCCATTACAGGGAAACGGTTTTTGAACTGGAAATACGGCAAGGAAGATCCGCCGACCGAAGTCAAGCCCAGGACACTGGAAGAGATTAAAAAGGAAGACGAGATGGTTAAGCTGGCCAAGCTCGGCCATTTGGTAAAAAAGGTGGAAAAGAAAGGCCCGCCCAAGACCGATGCACTGCGAACATTTAACGTATTTGTGGATGATGAATACTTTGAGGTTGAGGTTGAAGAACCCGGAGGTTCGCCGGTTATCAGCTATGTTCAGCAAATGCCGGTTCAACCGCCGGTTTCAGCACCAGCGCCGGTCGCACCGGCTGCAGCACCCGCACCCCCCAAACCGGCGGAGCCTGCACCCCCCAAACCGGCCGCGCCCGCAAAACCGGAACCGGCTCCCGTGACTGCTGATGTTGAAGGAACTCCGTTGAAAGCACCCATGCCCGGCATGATTGTCAAATATTCCAAACAGGTGGGAGATGCGGTAAGCAAAGGGGACACTGTGGTAATTCTGGAGGCCATGAAGATGGAAAATGCCCTTCCTGCGCCTGCGGAGGGTACGGTTCAGGCGATAAATTTTTCCAGCGGTGATAGCGTAGGCAAAGACGATGTGTTGTGTGTCATCGGATAGTGTAAAAATTGAATATCGAAGATTGAAGATTGAATAATTGTTGACATTAATTTTCAATCTTCAATCAAAAATTTTCAATTTAAAAATGGAGGTTCAGGATCATGAAGATCCACGAATATCAGGCAAAAGAATTATTTAAAAAATACAACATTCCTGTTCCTGACGGAGGAGTTGCTTTCAACTTTGATGAAGCCAAAAAGATTGCCGAAAATTTAGGCCAATTTCCGGTTGTTGTTAAAGCTCAGATTCATGCCGGCGGCCGGGGCAAAGGTGGCGGGGTAAAACTTGCGGGATCAATTGATGAAGTTACCGGCATTGCCGGTGAGATCATCGGAATGAATTTGGTGACCCATCAAACCGGGCCGGAAGGGAAGAGGGTCAAGAAAGTGCTGGTGGAGCAGGGACTCAACATTGCAAAGGAACTTTATTTGAGCATTATTCCGGACAGGGCAACCGCTAAAATTGTTATTATGGTCAGCGAAGCCGGAGGAATGGATATTGAAGCGGTTGCCGCCGAAACTCCTGAAAAGATCATCAAGGTTTTCATTGATCCTCTTGTGGCTATCCAGCCCTATCACTGCCGTGAGGTTGCTTTTGGACTGAATCTGTCATCTTCCGTGATGAGGCCGTTTGTTTCAATGCTTGCAAGCCTTTACAGACTGTTTATCGATTACGACTGTGCGTTGGTGGAGATTAATCCTCTGGTGATCACCGCCGAGGATGTGGTGATCGCCCTGGACGCCAAAGTCGATTTTGATGACAACGCCCTGTATCGCCACAAGGACATCATTGAATATCGCGATATTGACGAAGAGGACCCTTTGGAGGTGGAAGCCTCCAAGTTTCATCTCAATTACATCAAACTGGACGGCAACGTGGGAAATATGGTCAACGGAGCCGGCCTGGCAATGGCGACCATGGATATCATTAAACTGGCCGGGGCCGAGCCGGCCAACTTTCTGGATGTGGGGGGCGGCGCCAGTGCGGAAATGGTTGAGAACGGTTTCAGGATCATGCTCGGAGATAAGAATGTAAAAGGGATTCTGATTAACATTTTCGGTGGGATATTACGCTGTGACGTGCTGGCAGAAGGTGTTGTCCAGGCAGCAGAAAAAACAGGCATCACTGTTCCTGTAGTGATCCGGATGGAGGGGACCAATGTGGAACAGGGTCGTAAAATTCTGGCTGAATCCGGTCTTAACCTTACGATCGCTGCAGATATGAAAGATGCGGCGCAGAAGGTGGCACAGTTGGTCGTCGGCTGACGGCAGAGGGCAGAAGTCAGGGGGCAGAAGTCAGAAGTCGGAGGACAGAAGGCTGAAGACAAAAAAAGCGAGGAATGAAAAGTGAGCATATTTGTTGACAATAATACGCGTTTGTTGGTTCAGGGCATTACCGGCAAGGAAGGGCAGTTTCACACCCAACAGTGTGTGGCCTACGGCACAAATGTGGTTGCAGGTGTGACCCCGGGCAAAGGCGGTCAGAAGATGGACGATATACCGGTATTTAACACGGTTAAACAGGCTGTGGCGCAGACCGGCGCCAACTGCAGCATGATTTTTGTGCCGCCTGCATTTGCGGCTGATGCCATCATGGAGGCCACAGACGCCGGTGTCGATATTATCGTTGCCATAACCGAAGGGATTCCGGTTATGGATATGATAAAAGTCAAGAATTACATGGCGGGTGCACCGTCGCGCCTCATCGGTCCCAATTGCCCGGGTATCATAACGCCCGGCCAGTGCAAGATCGGTATTATGCCCGGTCCGATCCACAAACCGGGCGGGCCGGTGGGTGTTGTATCCCGTTCCGGAACTTTGACGTACGAGGTGGTTCATCAGTTAACCATGCAAGGAATCGGGCAGACCACCTGCCTGGGTATTGGCGGCGATCCTGTAAACGGCACCGACTTTATAGATTGTCTTGATGCCTTTGAAAAGGACCCGGAGACCACGGGTATCGTTATGGTTGGCGAGATCGGCGGAACTGCTGAAGAGGAGGCATCCGAATTTATAACAAATAATGTGACAAAACCGGTGGTCGGATTTATTGCAGGCCTGACAGCGCCTCCTGGTCGACGCATGGGGCATGCCGGTGCAATCATAAGTGGCAGCAGCGGTACGGCCCAGGCAAAGATTGAGGCCATGAAGGCGGGCGGAATCCATATCTGTGAGAATCTTGGTTTATTTGGGGAATTGTGTTCCAAGGTTTTTTGATAAATTTTTATTTTTGATAATTACAACGCCAGCAATTTACGGTTTGAAAATTGCTGATTCTTTTTAAGTGATAGTAAAATCAAAATTTAAAAACCGCTCTACGTTCAAAATCAATCGGTAGCCTAAATTCCTTTTTATTTCTACGGTCTAATCGTTTCCTTCTTTCTTTACCCGATCTTCGCTCCGGGATATGGATGGTGTATAAAAATACCCGTCTTTCAATTCCTGAACGCCTGCCTGCATTATCTTTGATAAATATCACCATAATTCTTAACGTCTTAGAATTTCAACAAGTTATTGAAATTACAGATTGTTAAGTCGTAACAGATTTGCATCATCTATTTGAAATGATGGCGTGATGGAATAATAGAAAAATGGGAATAAAAACGGAAAAAAATTTTGATTATCCAGAATTCCTTTAAACGCATCATTCCAGCATTTCATTACTCCAGCATTCGCTTACAAACTTGCGGAGTGGAGCGAAGACGACTTAATATGGCCTTGTAACTTTATTCTGTCAAGTGAGATTATATATAATTTATATATAATTCTCATGAATTAGGATATATTGTATTTTATTAATCTAAATTACCATATATTGTGTGTATACAAATCGAGGTTTTGATAAAAATTTATAATTTTCTACTAAAATGGATTCCATCGGGACCTCGGACGCTACATACTGACTTTGAAAAGGAACGTTATTGGTTGTTCTTTAAACGGTTGTCTTTAATTTTTTTCAGAGGCGTTCTGAAGAACGTTTAAACCAAAGTAAATATAGTGAAGTCCGGAAGTTATCGTTAACCCTGCCGTAATCCAGAACAGCAATGATTTAATTATGTGGATGCCTGGGATTTGCGGGTCAAGAAGAGTTAAAAAGATGGTGAACAACTGGGCAACCGTAGTACATTTACTGACAAGACTCGGTTTCATCTCAATATGGATGTCCGTAATTGCAAAAATGGAAATTCCGGTCACAATCAGGATGTCACGGCTGATTACAATAACCGTCAGCCAGGGGGGAATGATTTTAAGAACGGCCAGGCTTACAAAAGCAGAGACCAACAACAGCTTATCCGCAATGGGATCAAGATAGGCGCCTAATACGCTATATTGGTTGAAATACCTTGCCAGCAGGCCATCCAGCCCGTCACTGATCGCTGCAATACTAAAAACCAGAAGTGCAAATGAAAACATATCCCTTAAAAGGAAAATTACAAAAAGGGGAGTAAGTAATATCCTGATAACTGTTAAAATATTGGGAATATTTATGTTCAATGATTTATTTTTCCATTACCCAGGTAACGGTTAAATCTCGAAAATATTTTTAAGAAATAGATAGTTTTTTAGGGTTAACCGGGCATAAGCTCAATTCTTAAACGATCCCGAGATACTTCGTAAATGTTAATATCGATGGATCCAGAGGTATTGAGCATCAAGGCATCCGCAAGCTCTTTGGCAATTCCCTGAAAATCGACTATTATGGTTGCTTCATCAGGCTTCAGTTCCTTTATTTGAAGATTCTTCACTCCCGATGTATTATTGATAATACGACGGAGCTTTTCAAAATTTGCAATATCGCCGGTACCTTCAATTATGATTTTAAGAATGTTAAATTGTTCCTCTTGTTTCTGCCAGGCAGCAACTATTTGAGAAGCAAGGTCTTCACCTGCAAGAGATCCGGCTCTTGAGAGTACATCCCGGACCCCGGCAATTTCATCAGTGTTCGTTGTTACGCAAGTCCGCATGGTGGTTGCGATTTCTGCGCCCGTATCTGTCCGAATTGCCCGTGCGGATACAATCCCTTTAAAAGACCTTATGTTTTTACCCATAATATTAGGTCCTCTACTGGCAACCGACTTTCCGACAATTACCACCCCTGCCTGTGAACTGAGACCAAGGTTAACCGCTTCAGTATCATTAAGATCAGGCGTGTCGTATATGGGATCAACCCGGGTATTTTGAGCGATGATGTGGGTATCAATGATCGGGAATGCCTTTGTTTTAATGGATTCAACCAGAGCATTTACAGAGTAAGATTCTGAAAAATATTTCTCCTGTCCCCACCAGTATTTTGGCAGACGGTCGTTCAGATTCTGATCTGAAATTAAAACCAGAATTTTTGGCAGGGGTTTTTCTTCAAGTAAAATTCCGGCGCTTGCAATGAGTTTCTTCAAAGTGCTGATTGAAACGGTTGCTTCCACCATTACCCTGTAATTATTTGTAAATGGAAACTCTGCCAGTACTTTATAATCCTGGATGAATTTATTGGTATGGCCATAAATCAGTTCATTGAATGCCTGAAAGTTTTGAACCAGTGATCCTAACGGTAAAACTTCTACCGCCACTCTGTTCACTGCTGAAACAAGGCTATTGGCGATTGCCTTTTCTCTTGCTCTGGCAGAGTCCTCTTGATGTATTTTACCTGTGCCCATCACCACAACAGTTTTTGTTGGAATCTGGTTTTCTGACTGAACAACCGCAGGCAGATTAAGCACAACTGAAAAGAA
>JAUWLP010000151.1 GCA_030613575.1 Desulfobacteraceae bacterium
CAAGCTTTGGACGCCGGGTTTCAATATCTATGGCCATACCGGTTATGGTGTTGATCAGAGAGATCGAATCGGCACCTTCTCCTTCCACACTGCGGGCGATTTCAGTAATATCGGTTACATTAGGAGAAAGCTTGACCATCACGGGTTTTTCGGTTTTGTCCCTGATCGCATTAACGACCTCTGATGCAGAGTCAGGATATGCTCCAAATGCCAACCCACCGGATTTTACGTTGGGACATGAAATATTAACCTCAATTCCTGATACGTCTTCAATATCATCCAGGCGTGATGCCAGTTCAGCATATTCCACCACACTTTTCCCATAAATGTTTACAAATATCGGTGTTTCCAGCCTTTTCAAGAAAGGCAATTTCTCTTTAACAAATGCTTCCAGACCCACGTTTTCAAGGCCGATGGCGTTCAGCATCCCGCACGGTGTTTCAACGATTCTCGGCGGTGGGTTCCCTCTGGACGGTTCAAGCGACAAACCCTTTACAATAATGGCACCCAGACGATTTAAATCAATAAGCTCTTTAAACTCACTGGCATATCCAAATGTTCCGGATGCCGTCATTACAGGGTTCCTTAGCTTTACACCCCCGATATTTACTCGAATATTAGGCTTATTTTTGATCATAACAGTATTTTTTGCCAATAAATGAGTCTGTTGATTAATGGTCTTTTCGAAAAATCCAATTTTAAGGAATTAAGCTCAAATTAGACCTTTTTATAAAATAAATATTGATAGATAGCAAGAGACTGTTTTAACATTCAGTAAATACACGTCTTCATAATCTAAGATCTTAAAATTTATTTGGGTGATATTTATGAAAAAAATTCTTGGTATTATCGGTTCTCCGCGCAAACTTGGTAATTGTGAAATCATGGCAAAAGAGATCAGCAAACAGATATCAATCCCCCATGAACTGCAGCTTTTGCGTCTCCAGGATTTCAAGATCCTCCCCTGCAGGGGATGCTACCAATGCCTTTACAAAACCGAACAATGCGTGCTGGATGATGATTTAAATAAAATCATAAAGACCGTTGTCGATGCTGATGCATTGATAGTATCGGCACCCACCTATTTTCTGGGCGTAAACTCATGCATCAAATGTCTTATCGACAGAGGGCTTCCATTTTATGCCCACGTTGAAAAAATATGGCGCAAACCTGCCGTAGGAGTAGTGATAGCAGGTATTAAAGGCAAGGAAGGCTACAGTTTGCTTGGCATTCAAAGTTTTTTAAAGCTGATCTTTGCAGAGGATAAACAGAGCAGAGTCGTTTACGGCGCCCTTCCTGGAGAAGTTTTTATGAACCGAGAGAATAAACAGACGGCCGCTGAGCTGGCTTCGGCATTGTTTGGACCTTCTGCTGAGAAAAAAGGACCGTGCTGTCCCCAATGCGGCGGGGATACTTTCCGGTTTATTGAAAACAACATGGTGCGGTGCATGCTGTGCAGCAATACAGGAATCATGATCATGCATGAAGATGTGCCTGTGTTTGAAATAAACAAAAGTGATCATGAGTTCTTTCTCAGCAAGAAAGAAGCATTAAAGCACAGGGAATGGTTACTCGGCATGAAATCACGGTTTGTTCAGCAAAAGAAAGTACTTAAAGAAATTACCGGGTCGTATCTAAATCAGGGGGTCTGGATCAAACCCTGACATAAAATATGTCAACGGTAATTTTGGGTCACTTGGCTATTTTTTCCGCAAGCTCCGCAAATGACTTGCTTGCGTAGGAATCCGAATATTTTTCCTGAAAAGAGATGCCGTTGTCCCCGCATGACACAACATTGTGATCAAAGGGAATTCTCACCAGAAACTCTATTCCAGCGGCAATGGCGGTCCTCTCTCCACCTCCTGAGCCAAACAGATCAACCATTTTGTTGCAGTGAGGGCATGTAAAACCGCTCATATTCTCAATAAGACCGATAATCTCCATTTTTAAGGTTTTACAGAAATTGATCGACTTCCGAACATCCGCCAGTGACACCTCCTGCGGTGTGGTAACGATAATTGCCTTAGCATCGGAAATTATCTGGGCAACAGTCAACGGTTCATCACCTGTTCCGGGGGGAGAATCGATAATTAAAAAATCTAGGTCACCCCATTCGACCTCTCCGATAAACTGCCGTATGGCAGAATATTTGAGCGGTCCCCGCCATATAATTGCATCGTCTTTACTTGCGATCAGTGATTCTATTGAAACCACTTTCAAGTTATTCGAATACTTCATGGGATCCAGTTTATTATTTTTGCTCATACCCAGCATCCCTTTTAGCCCTAGCATTCTCGGCACGTCAGGACCATGCAAATCAACATCCATAACCCCCACGTTAAAACCCTTGTTGGCAAGAGCAATGGCTAAGTTAACAGAGACGCTGGTCTTGCCCACGCCCCCCTTGCCGCTCAAGACAATGAGTTTGTTTTTTATCTTTTTTAAAGATCTATCGATAGAAACATCCTGTTCCGTCTGTTCCTTTTTCTGCTTTTGGGCAGCATCAACACTTTCACGAATTTTTACCATAATTCTTATCTCCCATCTACGAATAGCAATTAACGGATAACAACCTTTTCAGTCATTATCACAATTTTATTTAATTCCTGCACCTATAAAAATCTTCATGATCGCACTTGGGACAGCTTTCAGGCCTTCCGGTGCCCCAAGATTCCTCCCATTTGTGACTGCATTTGCGGCACCTGAATATTCGGGATTCGCTAATCATTCTATAATTACCGCCTTCAACATTTATGGCCTTCCCGTTAATCAGAGCATCTGCAACAACCTTTCTGGCCTGCTGGATAATCCGTCCAAAAGTGGCCCTGGAAACATGCATTTGTCTCCCTGCTGCTTCATGGGACATGTCCAAAAGATCTGCAAGCCTTATGGCTTCACGTTCATCAACCGTAAGGCGCACTTCGGAAAGCTCGCGCATCGGAATGCCTCTTGGCTTGAAGTAGCTGATGTCAGGGTTAAAAGCCACCATGCGATGTTTCTTTGGTCTTACCATAACAATCCTTTATGAGTATATACTCGAAAACCGAAAGTTAAGTGTTCCGATCGATATTGTCAAGGTTTTTATTAGATTTAATTCCAACGATTGGTTATCAGTTCGACTATATGTTTGACAAAAGTTGGCGAGATGTTATCTTGATGAATTCGTAAAAAATCGAATTCATCACGTTTTCCTTATTTGTAAATTTTGTGCTTTTTGTGGCAAAAAAAATGCTTAGCCAACTAAGTGTGAAGTGATCTAAAGTGCCTAAAGTTAAGGAATACTGCCAATTTGTATAGAAGCCGGAGCGTAGCGACTCCTTAACTTTAGCTCACTTCAAACTTTAGCTCACTTGTAACTTTTTCGGTTTATCCGGGTTGGGTTTTAAGATGTCAATTATCAAGAAAAAGAAAGATAAAATTATATCAAAAGTGTTACAATCATTTGCAAATTTTGCAATTAATGACTACGGAAAAATAATTGATTTCGTAGTCGATTCCAAAGATAAAACAATATTTCTAAAAGTTTTACTAAAAGGTGAAAAGGAAGCTCTGAAAATAACTGTTTCAAATTACGGTATAGTATCAGAAGGTAAAAATACTTACTTTAAATTTAATAGCATAAGGACGTCCAGAGAATGGATTAATATCCTTTGCAACAAAAAACTATCAGATATTGTTAGAGAAAATAAAATTCAGATTCCAGGCTATATTGCAGCGCCGATAAATATTATCTTATAGTGCCCACCACCTCATACACCTTCTCAAGAGCCTGATCCAGATTTTCCGGCTTGGTTCCGCCGGCCTGTGCCATATCCGGCCTGCCACCTCCGCTACCGCCCACAACAGATGCGACCTCCTTAACAATTTTCCCGGCATGAAATCGGTCAGTCAAATCTTTTGTAACCACAACTATTAAAAGCGCCTTGGAATCGGCCGAACTGCCAAGGGCAACTATACCCGATTTTATCTTCTCTTTAAACCTGTCGGCCATATCTCTCAGTTCAGCCGGCTTGTCAACCGTAACTTTTTTAGCCAGCACCTTTATATCGTTGATCGATTTAATATCTTCTTCAGCCCAGTCTGCCGATCGCATGGCAATCCTTGCTTTTAATTGTTCCACCTCTTTTTCCAGTGACTTCTGAACAGACAATATTTTCTTAATTCTCCCGGGAACAGCTTCAGGACTTTCTTTGAGCAACCTGGCGGAGTCATGTATGATCTTTGAGTCTTTTTGAATATATTCGACCGCAGCCGCTCCGGTCAAAGCCTCAATACGCCTTACCCCTGAAGCCACACTCAATTCCCCGGTAATTTTGAAAAAACCGATGTTGCCGGTCACATCCGTATGTGTCCCCCCGCAAAGCTCCTTGCTGAAATCGTTCATGGAAACGATCCTGACACGATCACCGTATTTTTCTTCAAATAGCGCTGTGGCATCTGTTTTGAACGCCTCTTCGGCATCCATCTCAATAATCCGAACAGATATGTTTTCACGTATCTTTTGGTTCACCAGGGTTTCAATTCTATCAAGAGTTTCCGGATCGGTCTGGGAAAAATGGGTGAAATCGAAACGGAGTCTGTCCGGTGCCACCAGGGAACCGGCCTGTTTGACATGATCACCGAGAATACTCCGCAGGGCAAAATGGAGTATATGGGTGGCCGTGTGATTGCATTCCGTAGCATCACGCTGAGACTTATCAACAGTAAGGGTTACGGTTTCCCCTTTTTCAATCTGTCCTGAAATGATTTTACCTTTGTGGATAATAAGCCCCGTGGGATCCTTGATGGTGTCTGAGACTTCCATGTCAAGATCATCACCGGAAATCTTGCCGGTATCCCCGACCTGCCCACCGGCTTCACCGTAAAAAGGCGTGGCTTCCGCCACAACCTCAACCGCTTGACCTCCGGCCGCCTCCTGAGTCTCCTGGCCGTTTTCTACCAGGACAAGCACCTTTGACTCACATGAAAATTTATCATACCCCACAAATTCCGGCATTATTCCCCGGGCCGAAAGGTTTTTATAAGCATCACTGATGGTGGTAAAAGTTGCGATCGATTTCGACCTTTCACGCTGCTCTTCCATCGACTTATCAAAACCTTCCATATCAAGTAACAGATCTTCATCTCTGACTACATCTTGGACAATATCCACCGGAAATCCAAAGGTGTCATAGAGCTTAAATATTAAATCACCCGGCACTCGGGTTTGACCTTTGGCCTTTAGATCGGCAAGACCGTCGTTTAAAATCTTAAGACCGTGATCCAGGGTTTCCGAAAACCGCATTTCTTCGTTTTTAATGATATTCGTGATAAACGCCGAAGCTTCCAGAAGATCGGGATATTCGGGTTTCATGATATCAAAAACAACACGGGCGGTTTCATGAAGAAAGGGCCGTGTCAGGCCTATATTACGCCCGTATCGGATTGCCCTTCGCATAATACGGCGCAGCACATATCCTCTACCTTCATTTGAAGGGAGAATCCCATCACCAATAAGAAATGCTGCGGCCCTGCTGTGATCTGCAATGACTTTCATAGCCACATCCGCTTCCCATGACTCTCCAATCAGCTTTTCAGAAAGATCCTCCCCCTTGTTCATAACCGGCAGAATCAGATCGATATCATAATTTGTAGGCACATTCTGGATCAGGGAAATCAGCCTTTCCAGCCCCAGCCCCGTATCAATGCTCGGTTTTGGAAGTGGTGGCAGCTTGCCGGAAACATCACGGTCGAACTGCATGAAAACCAGGTTCCATATCTCTAAGAAGCGATCACAATCACACCCGACCTTGCAATCCGGTTTGCCGCAACCGAATTCCTCTCCCCGGTCGATATGTATTTCACTGCAGGGACCGCACGGACCGGTATCACCCATGGCCCAGAAGTTGTCCTCTTCTCCGAACCTTAAAATCCGGTTTTCCGGGACTCCGATGTTTGTATGCCAGAGTTCATGGGCCTCATCATCGTCAAGATAAATCGAAACCCAGAGTTTATCTTCCGGCAGCCTGTATCCGTTTATCAGCAGATCCCAGCCGAAATCTATGGCCTTTTCCTTGAAATAATCCCCGAACGAAAAGTTGCCCAGCATCTCAAAAAATGTATGGTGTCTTGCAGTATATCCGACATTTTCCAGATCGTTATGTTTTCCTCCGGCCCGCACGCATTTCTGGGATGTTGTTGCCCTTACATAGCCTCTCTTTTCCTCTCCAAGAAAAGCGCGCTTAAACTGGACCATGCCTGCATTGACAAATAGCAAAGTAGGGTCGTCAGAAGGAACAAGGGATGAGCTTCTTACAATCTGGTGATTATGTTTTTCAAAATAATCAAGAAATTTCCTGCGTATTTCGTTTCCTGTCATAAATCACTCCATGTTAGTTCCTTAATTGTAAATTTTGTGCTTTTTGTGGCAAAAAAAATGCTTAGCCAATTAAGTGTGAAGTGATCTAAAGTGATCTAAAGTGCCTAAAGTTAAGGAATACTGCCAATTTTTATAGAAGCCGGAGCGTAGCGACTCCTTAACTTTAGCTCACTTCAAACTTTAGCTCACTT
>JAUWLP010000034.1 GCA_030613575.1 Desulfobacteraceae bacterium
TATTTTTCAGCATGGTCTCTTCATCCTTTGTCAAATTCCCTTGGGTTTTTTCTTCCAGCATGCTTAAAATATCTATGGTCTGTTTTGCAAGTGGCAGGTTTTTAGTCTTTTTGCCGGTGGCAGGATCGTCTATTAGCCCGAGTTGTAACAGTACAGATGAATTCAAGGAAAAAACAAAGGTGGCAAAATTGATTTTCGGCAGTTGATAATCTGTTTTATCCTCCTCAGGAGCAGCCGCCTCTTCAGATTCACTTGCCTTAACCTCCTCTTTTGAAGGTTTGGCCGATTCTTCTATTGTTTCTTGATCCTGATCCCCTTGCGCGAATACCCTCTTGTCTTTGATAATAAAATCTTTTTTGTCCGGCATTTCTGATCTCCTATATATTTTCAGTTATAAAGATAGAATCAATAATACGTGACAGTTTTTTTAAACAAATCGATTTCAAACGAGCGGCAATATTTTCAAAAAGCTGAAGTTCTATAATAATACAAATTATGAAACACGTGAGACAATAAATTCCCCGATTTTTTCCGCAGATATTCCAAAAAGCTCTTTCATCCCCACAAGCTCAATATGCCGTTCATCCCATATCACACTGTTTTCCTGAACAATGTTTTTGATGCGCTCATATTTTCCGCCAAGGGCCTTTATCTTTACATCCAACGGAACATTTTTTTTAAACGATATATTCAACAATAGTATGTGTTCAATCAAATTCGGTGTGGCGGCAGAGGCGGATATAATCGGAATAACGATAATACTTCGATCGTCTTTCCGTCCTATGCCGATATATACATTCCCTTCCCGTACAATGATTCTTTTGGTCCCCTTGAGCAGTGAGTCGGTTTCTACACGGGACGGAATCGGTTTTAAGACACCATCTTTTTTTATAATTTCGATTGTGGTTTGATCTGTAGGTTCACCGAGAATGTTTAGGCCTCCGATTCTGTAGAAAATGGCCCCTTTTATTTCTGAAACGATTTTCTGCAGATTTTTAAGAACAATAATGTTCCTGTTAATAAGCTGGGAAGCATGGATATTGTATTGGGTCAGTGTTTCAAACAGTATCCCTTCCACCTTGTCGCTTATACGGCTTGTCCCGACAGTGACGGTTTTCGCCTGGTGCCGGATAGCATCCACAGGTCGGGACATGCAGTTAATCGATTCTCCCAAACACTCAAAAAGCGTGTTCAGCATGTTCAGCGCCGTACCTTTTTTTCCGAAATCTATTTCAAAATCAGATACCGGCAGTCTCCCGGACAGATATTTTAAAAGCAGCGTCAGATCCGATGCTGCTTCAAGCCCCATGGCAGACGGAAAACTGTTATCGGCTTTTTTTCTTCTGAATTCTTTATAAAAAAAAGCGATTTTTTCCCTGAAAGATTTTTCAAGGATTAATTCGTAAACATCCATGCCTTTATTCGTACAATCGTCTACGGTTTTCTGGATATCTTTATTGAATCCGTATAGAAAACGTGACCCTTCATTAATTGCCATCGCAGCGTAATATCCCCAGATATGCCCCACCAGGGTGTTCAGGATAGGAGCAAAATGCTCACTGACAATCGGGACGTGAAAAACATCCGCTGCATAGGGTTCAAACCGGCTTTCACCCTCGTTAGCTATTACAATGACAGTAGCCTTGTGTGCCTGAAATATCGCCGTATCCTTAATAATATCACCGATTACTGTCCCTCTGGCCCCGGCGGCGCAAACAATGATCAGCGGCTCCGATGAAAGATCGATGTGTTTTTTATCTTCAACAAAATCAGATGAAATCGTTTTATAGCAAAGCTCACTCAGTTTGATCCTGACTTCATCTGCCGAGGCCTTGTTGGGACCGCTGCCCACGGCGGCCCAGTATGTCTTGGTTGTGGCAAGCCTTTTCGCAGAGTTTCCGATTATGTTATGCATTGAAAGGACTTTTCTCATATTGCCGGGCATTGCAAGAAGCTCTTTAATTTGTGCTGAAATAAAGTCATCATTCCTGCGATCTAGAAGTCCGGCAATCTTAAGACCCAGAAGAGCACCTGCGACGATTTGAGAATAGAAGGCTTTTGTAGAAGCTACCGACATCTCGATATCCCTGCCGCTGCTGGTATACATAACACCGTCAACCTTGAAAGTAATATCTGAATCTCTTCGGTTAACTATGGCCATGGTGTGGGCGCCTCGTTCTTTCACCATATCGACGGTACGATTTGTATCTGTGGTTGTGCCGGACTGGCTTATGGCAATCACAAGAGAGTCCGCCATCATTTTTTTATCGTCATCATCATTAAGTTTAAACCCGCTTAGCTCCGATGCTTTGATTGCACTGATATAAAACGAGGGATCGTCCATATAGTAATTCAGAATGTCTGCACATGTATGTGCAGCAACACCGGCGGTACCCTGCCCAACAAAAAAGATTCGTCGTATTTTTTTATCCAGCAGGGCCTTTTGCAACGTTTCAGGGAATGTCTTATCATCCAGGGTTATGACATACCGCCCGATCTCATCTTCCTTGATTTTCCAGCGGTTCTGAAGGGTTTTTTCAACAGAATGCGGAGATTCCGAAATTTCTTTTAAAAAATAATGGGGAAAATCCTGGCGGTCTATGTCTCTTGAAGTAATCTCGGTATGCTTTATATCATTTTTGCCAAGCACAATCGGGGTGTTATCATAATAGGTCGCTTTAATACCGTCCATGCCTCCGGCGGAGTCCTGATCCAAGACAAAAATCTGTCCCCGGGTCATGCCGTCTTTGCCTTCCACTTCTTTTTCACCGCCCATCTTGATAAAAAAGGGTGTCTCTTCAATCAGTCCATATACCTCTGAAGTAGGCATATAGCAATCTTTTGCAATACCAATAAAAATGGCCTGACCGCTTCCTTTCTGGGCCAGAAAGATCTTGCCCGGAGCCAGATCGGTATGCATTGATATGGCATGTGACCCTTTGAAGTCATTCACCGCCAGGCGAAATGCTTCTTGAACCTCAACACCCTGATTAATATACTTTTCGATCTGAAGTGGAATTATCTTTGTATCTGTAGTTATATCCTGAGGTATAAAACATCCATGCTTTTCATATTTATTTTTAAGTTCCATATAATTGTCGATATCTCCATTCAGACAGGCGTGTATGATACCGCTTTTTGGAACACTGCTCCCTGCGGTAGTGTTGTCCACAGGATGACAATTGGGTTCGCTGATGGCACCAACCGATGCCCAGCGCGTGTGGGCGGAAATTGTATGGTATTTGGGGTAAAATGAGACCAGTTTATGGAGAATCTTATCGTTTTTTATTTGTTTGCGTAGAAAATGAACATTATCTCCAAGACTCCCTACTTCAGCGACAACTTTATAAGTAATGGCAACCGCAACAAGTTTTTGACCGTTTTCATCTTCTGACTCATTTACACTGATTCCCAGGTTAACCAGAACATCACGGGAAGACCGCTCCTTTAACCGATCATAAAGACTCTCTCTTTTTATTGTTTCTTCGAACCTGTCAAATTCAAAACTATCAAGAACAAACATCATGGATATTCCTGCAGAATCACGGCCCCTGACCTCAAGACGGTCGATACTGTTCAGTACGGCATTGATCTGTTTGAAGATATTAACAACGTAGATGTTGGGAGTTTCATGTTCATGCCGTATAAGATATTTAACCTTTTCAATATTATCGGCAATCTCTGATGTAAGACACCAGGCAATGTCCTTTATATCATCAATACGCCGGGACAAAATTTCAACATCATCAGATTCAAGGCGCCCCATATGATCGGTCAGCAATTTTGATTCTGAATCAATGAATTCGGAAAAGCGATCGGCAAATTTTACGAGTTCGACCTGACTTTCATGGTTAATGAATAGATTGTAAAAAAGATCATTGCATTTTAAGTTTCGCACTTTTTGGAAAAGAGCGTCAATCTGCTTTTCCCCGCCCAGATAATAATCTTCAAGATTAAGGTCATTTTGCCTGCAGTTTGCATAGCAAAGATCCTGACCTTTTTTGAGAATATCTTTCAAAGATGTAATGTCGATACGGCCGTCTGTTTTATTCTTTTTCTTAAAAGAAACAATCCCTGTAAGTCCACAGCACAGAATGTTATTCTGGCATGGAAAAAATACTATGGAACCATCCGGCATACCAGCCATATGTTTTCCAAAATATACGTCTGCTAAAAGACAACCAAGGATTCGGCCAAACATATGCTTGATAACACTTAAGATTTTAATTAGACAATTCATTGATATTCCCAATATCGATGAATTCGCGAAACGTCGAATTCATCACGTTTAAGGTTTTAGACATCAAGTGGCGGTTTTTTTAAAGTAACTGCTGAAATATTCTTTCATTGCAATACGAGCGTAATAACTTGCCCTTGGGCCGATATATTTTTCATGGGCTACAATAATTGATAAGGCTATCTTTCTCGGCCCCTCCTTTTCTTCGGCAAATCCCACAAACCAGTCATATCGGGCAGTGTGAGATTTGTTGTCAATGGAGCCGGTTTTGCCGCCGATATTCAGCTTGGAAAGGATTTTATCTTTCCTGTATCCCCTGAAAGCCTTTTTGCAGGTGCCGTACCGTATTGTGGCTGCCATGAGATTATTAAGAATCTCAGATGTCCTGGGCGTAATTGCCTGGTTGATCGTGACCAAACGATTCCGGTAAATGATCTCTCCTTTTTCGTCAATAATCTGCTCAACTATCGTAGGTTCCATGATGCTTCCCTGGTTGATTATTGCCGAAGCCATCATTGCACCGTGAAGGGGAGACATTTTTGTTTTATTGTTGAATCCACAGGCAACCTCGGCCCACTGGTAAGGTTCATCGGATAAATTGACGGAACTCGGAGCAATCTTAATCTCAAAATCGATGCTTTTGTTGAAGTCAAAGGCCTCAGCATACTTTTCAAGCGTATTTTTCCCAAGGTAAAGGGCGCCGATTTTCCCAAACACCGGATTAACCGACTGTGCAAATGAGTCCCGAAATGTTATCCGGTTGGTGTACCTGTTTTTTCGGTCTTTAAGCTGGGATTTATACAGGGTATGTTTTCTACCGTTATATGAAAGCTTAGAGTCCGGATTAAGACCACATTTCTCAACAACTGCAGATGCGGAAACGATTTTAAAAATACTTGCTGCAGGGAATCTGCTGTCCACACACAAGTTGTTAGACGGGTCTGTCTTATCAAAACTCACCATAGATAAAACCTTGCCGGTTGCAGGATCCATCCCCACTATCCCGATGCACCTGGATGTGTCCAGGTTCAGTTTTTTTAAAAGAAAGTCCTGCAGATTTATGTCAAGACTGGTGTCAATTCGAAATTTACGGCCATCCGAAAAAAAGTCGAAACTTTTTTTCTTAAGGTTTATAAAGGATGTACTTTTAAGCAGAGCCCGGACATTGCTTTTGTCTATTAACTTGCCATAATTGAGACGGGCATCGATTTTTTTATCATGGGATGAGGAAAAATAATGCGCAAGCAAATGAGAAGATGATTTTCCGCCAAGACCGACGAATATTCCGTAAACCACCACAAGTAAAACAAGAGTAAGGGCGAATAATTTGCATGTTTTTGTAATTAATCGTTTTTTGGTGGCAGCCCATTTCAGATCTTCCTGATACTCTCTCCATCCAGGTTTTTCAATGACTGCCTTCTC
Source organism: Desulfobacteraceae bacterium (assembly GCA_030613575.1). Classification (GTDB taxonomy): domain Bacteria; phylum Desulfobacterota; class Desulfobacteria; order Desulfobacterales; family UBA11574; genus S5133MH16. The sequence goes on from JAUWLP010000034.1 coordinate 5,660, forward strand.
GGTTTTAAGTCTGTGGGGAATCATTATTTAATGGATAATTAACGCCTCGAAATTTTTATAGCTTGTTAAAATTACGTGTCTTTTAATCGCAACCTGTTTATGCCATCGGCATGGAAGAAGTGAAGCGAACTAACTATATCTTTAGCTTAGAATGGTTCCTGGTTTCACTTTTTTGTCCAGCGTTGCCACAGTGCAACCATTTTCATCAACAGCGGCCAGTAACATGCCCTGGGAAAGTATCCCCATCAATTTGGCAGGTTTGAGGTTTGCAACGACAATAACCTGCTTGCCCACTAGATCCTCGGGAGTATAGTTTGCAGAAATGCCGGCAACGATCGTTCTTTTCTTCCCCAGGTCAACTTCAAGTTTAAGCAACTTTTTCGCTCTTGGCATTGTTTCTGCGTGAACCACTGTGGCCACCCTGAGATCGACCTTGTTAAGTGTATCGAGTGTTATTTCGGGCTTGATTGCAACCGGTTCAGAACTTTGACCCTTTATCCCCGACAGTGAAGTATCACCGTTTTTTAGATCTATTCTTGGAAAGAGTGTAATTGATTTAGGCAAGTTAGTGCCGGGAATCAGGGTCTTCCATGTTTTAAGGGAATCAAGATGATAGAATGGCTTTTTCGGGTCCATACCCAGATGTTTTTGCATGGTCTCAGCTGTTTCCGGCATTATGGGATAGATAAGGCCGGATATGATTCTAAGGGATTCAAGAAGGTTATAAATTACAACTTCAAGTTGTTTTCTGCTCGATTTTTTCTTTGCAAGTACCCAGGGCGTGGTAAGATCGATATACTTGTTCATATGGCTGATAAATTCCCAGATGGCCATGAGCGCCTTATGAAAGGCAAACACTTCCATATTTTTTTCGTAAGTTTTAATGGCTTGCAATGCATCAGATTTCAGTCCGAGCCTAAATTCCTCTTCCATCCGGGTATCGATTTGTGGAACGACTCCTGAAAAATATTTATGCACCATTGTAAGAACCCTGCTGAACAGGTTCCCAAGATCATTTGCAAGATCGGAATTAATGCGCTGTACCAGTGCCATTTCACTGAAGTTGGAATCAAGCCCGAAAACCATATCTCGCATCAGAAAAAATCTGAATGTATCGAGTCCGTAAACATTTTTCAATTGAAGCGGTTCTACGACATTCCCGATGCTTTTTGACATTTTGGTCTGATCGATATTCCAGTATCCGTGAACATGCAGTTGTTTATATACCGGAATACCCGCCGCCTTTAATATGATCGGCCAGTAAATACCATGGGGCTTTAAGATATCTTTGCCCACGATGTGCTGTACAACCGGCCAGAATGTTTTAAATAGAATCCCATCAGGATATCCCAAGGCTGAAACGTAATTTAAAAGTGCATCGAACCATACATAGGTAACATAGTCTTTATCAAAGGGCAGCGTGATTCCCCATTTGAGTCTTTTTTTGGGGCGGGATATACATAAATCTTCAAGGGGTTCCTTAAGAAAGGACAGAACTTCGTTTTTATAACGTTCCGGAGTTATAAAATCGGGATTGATTTTAATATGATCAATCAGCCAGTCCTGATAACGGCTCATCTTGAAGAAATAGTTAGATTCTTCGATAGGTTCAGGTTCGGTTTCATGATCAGGACATTTGCCGTTAACCAGTTCACGTTCCGTATAGAAACGCTCGCACCCAAAACAGTAAAGGCCTTTATATTTACTGAAATGGATATCGCCGGAATCATAAATCTTTTGCATTACCTGTTCAACAATCGCAATATGGGATGTATCGGTAGTACGGATAAAACAATCGTATTTAATATTAAGTTCAGGCCAGAGCGTCTTAAAGAGCCCGCTTATCTTATCCACATAGTTCCTGGGGCTTAGATTCTCCTTTTTAGCAGCACGTAAAATCTTGTCACCGTGTTCGTCCGTACCGGTAAGAAAGAAAGTTTTTACTTGGCGCATGGAGTGGAACCTGCTGACGATATCCGCTACAATGGTTGTGTATGCATGGCCAAGATGGGGTCTGGCGTTAACATAGTAGATCGGTGTTGTTATATAAAAGGGTTTGGACATTTTTCTCTTATTTTTCAATCCTTATGATTTCATCTAATCCAGCTTCTATATCCTGACCATCATCTACACGAATTGCTATGCGATTGAATATTGTATTATGGCGGATCACCTTACCTTCATAGTTTTTGATTTTCACTGTTTCCCCGATTTTTGGGAATTGCGACCTAATTTTCTTGTACATTTCATATTCAAAGGTAAGGCAACACATGAGTCGGCCGCACTGCCCGGAAATTTTTGTGGGGTTTAATGACAGCCCTTGTTCTTTTGCCATGCGTATAGAGACAGGTCCAAATTTCTCAATAAACGCCGAACAGCATATTTCGCGTCCGCACCTTCCGATACCGCCACACATCTTGGCCTTGTTACGTATTCCTACCTGTCTCATCTCTATTCTGGTACCGAATTTTTTAACAAGCATCTTTACAAGTTGCCGGAAGTCAACACGACCTTCAGATGTGAAAAAAAATGTCAGTTTGCCTGCATCAAAGGAACTTTCAACGGAAAAGAGGTTCATTTTAAGCTCAAATTCATTGATGCATTTTAGACAATAGGAATGGGCCTGTTTCTCAGTATTAAGATTCTTTTCTCTTTGACGAAAATCTTCTTGATTTGCCAGACGAAACACCATTTTTAAAGGTTTGCCTGATCCTACTACAGTCGACTCGTCACATTGTACCGGAGGGACTGCAACCGTTCCGAAAGTAAGCCCTTGTTCGGTTTCCACAATCACACGGTCACCCCGGTTAAGTACAAACGCACCGCTGTCAAAATCGTAAATCTTTCCGGCAGGCTTGAATCTTATTCCAACTACTTTTTTCATATATCAAATTCTTTAATTTTTTTAATATCAAGTTTCGTACGTTGCACCTGTATGTTCCATATACTCTGTATCATGTATAATGAGTCTTAAATTTTTGCAAGTCGCATTATTAGTACTTCTAAAGTCAGACGCAAATTAGTGTTTGCCTGAATATTTTTCTGAGCTGACTGAATATCATCAATTTTTGAAATTAGTGAAGCAACTTTCATCTTTTTGTAAGCACGTTGAATTCTGTCCTTTAAGTCTCTGTTGATAATTTTTTCAGGATGATACTTACAGATAACAAGGTCTCTGAACCAGAATTTAATCACTTCAAGAGATTCAGCAAGGACTTCTTTGCTTTTTGACAACTTTTCTGCAAATGCCATGCGTGAACCGATCGAACTTACCGGTAAAGATTCAACTTCATTTATCAGCCAGATTCTCCGGTTTATCCAATTTGCTCTGTTTATGGAGTTGATCATGGAAACAGCTTTGGACACACTCCCGTTTGCCATGATCGCTATTATCTTTGCCTCATCGGGATTTGCTCTATGTCTTTGTATCAGCAACGACTCAAGATTTTTTCGGGAAACAGGATTAAATCTGATATGCTGGCATCGAGATAAAATTGTAGGAAGAAGGTCGGATGTATGCAAGGCTGTAAGTATCAGAATAGTTCGATCCGGAGGTTCCTCCAGTACTTTGAGGAGGGCATTACCTGCTGAAGGATTCATGGCCTGGGCATCAGAGATTATGACCACACGTAATCTTGCCTCGTAAGGTTTCATGGCAAGAGTGCCGCAAAGGTCACGTATTTGACCAATCCTGATAAAAGGACCCGACGGTTTAAGCAGAATAATATCCGGGTGATTGCCCGATTCGATTTTCCGGCATGATTTGCAACAGCCGCAAGGGTTAATTGTTGTTATTTGATTATATGGCGTGTAACCGTCAGATCGGGTTTTCATCCTTTCTGAAAAGTGCTTTGGCTTGATGGCCATGCAGTTACATGCCATAGCGAAAGCCATGGCCGCGGTCTGTTTGCCCACTCCTTTAATCCCGATAAAAAGAAGGGCGTGAGGTATGGTCCCATTTTGAAGGAGAGTGGTTAATAGTCGTATCGGCTGTTCTTGGCCTAATATTGACTCAAATCCAAATGTCGATTCATAAACAGACACAAATTTAACAATTCACCCGTTCTTTTAATTCTTTTCCAGCTTTTAAAAACGGCAATTTCTTTGGTTTTATAATAATATTTCGGGTAGTTTTTCAATATCTTCTTCACTCACGTCTACTCCGGCAAACTGCCCCAGCGCTTCGATATTAACCATTACACGTCCTTTTCCTCTGTACCGGACAAAAGTTCCGATCACACCGGCAAAGGGGCCATAAACCACTATCACCCGGTCTCCTTTTTTAAAACGGATGCCGGTTATAACCGTATTGCTCCCTCCGACCATAATCTCCAAAGATTTTATGGTATCGGATGGGACGGGAATCGGGCCGTCTTTGTTTCCTATTAAACGGACCGCACCGACTGTCTTTACAATTTCAAGATGTTCATAAGGGTTAAGATCACTTTTTACAAACAGGTATCCGGGGAAAAGCGGTATCCTGATCATAGCCTTTCGATCACGGCGCTTGCTTTTGACCTGAACCTTTGGAAGAAAAACCTCTATCGATTTTTTGATCAGGCCTTCATTTACCACGTTTTCGAACCTGCTTTTTGTATGCAGGGCATACCAGGAATATGTCAGATTTGATATGGTCATTTACCTATCAATATATTCTGTTTGTTCGAATATGTCCAGTTTGACAAAACCTTGTCAAGATTAAAATATTTTTGTAACAGTTCTTTGGAACAAACCGATTTCAAACTAGCAGTAATATTTTCAAAAAGCTATGAAATAAAAGAGATTGATATCCAATTTCCAATGATAAATGTCAAACTGAAAAATACTAAAAAATTGGCTATTGAGAATTCTACATTGGACATTAACAGCTTGGCTGAGGGAATTCTTCATTGTACCCCCACTATTCTTTATCCAATTTCTCCTATTCCATAAAGCTTAATCATAAATTGAAATCTGTGATCATCCTCCTCTTTTATGAAATGAAAATCAAATGACCAGCATTGTGTTTCGTACAAAAAGCCCAAGCCGTACTTTATATCTTGACCATTGAAAATATCCCGTTCATATTCTGTATATGCCGAAAGACTGTCTGATATTTTTAAAAGGAAATCGGTGTAGATCGATTCACTTGAATCGATTGTATACCTGTATTCCACAAATAGTTTGTCCCCGCGTTTATCCCATAAGTTTAATGCAACATTGCGGGATCGAAATCTGTTGTCATAATGGGACCATTCGGCATCAGCATCTATTGAAAAATATCTTCCCGGAATAAGTTCAAGTTCAGCGTAAATCGGGGAAAACGGCTCAGGATCATCGTCTTTTTCCTTATTAATATCGTAACTCTGCTCCAGCTTGAATCGGCAGAACTGGTTGTAGGCATAGCTGGGCGGATTATAATTTTCATGGCCGTTGGGTTTATCTATTGAATATGCCTCCTTTTTTTCTCTATTCCCTTTGGATTTTGATGTTAACGTGTTGGTAATGGAATAAGTAACCAGATTTTGTTTTTCAATCCGATCTAAGCCATCAGACAATGGGTATTCATCCTGGTTTTGTTTTTCAATCTGATCTAAGTCATCAAACAATGGATATTCATCCTGGTCTTTTTCAGGTATGTAATCCCAGACGATCTGCGGTCTTATTGTATGCCTGATCTTCTCGACACTTTTTCCTTTTACATTGAATATGCGATAGATTTCAGAAAAAAGATCTATTTTTGTGTCATATATTTGTCTGTTGTATGTTTTTTTGTCAGAAGTGCTGTATTCGTCCTTATCAAGATGCCAGACCGTCTCCCGGACCCCTATGGAGGGCTCAACGGTGAAATAGCTTTTATAACGATATGGAAGATAGAATCTGGGATGCGCATCCATTCGATGGCCCCTTGCACCGTCTTCACTGTAAAAGTATGTGTATTCAGAATCGAGATCAAAATAAAAAGAGGAACTAAAAATCCTCTGTTTTGCTCCGTCGAACTCTATAAACGGCAGTTTTTGTAAGGTTGTGTCCGTTTCTTCCCAGCGACGGCTTATGACATTATCATACCAGAGGAGTTCGGCGTTGAGGCTGTATGCAGGCCAAATCCTGTTTAAATTGAGCCTGTTGGTTCTTACCGGGTCATCATAATCATCGAGGTCTCTGCCAAAGGTTTTGAGAAAATAAGCATCGGTTTCGTCAAAGCCTGTTAATCCTTCTTTGAATTCATGAAGGTAATCCTGATCGCTCACAATGTCTATGTCAAGCTTTACAGAAAAATCAAAGGGCAAAGTCTGATCATGTTTCATCCTGAACCAGTAGCGATGGGAATTGGGTCGCAGTTCGTTGTCATCTTCATACCCCCAATTTTTGCTTGAATCAAAAGAGCCGTCATCTACTTTTCTGTCATTTAAAAAATCGTACATCAGGGTCCCTTTGGACTTTTCGTCCAGAACATAACGGTATTCCAGCCCTAATTTTTCCCCACGATGTGCCATGTAGTCTACATAGAACGTTGCATCCGAGCTTCGGTTTATGGCCCAGTAAAAGGGCTGAATATATTCTGTCCCCTTGCGATCTGAATAACCAAATTGGGGCGCTAATAAACCCGACTGGCGTTTTAACTTTACAGGAAAAATAAGAAACGGAGTATATAGTACAGGTATTTTTTTGGCCCAAAGCGCTGCATGCTTCACAGAACCGTATCCTTCCACCGTAACTTTTAGGTTTCTACCTGTAATTTTCCATGCAGGTCGATCACCGTCACAGGTTGATATGCTTGCTTTATCGGCTGCATATGAGTTCTTGCCGACCTTTTGAATTTTATCTCCTTTTATATAAAAATGGTTTTCTTGAAGGAATATGGTTCCATTATATACAGTTCCCGTTTCAGCATCCAGATCCATTTCCATACTGCTTCCGGTCAGTACGTCTTGTCCCGTTGTCATGATCACATGGCCGTCTGCAAAAACGTTCATGTTTTTTTGATCAAAACGGACATAATCAGCGCTAAGGTTTTTGTCTTGTTTTGTTATGGTTACATTGCCTTTAGCAACATATTGATTTGCATTATCGTCATAACTTATTTCGTCGGCAACAATATGCCAGGGTTCCTTGGGATCATCCTTAAGCAGTCGGGATTTCCCCTCTGCCGAGGCATAAATAGAAGTTACAATCAGGATAAAGAGAATAAGCGCAAGGCAGGCCATAACTTTGCGGATCCGAGCTAATTTCAAAACCCCGTATTTTTCTATTGGGTAAGCGGCAAAAGCAGAGAAAGGCGCTGTGTATTCGGAGGAGGAGGAAATTTTGCTGAAACTATCAAAGCAGTCTTGAGGTAAGAAACGGAAGTTTTGCAAGAGACTCATGTTTTAAATAATTCCGGGAAAATGAATCTGCCTGAGATGAAAAATTCAGGATGGCTTCTAATCAATATCAATAACATCTTGAATAAAAATAAAATATCAAGTATAAATGCCATTTTGGCAAAAAAAGTCAAGATGTAGTTTCCAAATAATCTTAAAATGAATATTTTATTAACAAACGATGACGGTATTTACGCAGAAGGACTCTGGGCGCTTTATGAAAAGTTTGTGCGCCGGCACAGTGTAACCGTAGTTGCCCCTGATCGCGAGCGAAGTGCTGTAGGACATGGAATAACCCTGTATCAACCGCTTCGCACAACCCTAATTAATATCAATAGTGGCTACACGGGATACGCTGTAAACGGTACACCGGCCGATTGTGTCAAGATAGGTCTTATGGAGATCCTAGATGCCAAACCGGATATGGTGATCTCAGGAATCAATCCCGGTGCAAATGTGGGTGTTAACATCAACTATTCAGGGACCGTTGCTGCTGCCAAAGAGGCTGCTTTATACAGAATACCTGCAATCGCTGTTTCCCTACAGGGATGTCTGGCGGCCGACTATAATCACGCTGCTCATTTTACAGCGAATCTGGCAGAAAATATCTATAAAAAAGGACTCCCTTTTGGAACAATCCTCAATGTAAATATCCCTGATATACCCACGGATAAAATAGAAGGCGTCCGGATAAGCAGGCAGGGAACCGCACTCTATTCTGAGCATGTAGATAAAAGAGTCGATCCACGCAACCGCATATATTATTGGCATGGATACGATTCCAAGGCATTTTTTGATGACCCTGAAATTGACGGTGCCGTTCTTGACGATAATTTTATTTCCATAACCCCGATTAAATGCGATATGACGGATTACAAGATGCTTGATGAACTTAAGCGGTGGAATATCACTTAACAAAATTCCCATCACTAACTTCAAAGGTTGCAGCATGAAAAAGTATTTTATAACTGATATCAAGGCCGGGGATTTGATTGATGACATCTTTGTATTATCCGAAAAAATTCTGGCTCAGAAAAAGGATGGGAACAATTTTTTAAATGTGATTTTATCTGATAAAACAGGAACAATAAAGGGTGTGGTATGGGATAATGTGGATCAGATAACGGCCTGTGTAACTTCCGGTGATTTTGTACATATTAAGGGAAATGTTAATGAATATAAGGGGGCTTTGCAGCTGGTTATCAAAAATATGGAAACATTTTCCGCCCATAAAATAGATCCTGCTGATTTTTTGCCCGTGACCCCCCGAAACATCGAGAGCATGTTTGAGCGGCTTTTGAGGATAACCTCTTCCGTGGAAACAGCCTATTTAAGAAAGCTTATTCAAGTATTTTGGAATGATAAGGAGTTTGTCCGCAAATTTAAAACCGCACCTGCAGCAAAAAAAATGCACCATGCCTATATTGGAGGTCTTCTGGAACATACCCTATCAGTGGTCAGTCTGGCGGATAAGGTTGCCGGGCATTACAGCGGAATCGACAGAGACATTCTTATTGCAGGCGCAATACTTCATGATATCGGCAAAACAGAAGAATTCGAATACCAATTAAGGATAGACTACTCCGACCAGGGCAGGTTGCTGAACCATATTGTGATAGGGATCGAAATGATCAATGAAAAACTATCGGAAATCAAGGATTTCCCGGAAGATCAGATGGTTTTGCTCAAGCATATGATTGTAAGCCATCATGGCACCAGGGAATTCGGCTCACCCGAACCACCCAAAACCATTGAGGCTGTCATACTGAATTATATTGATGAGATAGACTCCAAGGTTAATGGTATCCGTGATTTTATGGCTTCAGAAGATCCCAATGAGTCCTGGACCTCTTATCATAGACTGCTTGGTCGTCATTTTTATAAGGGGAAGAATAATCAATAGTTAAATTCTTGAATTGCCGAGGTGTTATGTTTATATCCTTTGAAGGAATAGAAGGCTCGGGCAAGACGACCCAGATAAACCATATTGTTAAGTTTTTTCAAGACAATGGGCATGACTGTGTTATCACAAGAGAGCCGGGAGGAACCCGAATCGGGGAAAAGATACGGGCAATTCTTTTAGATCCCGCAAGTAAGGATATGGATCCCTTGACGGAACTTCTTTTGTATACCGCTGATCGGGCCCAGCACATCAGGGAATTTGTATATCCATTTTTATCGGCAGGCAAAACGGTTCTATGTGACCGTTTCTATGACGCCACATTAGTTTATCAGGGTTTTGCAAGGGGGTTAGATATAGGGTTAATAGGCAAGTTGCACAAACTGCTCTTTGAAGACTTAAAGCCGGACATTACGATTCTGCTTGATCTCCCGCCTGAAAAGGGCCTTTCACGGGCCTGGAAACAGATCGAAAACGGCGCAAGGGAAAGTGTTGAAACCCGGTTTGAAGAAGAAAAACTTTCATTCCACAACAAGGTGCGCTCCGGATACCTTGAGCTTGCACGCCTTGAGCCCGGACGGTTTAAGATAGTCGACGCATCTATGGACGAGAATCAGGTTCGCAATGAAATTATAAAGATATTGTCTATTGAAATTGATTCAAATACCTAACGAAAAAATGGAATATTCTAATAATGACCCACTCAATTCTTGAGACCATCGGTAATACTCCGCTTGTTGAAATAAAGAACCTTAATCCAAATCCGCGGGTAAAAATCCTGGCAAAGCTTGAGTATTTTAACCCGGGCGGTTCCATCAAGGACAGAGCCGCTCTTTTTATGATTGAAAACGGTGAGAAATCCGGCGAACTCACCCCCGATAAAACAGTGATTGAAGCCACAAGCGGAAACACGGGCATCGGTTTGGCTCTCGTATGTTCGGTAAAAGGATATAAGCTTCTATTAACCATGTCCGAGTCTGCCAGCGTTGAACGGCAAAAGATCTTACAAGCCCGTGGTGCGGAAATTTTACTTACCCCCGGACATCTGGGGACAGATGGCGCCATTGAGGAGGTCTATCGCTTAGCCAGGGAAAATCCCGAATTGTATTTTATGGCGGATCAATTCAACAACCCTGCGAACTGGCAAGCCCATTATTTTGGAACAGCCGTTGAAATCTGGGAGCAGACCGGCGGAAAGGTCTCTATGGTTGTCGCCACCGTGGGTACAAGCGGAACCCTAATGGGCCTTTCAAGACGGCTGAAAGAATATAACCCCGACATACGGATCATCGGCGTTGAGCCTTACCTGGGTCATAAAATTCAGGGTCTAAAGAACATGAAAGAGGCTTATCGACCTGAAATTTTTGAAAAAAAACGTCTTGATGAAATTGTAAATATCGATGACCAAGACGCCTTTGAAATGACGAGGCAGCTTGCAAAACAAGAAGGTCTGTTTGTGGGCATGAGCAGCGGAGCAGCCATGGTCATTGCTCAAAAGCAGGCCGAGATAATGGCTGAGGGTATGATCGTGGTAATATTCCCGGACGGTGGTGAACGATATTTAAGCACACCGCTTTTTACGGTACGAGAAAAAGTAGGCCTGAAACTGTTCAACACCATGGGCCGGACCAAGGAACCGTTTGAACCTCTTTTGCCGGGCAAGGTCTCCCTCTATTCATGCGGGCCCACGGTACACGCAAGAATGCATATGGGTGAATGCAGGCGTTTTGTCTTTTCAGATCTTTTGTACCGCTATTTGGAATACAGGGGGTATGATGTAACGCACATCATGAACATAACAGATCTGGACGATAAGACCATAGACGGATCAGAAAAAGCGGGTTTGGAGTTATCTGAATTTACCGCAAAACATATCGATTCCTTTAAAAAGGATTTAGATTTTCTTAAAATTAAGCCCGCCTCTAAATACCCTAAAACAAGTGAACATGTTGACGATATGGTTGCGTTGGCTGAAAAACTTGTGAAAAAAGGATTTGCATATGAGAAACTGAGGTCTTTGTACTTCGATATTTCCCGCTCTTCCGATTATGGCAGGCTGTCAGGCATTGATATCAATAAGATAAAACTGGGTGCCACTGTAGATCTTGATGAATATGAAAAGGATAATCCAAGAGACTTTACGCTTTTCAAAAGATCCAGACTTTCTGAACTGAAAAGGGGAATATTCACTAAGACCGACTGGGGAAATGTACGTCCTTCATGGCATATTCAGTGTGCTGCTATGGCAATGAAATATCTTGGGGAAAGCTACGATATCCACACCAGTAGCCGCGAGCTGGTTTTCCCCCATCACGAAAATAAAATCGCAATTGCCGGTGCTGTGACCGGCAAACCGCTTGCCAAATACTGGGTACACTGCGACCGGGTTCTGGTGGATGGTAAAAAGATAGACGAACAGGGTGCAGGCTCTATTACCCTTTTTGACCTGGCAGACATGGGATATTCCGGAAGGGAGATCAGGTGCTGGCTGCTTTCCGTGCATTACAGAAAACCTGTTGTTTTTTCAAAGGAAAGGCTTGAAGATGCCAAACGTTCCTTAAAAAGGCTGGATACCTGTATCTATTCCCTGGTTCATGTAAAATCGGACGCTTCTTCTTATCCTGAGCTGGACCAGCTTTTGTACGATGTAAAGCACGGTTTTGTCAGTGCCATGGATGATGATCTGAATATATCGGCCGCCATGGCCTCGATATTTAAAATTGTAAAGAAGATAAACATTCTGACCCTGGAAAACAGAATAGATCCGGACGGCGCTTTGAAAATTACGGATGTGTTTCGAAATATAGATTCGGTGCTGAAAATATTTGATTTTCAAGATGAATTTCATGACCCTGAGGTTGAGCGCCTGATCAAACAAAGAGATAAAGCCAGGTTGGAGAAAAACTGGGGTCTTGCCGATAAAATTCGTGAACAGTTAAAAGCTATGGGGATTACCATTAAAGACAAGAAGCTGTCAAATTAGTAAAAAAACAAGCCAATACCTAACTCGGACAAGCCGGAACCAAAAATATTTGCTACAAAGACACTAAGACACCAAGGATTTTATTTTGTTATTCTTTCTTAGTGTCTTGGTGCCTTGGTGGCTAGAAAAAAAAAGTTTTATCACAACACTGAAAGAGGAACAATGAAACCTATCTATTTCCCATTTACATTTATTACAAAACCTGTTTGTCAAGCACTCGCGGCTTGTTTCAGACAGACAGCCGTGTATCAGATATCGAGCACAAAAGTACCGGATGAGATGCAAAAATTGGCGAAAAGCGGCATTCTTGACATTCGTATACCAGTGAAATGTGACGGAGAAAAACTTGATGAAATTCTCAAACAATACCGTATCTGGACAAATTCTCACCAGGGGAGCGAAATAGCTTTTTTAAAATCAAGAGCTGATGAGATTCCGTTTTTTGATGAAA
>JAUWLP010000195.1 GCA_030613575.1 Desulfobacteraceae bacterium
TCCACACTTTTCACATTCCTGTTATGGGAACCGGGCACTCGGTTGACACACCGATCCGTATGGCGCCTTTGGGTATTTCCTCGGTTATTTCACTTGTGGATGACCTTTTACTAGAAAAAATTCGCAAATATTACACGTCAAAGTTCAACCTTCCTTATGTCAAGATACCCAGAAATGCGGAAGACGGCCGGGCGAAAAGGATCACCGCCTACCTGGATACAGTTTATGAGATTGTCTTGAAAAAAATGGAAGAAATAAGACAGCAGTCTTTTTTCAAAAACAACAATAAACGTAAATATTTTGAGCTGTTGCCCGAAGAATCGCCTCTGAGAAAAAAATATGAAGAACTTCTCAAAATGAAGGCCGGATACGAAAGAGATGCACTTGAAAAAGATTTAACATCGCGCATGAAATCCGGCTCTATAGACGTAAATATCATGGTTACTTTGGATCGGACTCATTTTGACAAAAACGGCAATCCTCTTGGCGATGAATTTTCCGATGCCAAAGCAGGACTTAGGGGGTATGCCAATAGTTGCCTTGATTCCGGCATCGTATATTCAGCAGGTTTTAACCGGCGCTTGTTCAGTTATATGACCCGATTCAAGGATTTTTACAGAGACAAAATGGGCCGGATCAAAAAGCGAATCATCCTAAAAGTCAGCGATTTCCGTTCGGCCCTTGTTCAGGGTAAATTTTTAGCCAAAAAGGGACTTGAAGTTTATGAATTTCGCATTGAGTCAGGACTGAACTGCGGCGGCCATGCCTTTGCTTCCAATGGAATTTTACTGCCGGTTCTTCTTAAGGAATTCAAGGAGAAGCGCAAAAGCTTGATGTCGGAGTTTCAACCGATCATACAAAAATACTACAAAAAAATGGGATGGTACTATCCGGAGTCTAAATTAAACGCCCGCCCGCTGATTACCGTGCAGGGAGGGATAGGGACGCATGGAGAAGTCCGTCGATTAAAAGAATTTAATATAGATCGAACAGGATGGGCCAGTCCTTTTCTGCTGGTTTCGGAAGTTACACGGGTGGATGCCACTACCCGTGAACTGTTACGACAGTCTCAAGCAGATGATCTTTACATGAGTGACGTATCTCCGCTGGGAATTCCTTTTAATAATGTGCATAAAACAGGATCCGAAATATGGACCCAAAAAAGGGTGGCGGAAGGCAGACCCGGCTCTCCATGCCCAAAAGGTATTCTTGTCTCCAATACAGAGTTTACCGAAAAACCGATTTGCCTTGCCTCACGGGAGTATCAAAAAACAAAACTAAAAGAAATTGAGAATGTGGATATTTCAGCTGATGAAAAAGCAAGGCTTTGCCAAAAGGTTGTGGAAAAGACCTGTATCTGCGACTATCTTGAAAACGGTGCTCTTATTACCCTGGGGATTGCCAAAGAAAAAAATTCGCCTCAATCAATATGTCCCGGCCCCAATATTGAATGGTTTTGTAAATTTTACACCCTGAAGGAGATGGTAGACCATATTTATGGAAGGGGTCCATCCCTGGTTTCATCCAAACGTTCCCATATGTTTGCCAAGGAAATTGTGATGTATGTGGACTATTTTGAAAAAATGGTGGCGGATTCTTCTTTAACACCCGGTGCAATAAAAGCGTTGCTGGAATTTAAAAACAATCTGGAAGCGGGTCTGGACTTTTGTCTTGAAATTGCGGATAAGACACCGTACCCGGGGGAGAACCTAAACTCTATTTCAGGTTGTGTGGAACGGGAAAGAGTTCGCCTGAAATCTCTTTGCAACGGTTTTGAAAACAATTAATGCAGATTTAAGGTGAAAAAAACCTATGGAGATAGATCAATTCTGGCACATTCTCAAAACCGACTTTGGCTATCGGAGCCCCCGAAAACGTCGCTTTCTGGTGGAGAAATTTTCCTTTTGGGCCACGTTTATCTATTACGTCCAGCTTCTGAATATAATCCTGATAGAAAGTATAACTGCACGCAAGGGGGCTTATGAACGAAAGACCTGGGCAAGCGGTTCTCTGGGTGTTGTTAAAATTGCAGAATCTGCAGGCGGAAGGTTTCATGTGTCAGGGCAGAAAGGATTGGCGGATCATCAGGGGCCACTGGTTTACATTGCCAACCACATGAGCCTGCTCGACACCCTTGTTCTTCCCTGTATTCTCCTTGCATTTAATAGCGTTACATTTGTAGTTAAGAAAGGGCTTTTAAGATACCCGGTTCTTGGCTCGATCATTAGAGCCGTTCATCCCATCGCAGTTACACGGCAAAATCCTCGAGAAGATTTGAAATTGGTCTTGAACCAAGGACAAACATTGATCTCTCAAGGCTGTTCGATCATGATATTTCCCCAGGCCACCAGAAGCGCCGTGTTTGATGCTGCATCTTTTAATTCACTGGGAGTTAAACTGGCGCGAAAAGCCGGGGTATCTGTGGTCCCGGTTGCATTGAAAACCGATTTTCAGGGTAATGGAAGGATCATCAAAGATATGGGCCCCGTCGACCCACGCAAAAGTCTTTATATTAAGTTTGGCAAACCGATAAATGTGGATGGGAGCGGCAGGGTAGCACATCAGAAAATCGTCAGATTCATTTCGGAAAACCTGACAGCATGGGGTGCAAAGGTTAACCCGAGCATTTCATGAAGTATCTATACTCTAAGCATCAGTATCAGGCACTATCGGCATGGGGACCTTGAAAAACTGGATGCCTTCTTCTCTTAATGTCTTTTCTTCCTCCTTTGTACTGACACCTCTAATGTTTCTCGGATCTGAAACGCCGTAATGCATTTTTAAGGCTTCTTTGGTAAAATCAGATCCCACATCATCAAAATTTTTCTCTACAAAATCGACTATCTTCCGGTTAATATTTGCAAGATCCTCCTGATGATTAGAGAAATCTTTTAAAGATGCAGACGATTTTATAGCAAAAGTCGATGGAAGCCTGGCAATGGAAGTGCTGTCACAAATCGGGCATGAAATAAAGCCATTTTTTTTCTGCTCTTCGTATGCCTTTATGTCTTCAAACCAACCCTCAAAGGAATGGCCGTTGATACATTGCAAATCGTATGCTATCATATAATTATATCGCTTTTAAAATAGTTGCTTAGCAGTAAATTTTGTGCTTTTTATCGCAAAAAAAATGCTTAGCCAATTAAGTGTGAAATGCCTAAAGTGATCTAAAGTGCCTAAAGTTAAGGAATACTGCCAAGTTGTATAAAAGCCGGAGCGTAGCGACTCCTTAACTTTAGCTCACTTCAAACTTTAGTTCACTTGTAACTTTTCCAGTTTATCCGGGTTAGGTTTTAGCTGTTTATATTAAAAATATTATCATATCTAACAGTATTTTTAAAGAAATTATTGACAGATTCGATTTTTTCGACGCAAAATAATATTATGACGCAGATTAATACAGACTTTCTGATAATCGGCAGTGGTGTAGCGGGCCTTACTTTTGCTCTTAAGGT
>JAUWLP010000120.1 GCA_030613575.1 Desulfobacteraceae bacterium
TCCAATCATGACTCCTTTATGAGTAGTATATCTACTCATAACATATCTACCACTTTTGTCAATTATTTTTTAATAAAAAGTTTATTTGTCATCGAACATTGTTTTATGGTAACATTTTAGCCACTAAGTCACCAAGGCACAAAGAAGGAGTACAAGTTAGTTCGCTTCGCTCACAATTGGAATAATGGAATGATGGAGTAATGGAATAATGGGTTTGATGGTATAAACAGATTGCCATTAATAAACCTGTATTTTCAAGAAGTTGTAGAATTTCCGAGACGTCTTTTATAATCTTAGGGTCTTCGTGTGGCTGTACTATTACGATTTGTGTTATTTAAGCATTAATATTTTGGGAACAATGACGAGAAGGAAAATGGAAAAAATAACCCCCGAAACCCATGACAAGTACATTAAAGGCCTTATGGACATCAGCAGGGCTATTACGTCGGATCTTTATCTGGAAGATATTCTCAAGCTGATTGTAATGGTAACGGCTCAAGTTACCGGTGTTAAAATCTGTTCTTTGTGGCTGATAGATGAAAGTTTAACTCCTAAAAAGATCAGGCTCAAGGCCACACAAGCCATCGACCCGGATTATGTGAAAGACCGTTCCCTAAACATGGATGAAGGTGTGGTTGGCTTTGTGGCTACTCATAAATGCCCGCTGATTATTAAAGATGTTTTGAAAGAGCCCCGATTCAAGGAAAAAGATATGGCCAAAAAACTTGGGCTGGTATCCATGGTTGGTGTGCCTCTTCAGGTTAAGGATGAAAAAGTGATCGGGGTGCTCAACTGTTTTACCGCCGGGTTCCATGAATTTTCCGAAACAGAGGTAAACCTGATAACCACGGTAGCCAACCAGGCGGCTGTGGCCATAATTAACACGGAACTGATGGTACAAACCAAGGTGATACAGGAGGAACTCGAAACCCGTAAGCTGGTGGAGCGTGCCAAAGAGATTCTAATGCGCCGGCGCAATATGAACGGGAATGATGCATTTCGATGGATCCAAAAAAAGAGTATGGACTCACGAAAATCCCTGCGGCTTGTCGCTGAAGCGATACTGCTTTCTGAAGAGTTTAAATAGGAATCTATTCCATTATTCCAATTGTGAGCGAAGCAAACTAATTTACATCAATAGAGGCCGAGAAGGGACAAAAAAGAAATCATATATCTTTTAATAGCCGGTTTGCCGGAGATTTTTCAATTTCAGCGCTAAACGTTTGTAGCACTTCGGACAAAGACTTTAATTCAGCGGTCTGTGCAACAGGGATATTATCTACTCCTCTCTGCTCCAGAGCTTCAATAATCGATTTTATGGTAATGACATTTATATCACGGGCCGGTTGATAAGATAATTCTTTATTCTCTTTTATTTCGGTATTGGAGAAGATCCCGCTTTCAACAAATTCGTCAAGTATCTTTTGTACCAGACGAATCGGAATTTCCAGGACACGGGATATTTTAGAAGCTGTTAGAGGCATTTCTCCTTTTGAAAAAGTGGATATTACCAAATGAGCAATTTGAAGTGAGAGTAATTTTTTAAAGGCCGGGCTGATCTGCCGACAATCCGGTTCAAATTCATAAGTATCAGCATATTGATAAGCAAAAGAGATTTCTGCTCCAAAAAGAACGATAAGCCAGCTCAACTGCATCCATATTAAAAATAACGGGAGTGCGGCAAAACTCCCGTATATCGCATTATATTTTGCCATTCCGACCTGAAAGTTAATATAAGCCCATTGGACAACCTGGAAAATCGTTCCCGCAATAACACCGGCGATAAATCCGGAACTGAAATTAACTTTGGTGTTGGGCATTAAAATATAAATAAATGTAAAAAGGATCCATACCAGGCAATACGGTATTAATTTCAGCATAACAAATATCACCGGACTAAACATTCCCAGCAGCGCTACTTTTTCGGTTATTAACGTAATCTGAGTTGTTATAAACACCGTAGCACTGCTGGACAAGATTACCAGTATGGGAGAAATTAGTATAATGGAAAGATAGTCACCGAATTTTCTCCCATAAGTGCGGGGCTTTTTTATTTCCCAGATATCATTAAATGAACGTTCGATGTTGCTTAATAATTTGATAACCGTCCAGAATAGGAATACTATGCCTATACCGGCGATCATACCGCCTTTTGTGTTTTCTAAAAGTGAACGGGCAAAGTCAACAACCCGTATCATTACTTCTTCCTGCCCGGGAAATTTTTCAAAAAGTAGTTTCTCAAAAAGTTTTTGAAAGCCGAAGCCTTTTGCAATCCCAAAAGCCATGGCCACCACGGGAACAATGGAGAGTATAGAATAAAAGGTAAGCGCCGATGCCTGTAATGGACATTTGTCTTGACCAAATCCGCGGGTTGCCAAAAGAAGAATCCTGAGTTGTTTAATAAAAAAGGATTTCTTTCGGGGGAGACTTTTTATTCGAATTCTCCAGATGTCGGTTTTGATAAAATTGGTCATTTTCGATTTTACGGTGAGAGTATCCGACATTTTTATCTTCCTCTGTTTCTATACCCTATGGTTTTCGTCCGGGCACTACATATTAAAAAATCATAAAAGCCGGTTGGCATGTTCCATGGGAAGGCCGGCTGTTATTATTTTGTTGATAACCGAATGGATATCGTAGGGGATGAATTTTACTTCAATGCTGTAATTTGATGTGTCCAAGATAATGTATTTTGCATTATTGTTACCGTCTCTCGGCTGTCCTACGCTGCCGACATTAATAATATACCGGCTTTCCCTGTCGAGGTTGATTAAGCTTTTACCAAGCGGTGCACGGGTAGTAATTTGATTTTTATATTCGATAATTTTGAGCTTATGCGTATGTCCTATAAAACAGATTTTTTCCTTCATTTGCTCAAAAGTAAGTTGCAGTTCATCATCTGAAACCTGAAACAGATAGGTGGTTGCCGAATTTGGTGGAAAGCCGTGAACAAAATGGTATTTGTTGAAAGTCAAGGACGGCTTTAATCCTGAAATAAAATTAACCGTTTTTTCAGACAACAATTCGAGAGTCATTTGCAAAGACTTGCGGGCAAGTGGATTAAAACCGGACAGATAGTTTTGATTTATCACAGCCAGTTCATGATTGCCCATGACAGACGGGATATTATGATCTCGGATCAATGTGACAACCTTGTTTGGTTCGGGACCATACCCGATGTTGTCACCCAGGCAAACTACGGTATCGATGTTAGAGTTTCCGATATCGGTTAATACCTGTCTTAACGCTTCCAGGTTAGAATGGATATCAGATATGACCGCAATCCTCATGATGGGTTTTTCAAAAGTCTCACCTTGTCTAAGATAGGGCCCCGGCTAACTTACACAAACACGCCGTATCTCGGTTATATCGGTCAACCCTTCAAGCACCTTAATAATACCATCCTGTACCAGAGTGGTCATACCCTGATTGGATGCCTGGATAAAGAGTTCCTCAGGAGATGCCTCTTTTTTGATCATTCTTTTTATTTCCTTTGTACCTTCCATCAGTTCATGTATCCCGAGTCTTCCTTTATACCCGGTTTCGTAGCAATCATCACAACCTTCGGTTTGGTAGATGACTGTATCCGGTGTGAGCTCAAGCCCGGAGGAATCAAAATCCTCTTTGCCATAAAGCTTTTTAATTACATTAATATCTTCGTCTGAAGGGTGATATTTTTTCCTGCAGTTTTTACACAGTAACCTTGCCAGCCGTTGGGCCAGCACAGCTTGAAATGCATCGGAAAAATTAAGAGGATTAATCCCCATGTCCAGAAGTCGGATAACGGTTTCAGGAGCATTGTTGGTATGCAAAGTTGAAAATACCATATGGCCGGTAAGTGATGCCTCAACCGCAATGGACGCAGTCTCTTTATCCCGCATTTCGCCGATCATAATCACATCGGGATCGGCCCTTAAAAACGCTCGCATAATTCTTGCAAAATCAAGACCGATCTTGAACTGGCATTGGACCTGCCGCAGGCCGGGCTGGGTAATTTCCACCGGGTCTTCCGCCGTCCATATCTTAATCCCGGGTTTGTTGATATATCCGAGAGCCGAATGAAGGGTGGTGGTTTTTCCGGACCCGGTGGGTCCTACAACCAGGAAGAGTCCGGTGGGTTGGGAAATGACTTTTTTGACTATTTTAAGATTTTTCTCACTCAAGGCTACATCGTCAAGTTTCCTGGCGCCGGCTTCTTCCAGGATTCTCAATACAGCGTCTTCATACCCACCTACAGTGGGGATTGTAGCAATTCGGAGCTCAAACGTTTTAATTCCTTTGCGCTTGAATTTGATCTTGCCGTCTTGGGGGAGACGCTTTTCAGCAATATCAAGCCCGCTCATAATCTTGATTCTTGACAATATAGCCTTGGCATGGGTAATTGGTACCTGCAAAAAATCCTGGCAGACCCCGTCAATTCTAAAGCGGATGCTGGTTGTCTTGCTCGTGGGAGATGGTTCAAAATGGATGTCTGAAACATCTTTTCTGTATGCCGTAATGAAAATCTGATCAACCATTCGTACCACCTGGCTGGAAGATTCATCAAACTCTTCGACAACTTCGTCTTCTTCATCTTCTTCAAAGTCGATATCGGGCATGATGTCAAAACTATCAACAACATTCTCCTCAGCAATGGTCCCGGTTTCATGCCTTTTATCATAGAAGTATTTTACAATTTTTTCGATATCTTCTTTTATGCCGACGAAATAATTGATATTGTTTGTATATATAAGGGCTGCTATGTGATCAGTTTTAATAAGGTCATTAGGATCATCAATCAAAATATCGACAGTCCTGCTCGTCATTTCCCAATTCAGCGGAACCCAGCTATACTGTAAAAGAAAAGACTGTTTAAGTTTGGTTAAAAGTTCATAAGGTACTGGCATATCAGGGCTAAAGGCTATAAAAGGACACTTGAAGAACAATGAAAGGGATTTGCCAATCCCTTCTTTTTCTATTCTATTCTGTTCCATAAGGACATATTCTACACTCTTTTTTGTTTTTTTGGATATTGCGAGGGCGTTTTGTAGCTGGCTGGTGGTAACCAGTTTGGATTCGAGGAGGTAACTATATCTGGAATCATAAGCGCGGCTGCTTTGGAGCTGTTCAGTCCGAGTTTGTATTCCTTCATATTCAGGATCGATTTTCTTGACCTGCTCGTAAAGTTCGAGTGCAAGATCTGTATGCCCATGTTTTTCCATCTCAGCACCAAGCTTATAGTGGATATCGGACTTTTCCCGGTCACTTAAATTTCTTTCTTTAATAAGTTTTTCAATATAATCGATAACCTTTGAAGGCGAATGGATTGCAAAAAGGCATTCTAACAAGTCTCCGATGATTTTTACAATAGGATAATCCTTGTCAAACAGTTTTGTATATTCCTCCACAGCTTCTCTAAAGAGGCCCAATTCCTTTAAAGACAAAGCGCTGGTGAAAATTGCATGAGCCGTTTCTTCAGAATCCAGGGTTTCTTTGAGATAGGAAATGTCCTGATCGGAGAGGGATGGAACCTCTTTTTCGAGACGTTCGATTTCCTCTTTTAACAGGGCAATCTTTTTCTGGGCGGTTTCCCCGATATCGGGATCGAGTTCAGTGGAAGCAGAAAGTATTTCTTCATATATTTCGAGGGATTCTGCAAACAATCCTTGGGATCCGTAAGTCTCGGCCTCTCTTATTTTTAGATCAATGTCCATCTTTTCATTTTCATGAATATCGCTCATTGTTTAAAAACCTCCGTCCTCATTTAATAGACTTCAGACTGGCAAAAGATTCTGCATGATAACTTACAGTCTGTCCTGTAATGAGGCTACCGTTAAAGATATTGCTTTTTTAACGGTTTCAACAACATTGAAGCCGGTTACGGCACTTGCCTCAAAAGAGGGTGCCAATAATTGACTGTTCAGGTCCTTTTCCAGTGTTTTATAAGATAAAAGCGGGATGCCCTGTTCCGCCAGATCCTTTTTGTTATACTGAAAGACAAGGGGGGTCTGAAGAATATTTTTCCCAAATATAGCCAGATTTTCTTTAAGATCCTGCAGGGACGCAATATTCAATTGTTGCCTTAAAACCATGGAGTCAGCCACAAACACGACACCATCCACTCCTTTTAAGACCAATTTTTTAGTGGCATTGTATTTAACCTGACCAGGTATGGTATAAAGCTGAACTTTGATTTTGTAACCTTTTACCGTACCGATTTCCAAAGGTAAAGAATCATAAAACAGGGCGCAGTCTCCATTTGTATTGATCGATGCCAGCTTTCCTTTGATGCGTTTTTCGAATTTATTGTAGATATACTTTAGATTACTCGTTTTTCCAGCTCGACCTGGACCGTAATAAACTAATTTTACTTCAGCCTCCTTGTTTTCCGGGTTTATTATTGCCAAAATAGTTTCCTCTTGCAAATGAACAATCTGTTAAAAGTCAAATTTATCGCGTTTTAGTTCCTTAGTTGTAAAATTTGTGCTTTTTGTGGTAAAATTTTTTTCATTGCAATATTTCTTTGGGCCGGCTTGTCCGGGATAGGTTTCAAATTATAGATATAAGATTATGCTTTTTTAATTGAATTTAAAATCAACTTACTGCTCTCAAAATGACAATCAATAAAAATAATATGTTAAGCAAAAAGTTCTAAACTAATCATTATACCATTTCCATTTTATTTTATCAATACAATAATGTATCGCTAAGAAATATAGCCCTCAGAAAATACCCTAAAAATTAAGAAAATTTCTTGATTGACACGATATTTTCATTCAAATATTTTATTGACTAATAATAGATTTCTGTTTTTTCAATATGATTCAACAATTGGCTTCAGTGTATGACCGGGGATGATAACCATGAAATTGCCGCTTGCCATGTCATTCAAAAGAATGAAACCTTTCTGGGTTACAGTTTTTGCATTCGGACTTCTTTTTGCGGTTCTATTTTCTATGCGCCTGGATTTGTTCAATAAATATCTTTATGAACCGATAAATATGTCTTTTTCATCCATAGAATCTTCTCCTGAAAGAGACTCATGGATGAATATCTTGCAAAATGGTCGTAAAATTGGTGCATCACATACAGCTTTTATAAAAACAAGAAAGGGATTCATTCTTAAAGAAACCTTATATATGCGCATCAACACCATGGGACTGGTACAGGATATAAACCTTAAAACGATCGGGAGGCTAAATACTGATTATACTCTCTCTTCCTTCGATTTTGATATCAGTTCGGGACGTTTTGTTTTTTCAGTAAAAGGGGTGGTTTCCGGTAATGTACTTTCAATTAAAACACATAGCCTTGATTCCACAGATAATTTTGATATCAAGATTAAGGAAAGGTTATACATGGCTGCCGGCATAATGAATGCTGTGGAAGCCTCCGGAATAAAAGCCGGTGACGAGTATACTTTTCAGGTTTTCGATCCTGCAACCATGTCCAGTGAACCTGTCAGGGTCAGGGTGATAGGAAATGAAGAGGTCCTGAACATGGGGACCATAAAAAAAGTCAAAAAAGTAGCCATGATGTTTAAAGGGCTAACCCAACTGGCCTGGGTTGGGAAAAATGGCGAAGTGATTAAAGAAAAAGGGATACTCGGAATCAGTCTCGAAAAAACGACACGTGACGATGCACTTTTTGGTCTTCCTGTTGAATCGAGTCAGGATCTTACAATTGCTGCTTCTGTCCCATCAAGCGTGTTTATCAACAATGCCGGCAAGCTTACAAGACTAGAAGTTGAAATCAGCGGCATAAAATACGACCATCTTTATCTCGACGGCGGAAGGCAGTCTTTAAAAGATAATCTTCTTGTCATCAATAAGGAGCCGCTGCCGGATTTTTCAACTGCTTATAACATAGACGTATTAAAAAGGCCCCAAAGTAAATTTTTAGAACCCACCCCTTTTATTGAATCTGGTCATCCAAAGATCCAGAATCTGGTAAAAAGGATTGTTGCGGCCGATGAAAAGCCTTTAAAAAAGACGATAAAGCTGGTTGACTGGATCAATAAAAATATTGAAAAGCGGCCCGTTCTTTCTCTGCCTGATGCTCTTGCTACTATTGAAAACGGTGCAGGGGACTGTAACGAACATGCCGTACTTCTGGCTGCTCTTGCAAGGGCGGCGGGAATACCCGCTAAGATTGAGGCCGGTCTCGTCTATTTAAATGGACGGTTTTATTATCATGCATGGAATCTTCTTTACCTTGGGGAGTGGATAACAGTGGACTCGCTTTTTGGCCAGATTCCGGCAGATGTGACTCACATACGGTTTTCAAGTGGAGAACTGAAACAACAGCTTGATTTAATAAACATTATAGGGAAAATAAAATTAAAGGTTATTAAACAGACAAAATGATAGAACTTAAAGATCTGACCAAAAAATACGGTAATCTGGTGGCTGTGGACAAT
>JAUWLP010000086.1 GCA_030613575.1 Desulfobacteraceae bacterium
AAGTGAACTAAAGTTTAAAGTGAGCTAAAGTTAAGGAATTCTGTCAATTATATAAAAACAGCGGAGCGAAGCGACACCATAACTTTAGGCACTTTAGATCACTTTAGGCACTTTTAACTTGTACGGTTTTAAGTAAAACAGTCTCTTTCAGGGGCAAACCAAAACCTGGTCCTTTGGGCCAGGATTCTTTACTATTCTTTCTTCGTGCCTTGGTGTCTTAGTGGCAATGAAAAAAGTTTTGCCACAAAATGCACAAAATTTACAATTAAGGCACTATTCTATCCCGGAATCAGGCAATTCCAGGATTTCCGCCGTCTCTTCTGCAGGCAGCTCCTCCACGGCGCGCAGTTTACGTTCCATTGCTCGAGTTCGCATCCCGGTCTGTTCTATAGTGTTAGAGGCCGTATTCAATTGCCTTTGAACCTTTGTCAGAACATCGCCGAATTTCCCAAATTCCGTCTTGACTGCTGAAAGGACTTTCCAGACCTCACTCGACCGCTTCTCAATGGCCAATGTACGAAAGCCTACGCGTAAACTACTCAGGATTGCCGAAAGCGTGGTTGGTCCGGCAACAACAATGCGATAATCCTGCTGAATCTTTTCGACCTGGCCCGGTTGGCGAAGGACTTCTGCATAGAGACCCTCCGTTGGCAGAAACATAATTGCAAAGTCTGTGGTGTCCGGGGGGTTGAGATATTTATCCCGGATTTCTTTCGCAGAGTTGTGAACCGAGCGGAGGAGTGCTGCAGTAGCTTTTTGCACAGCATCCACGTCAGCAATATCGGCGGCCTCTACAAGTCTCAGATAGTCTTCCTGAGGAAACTTTGAGTCGATCGGCAGCCAGACGCAAGATTCAGGATCATCGTCTTGGCCGGGCAGCCTAATGGCGTACTCAACACTTTCCTGAGAATCTCTCCGGGTACGTACATTTTTGTCGTATTGGTCCGGGGTTAAAATTTGCTCTAACAGTGCGCCTAGTTGAACTTCTCCCCAGGTACCACGCGCTTTAACGTTGGTGAGCACCCTCTTCAGATCACCAACTCCCGTGGCCAGATTCTGCATCTCTCCAAGGCCATGCTGGACAGCCTCAAGGCGTTCGCTGACAAGCTTGAAGGATTCGCCGAGTCGTTTTTCAAGCGTACTTTGCAGTTTCTCGTCAACTGTCTCCCGCATCTGATCGAGTTTCTTCTCATTACTCTCCTGAAGATGCTTTAGTTGTGCGTCAATAGTGCTTCGCAGTTTTTCGATTCCCGTCCTGTTGGACTCAGTCAGTTCCTGGATTAGTCTGGCGATTGATTCGAGTTGATCGTTTTGTGATTTGCCCATTTCACCGATAGTCCTGACCATCATGTCCATGGATAGCTTCTGCCCCGCAGAGACTTCTTCTCTGAGGTCCCTTGCGGTCTTTGCTGATTCTTCGCGGCCGAAACGAAGCTCCTCCCTAACCGTCTGTTCGACTCCTGTGCTTCCATTTGCTTTTAATTTAATCAGGACAAAAATCAACAACAACGCGCTGATTGCCAGCAAAATAAAACGATACAATATGAGCAAATCAGTCACAATATAAAACCTCCGTGAGGTTAACCTTTTTACGAGACCGTCAACCTTTTAATTCCACCTAAAATTTGCATTAACTTTTTACGAAGCCATCAAATCTTCAATCTCTTCTGTTTCAATGGCAATATTTCCAGTGAGATCGACAGGACTGTCTTTTGACAGCAGAATGTTGTTTTCAAGTCGAATGCCGATGTTCTCTTCCTTGATGTAAATACCCGGCTCGCATGTAAACACCATGCCTTCTTCAAATTTCCGGTATTTATTGCCCAAATCATGAACGTCCAACCCCAGATGATGCGATGCGCCGTGCATGAAATATTCTTTATAGAGCGGAGAATCCTGGCTCTGGTTTTTTACCTTTTCGGAATTAAGTAAGCCCAGACCGATCAACTCGTTTTCCATGATATGTCCAACCTCTTTATGGTATTCTTCAAGGGTATTTCCCGGTTTGAGCATTTGAATGGCTGCCTTTTGGACACGTAACACCGCATGGTAAACTTCTTTTTGCCGCTCGGTGAATTTACCGTTTACCGGGACCGTACGCGTTACGTCCGATGCATAGTTGGCATATTCCGCACCGAAATCCATTAGCAAAAGATCACCATCTTTGCACTTCCGGTTGTTTTGAACATAATGCAAAACGCAGGTATTAGGACCTGAAGCAATAACCGGCACATAGGCCGGTCCCCTGGATCGATTTGCTAAAAATTCATGGTAAATTTCAGCCTCAATCTCGAATTCCCACACACCAGGGCGTATAAAGCCAAGCAACCTGCGAAATGTATTTTCAGTAATCTTGCAAGCTTGTTTGATCAGCTCTACTTCAATATCGGATTTGACGGCCCGAAGATCATGCATAATCGGAGCCAGTCTTTCGTATTTATGAAGTGGATATAATTTTTTGCATTGTTTTAGAAAACGGGCATCTCTTGTCTCCACGGTAACATCCGCCCGCAGGTGCTCGTTTGCGTTCAAGTAAATCCGGTCAGCCTCAAAAACCAGTGGTCTGAAAACTTTTTCGAATTCTCCGGTCCAGTAAACGGTTTTGATCCCGGATACAGCCGTGGCTTCTTCTTTGGAGTATTTGCGCCCTTCCCATATGGCAATTTTTTCATTGATTTCTTTAACAAACAGGATCTCTTTGTGCTTTTCTTCTCCGGCATCCGGGAAAATCACCAAAATGCTCTCTTCCTGATCGATCCCGCTCAAATAGAAAATATCCGTGTTTTGAATAAAGGATCTTGTGCCGTCTGCGCTGGTGGGCATGACGTCATTGGAATTCAAGACAGCAATGGAATTGGGTTTGAGTTTAGCGACAAATCTTTTTCTGTTTTCAATAAAGAGTCTGTTATCAATCGGTAAATATTTCATCTGATTTTTCCCGGCATTTTTTTTAAAAAGTTTTAACAACAAGGCTTTTTTGGTGATCTATCATAGCAATAAAAATGGTTGTGTGGCAAATATAAAAATTTAAACAAAATTAGTGCAAAAAAAATCAAGAATTGATAAAGGATATATTAGTTCCTTATTTATAATTTTTGCGTTTTTTATGGTAAAAAATATCTAAATTTATTGAGTGTGAAGTGCCTAAAGTGACCTAAAGTGCCTAAAGTTAAGGTATTCTGTCGATTTTATCTAAAATAAACAGCCGGAGCGTAGCGACTCCTTAACTTTAGATCACTTCAAACTTTAGATCACTTTTAACTTTTCCGGTTTATCCGGGTTAAGAATTCATATCTGTTTAATGTGAAAAAACAAGGATTTTGTATGAAAGAGAAATTAATAAAAACCATGGATCTAAAAAACGGTATGCAGTTAAAATTCTATGACAATTCAAGAAAGCTGGCTGGGGACAGATGGTTGATATCATTGATTGTTCGCATGGAGATTCCGGTTACTGAAGTATTGATTAATGACGGACACAAATCCATAGAAATCGTGAATGAAATCAAAAAGGTGCTTGGGGAAAATATTTTGTTCGAACAGAAAAGAGAACGAATTTTTGTGGCTCAAAGCGAAAAACAAGCCGTATTTGAAGAAGTATATGATTTTTTTATAGATAGTGTGCTCGGTTATTTATCTAATAAAGCTTTTCCAAAGCGGTATGTGTTAAAAAAATATAGGGAGAAAGTTGCAAAGAAATCATGGTATCATTAAAACCGGGTGGATGGGATGTCTCCACCGTATGGAAAAACCGGGGTAAGCAAAAGGTAAGGGTAAAGATATGGACTTCAAATTCTGTCCATTTTGCGGGCGTCAATTACAGGCAAGGGTGAACGGTAACAAAAGAAGATTGTATTGTGATCCGTGTGGATGGACTCATTATAGAAATCCAACCGTCGGGGTAGCGGTTGTCTTATTAAAGAATGATGAATTGCTCCTGGTAAAAAGAAACGGATCTTATGAGGGGATGTGGTGCATCCCCTGCGGGCATGTGGAATACGATGAAGACATTCGGGTAGCGGCCAAGCGTGAGTTCAAAGAAGAAACCGGGCTCGATGTTGATGTTGGCCCTGTTTTTGCGGTTCATTCTAATTTTCATGACTTGGAAAATCAAACTGTGGGGATATGGTTTTTGGGGACATGTACGGGCGGCAAACTTGAAGCCGGTTCCGATGCCAGTAAAGCGAAATTTTTCCCCGCGGATGATTTGCCTAAAGAAATGGCGTTTCCAACCGATCTTTTGGTATGTGAGCAAATCAACTCTTTAATCAAACATAAAATTAGAGGTGAAAAATGAATCTTCAGAAACAAATCAAAAGTAATTTAACTGCTGCCATGAAAGCAAAAGATGAAGAGAAAAAAGATACGCTTCGTGTTATCCTGGGAGAGTTTGGAAGACTCGACAAAAAGGAGCTTTCAGATGATGAGGTTGTAAAAATTCTGAAAAAATTAATGAAATCAGAAAAAGAAGTACTTGAAAAAAAAGGTGATGAGACCGATTCTAGATTTATTAAAATAATTGAAAACTATTTACCGAAAATGGCAACCGAAGCGGACATTACCAAGTGGATTGAGCAAAATATCGATTTTTCTGAATTTAAGAACAAAATGCAGGCCATGGGCTTAATTATGAAGCATTTCGGAGCAACGGCGGATGGCAATGCAGTTAAAAAGATCTTGCAACGGATGTGAATTTAAAATTAAGGTTCGGTGGCAGCTGAAAACCGTTCGGCCGCTTTTAAATACATATTTTTTGGATACAATCCGGTTAGGGCAAGGACGGTTTTTTTGTTTTTTAAAAAAACAACATGGGGAATGCCGCCTACACGAAACGAATTTGCAAGCGCTCTGTTCCGATCAATGTTAATTTTATACACCGTAACCATTTCACTTTTTTCTTTAGCGATTTTCTCAAGGATAGGTTCCAGTTCTTTACAGGGAGGACACCAATCGGTGTAAAAATCAAAGATCAGGAGATGCCCCCCTGATTTTCCAATGATTTTATTTAACTGCTCCATGCCATCTATAGAGCCAATAACAGAATCGGCAGCCATAACATGGGTCTTTTTGCTTGTATCATCTCTGCATGATGTTATCCCGGAAAACGGTAATATTGTGACAATCAGTGAGAAAAGCAGTATTCGCCAGGTATGGAACTGTATGTATTGCATCATCTTTTATTCGCCATCGAAAATAGAATGCAAATGGTTCAAAGATAGGTTATGTTAATTATTTTCGTCATGGTAGATATCTGACTATATCGGTCTTTGCAAACGAAAAAATTTGGGTATAAGTTTTTTTGGAAGAAATTCCTATACTATCAAATTATGGCCCGTGTTATCATTAAACTTTTTTTTGTGGGAATCTTCTGCTCGGCTTTAGTCGTAGTTACAGCTGCCGTCCCTCTTTATGCTGATATTTATGTCTTTATCGATAGCCAGGGGGTACTTCATTTTACAAACGTGCCCACGTCATCCAATTATAAAATCTATATCAGAGAAAAGCCGCCCATGTCTTTGAATTCAGGCGTCGCCGACCGGTATGATGACTTGATAACAGAGGCATCCAAAAAGCATGGGGTTTCATTTTCATTGCTCAAAGCGCTGATTAAAATCGAGTCGGATTTTAATCCCCGGGCGATTTCAAGTGCTGGTGCTATAGGTCTAATGCAAATTATGCCTGAAAATATCAGGGTCCTTAATATAAAAGACCCCTTTGATCCGTTGGAAAATATAATGGGAGGTGCGCGTTATTTAAAACAGCTCATAACACGTTTTGACGGGAAACTACCGATGGCACTGGCCGCTTATAATGCCGGCCCCAATGTGGTTGATCGTTATAAACGAATTCCTCCCTTCAAGGAGACGGAAGATTTTGTAGAAAAAGTTATGAAATATTATTCTATTTTAAAAAAAGGGTAGACGTTCAATTAAGACGGTCTCGTAAAAAGTCAGTCAATTAAGGATCACATCTTTATCTATTACCGATCCTTCTTTGATAACCGCCTGTGATTTACCGATGTTTTTTATTACAACCTCCCCCTTTATGGTTACGTTTTTTTCAAAACGTACATCACCGTCAATGGTAAGAGATTCACAATCGATCAGGGATGGAATTCCTTCAGCAAATCTTTCATCAAAAAGATCTATCTTACCGTAATATTTCTGATCAAGATCTATGGCTATCGTCTGCGAACTTATCCTGGGATTTAAAATCAGATTGTCTTCTTTTGAAAAGACAAAACGGTCGGATCTTATGGCAAGAAGATCGTTACATTTTTTTACAGGGACAAAACGGGATGTAGGAACCCTTATTGCAGTTGCGCCTTCAAAGAGAGATATGGCGGCTCCCATGGCTGTTTCGACCTGAAATACTTTTGGGCTGTTTTCATCTCTCGGATCAAGCGTTTTCTGGTTTTTGATTATCGGAAGGTTTATGATATTGTGTTTTTCAATAAGTTTTTCAAGAGCTTTAAGATTTATCCATATATTATTTGTATTGAAAAACCGGTAAAGTTTTATATCTTTGAATGCATCCATTTCATCTTGCGGGCACTGGGCCGACTCGCGCAAAATCAGACGGCCGTTTATATGTCTGGCGATATGTCCGCCTTTTACGTCAGACGGTGTTCTTGGAACCACTTCCATCATAAAAGGGAGTCTGTTTTCGGAAAAATACCCCAGAAGCGATTCATCCATGGTAGCGCCCAGGTTGTCTGAATTGGAAATAAAGGCATATTCTATACCATTCTTCAGAAGGCTATTTAACACGCCTGATGTATAAATTGCTGAGTATATATCGCCGTGTCCCGGAGGATTCCATTCCAGGTCCGGATTTTTGGGCCAGGTCGCCGGGGCAAGATCTTCCTGCAGGATTTTGGGGAACTTATTCTGGATAAATAAAAGTGGGGAATCTGACGGCTTGATCATTGAGAGGGTGACAATTGTGTCTTCATGTGTACTGAAACTGTTCATAAGGGCCAGCTTTACCCGGCACCTTTCTGCCTGCTTTAATATTATTTCAAGAAATGTTTTTTCGTTTTTTACCTTCAAAAAAGACTTGGCCCTGGTTAGGCCCATGCTGGTACCAAGGCCGCCGTTAAGTTTGATTATGACGGCACGGCTTAATGCTTTCCGCCCGGATTCGTCATATTCTTTAATACGGCTCGCATCTTCAATTTCATCCGGAGCAACAGGCTTTATGTCTCTATCAGAGATAAGGCCGGTTGCTCCGGAAACGACCTTTTTATAGTAATATGTAAACGTATTAATGACCAAAGGGTGGAGTTTCGCGCTTTCCATCTTTGAAATAAAGGATGGAAGATATTTTGTTTTGTCTGAATTTGCCGGCATATGCGATTTTGTTTATAACGTTTCTATCCATCCTGATAAATCTTTAATATTGCCGTATTGAATATCTGAAATCGTTTTGTAGAACTTGTTGGCCATGGGGCCGACTTTGCCGTTGCCTACGGTTATTACTTCGTCGCCGTATTTGATTTCTCCAACAGGAGAAATAACCGCCGCTGTTCCGGATCCGAAAATTTCTTTGAGTTTTCCTGATTTATGGGCATCCAACACTTCATCGATGCTGATTTGGCGTTCTGTAACTTTGACATCCCATTTTTTTGCAAGGGCAATTACCGTGTCTCTGGTAATGCCGGGAAGGATACTTCCGGTTAACATGGGCGTGATCAGTTCGCCGTTTATAACAAAAAATATATTCATGGCCCCAACTTCTTCAATGTATTTCTGCTCAATCCCGTCAAGCCACAATACCTGAGTATAACCGTGTTGATGAGCCTGTTCGCCGGCATACAGGCTTGCTGCATAATTGCCCGGTGTTTTGGCTTCACCCACTCCGCCCCGTACCGCCCGGACATGGTTGCGGGTTACCCATATCTTAACAGGATTAAAGCCTTCGGCATAATAAGCGCCCACCGGAGAAAGAATAATAAAATAACGGTAGGTATAGGAAGCACGAACACCTAAAAAGGGATCGGTGGCTATTATGGTGGGGCGTATATAAAGGGAGGTCCCTGGCGTAGACGGCACCCAGTCTTTTTCGATGATCAGCAACTGCTTAAGGGCATCCAGGGCAAAAGCCTGGTCAATCTCCGGGATGCAGAGAAGACGAGCGGAGTTGTTCAGCCGTTTGAAATTATCATTGGGCCGGAAAAGCTGAATATCTCTTGACTCCGTCCTGAAAGCCTTGAGCCCTTCGAAAACGCCTTGGCCATAATGAAGCATCATTGTTGCGGGATCCATATCTATGGATGCGTAGGGCTCTATACGTGGATTATGCCACCCATCTTTCGGATTGTAATCCATGTTAAACATGTGATCCGTAAAAATGCTGCCGAAACCGAGTGTTGAATCGTCAGGTTTTGCTTTTAATTGATCAGCTTTTTTAACAGTCAGTTGCATTTCTACCTCCTCAAAGATTTTAAAATTTCAGTCCGATATTTTCCACAACATAAGTCCTGTTGTATCGTCGTAAGCCCTTTGTAGGGGTTTGCCGGTCAATTCCTGAAGATCAATTTCTCCGGCAAAAAGTATGGTTTTTGGGAAAAGGTGTCCGCCCATGGTTTTTCCCTCTACATCTCCCAGAACAATATGAGCATGGACTACCGGGTTTTCATCCAGCAATGAGACATTCCCGGTGCAGAATACTATTTCAAGAGGTTCTTCTTGTGTGAATGTTGCATAAACCTGTTGTTTTTGATCATATGCGCCCAGGGTCGCAGAAGAAACTGCACCGATAACAGAAAATGTAGCCATCTGAATTGACGACGCTTTACAAAAATCTTCGATAGATGTAATCAAATCTTTGCCATGAGGAAGACGTCCTACAAAGCGACGCCCGGGTTTAAATTCGGAACAGATCAGTTTGTCCATAAAGAAACCTCCAAAATTAATAATATATTAACAATAAAATTCGTCTCAAAATCTATAGCATCTTTACAATTGAAATCAAGATTAAAATTATTGTCAAAAGTGTTTCGATGATTAACAATCTGTTTTTTTTCGCAGGTTGACATTGTTTTGTGTTTTGGATAGTAATATCTGAAATTTGAGTTCATCAATACCTAACCTGGATAAACCAGAAAAGTTACAAGTGAGCTAAAGTTAAGGAGTCGCTACTCTCCGGCTTTTATACAAATTGGAAGTATTCCTTAACTTTAAGCACTTTAGATCACTTTAGGCATTTCACACTTAATTGGTTAAGCATTTTTTTGCCATAACAAGCACAAAATTTACAACTAAGGTACTAATGGAAAGGAAAATCAATATGACCATATCAGATAGAATGGCCGATATCAAACCGGTAAGGCTTAGCTTAGATAGTAGATTCAAGTTTAAATGTCATAAAGGGGTAAAATGTTTTACCAAGTGCTGCAGAGATATTAATATCGCACTGACTCCTTATGACATCATCAGGCTTAAAAACCGTTTGCAGCTTTCTTCAGATGAATTTCTGGCAATGTACACGGTTCCTCGTCTTTTGGAAAAGACAGACCTTCCCATGGTTACTCTGAGAATGATGGACGATGATTTAAAATCATGCACATTTGTAACCGATAACGGGTGTATAATCTATGAAGACAGACCCACAACTTGCCGCTATTATCCCCTTGGCGTTGCGTCGCTGAGTCATAGGAAAGGTGTTGATGATGAGGGATTCTATTTTTTTGTACATGAACCGCACTGCCTGGGCTTTGAAGAAAAAAAGGAATGGACTGTCCGTGAATGGCGGAAAGATCAGGGTGTTGATATCCACGATGAAATTAATGCCGGCTGGACCGATCTTGTTGTGAGAAAAAGATCTTTTCCTCCGAATCTCAAGCTTATTGAAGAGAGTAAAAAAATGTTTTTTTTAGTCAGTTACAATATCGATAAGTATAAACAGTTTGTCTTCGAAAGCTCATTTTTGAACCGGTATAATATCGACCCTGCAACCGTTGAAAAGATTAGGGAAGATGAGGTAGCTCTGCTGGAATTTGGTCTTAAATGGTTAAAAGACATTCTTTATAAAGAAGGAAGTTTTAAGCTCAAGGAAAGTGCAACTGATTGAAGAAAAAAACTATGGTCCCGGATACCGGCACGTCAAACAGCCGGTATCCGGCATCAAATCACGCTACATCAATATTCCTCGTAAAAAAGGCCGTCCCAACTGGTAGGATTGTTCAAACGCTGTTCAATATCGACATTGAAAAATTCGGCTACCGGTTTTAATATTTCGGGATTGTCATCCTGTACTTTGCGCGCGGCCGAAAGAACCGTTTCAAGTCCGTTTCGTGTCATTTTTCCAAGAGGTTGTCTGCACCCGCCGGAGGGCATGCCCAAAATCGACATTAGTGTCTTGAAACCCAGTGGGTTTCTGGCCCGGCATCCGACCTCTCCATAGGGCGTCTTTTCCATGGTCTTAACCGTAACCAGACCAAAAAGAGGTTCGAGCGCCGTCAAAAGCTTTTGGGCGTCTTGCGCTTCACCCCGTTCGAGCAGTCGAACCATTTCAGTGATGGGACCGGGAGCAACATTTGACGCAACCGAAATAACGCCGGATGCCTTGATCTCAGGATCCAGCATCATGTTAAAGGTCATCCCATCATCGCCGGAGAGAATGGTAAAATCAGGCCCGCAGCACTTTCTTGTGCTGCGCATATTTTCAAGATTAGCCGTGGCCTCTTTAACCGTATTAACATTCTTATATGTCTGGTTAAGGATAGCAAGATCTTCGGGTAAAAGCTGTGCACCGGTTCTGCCGGGGATTACATAAGGAATAATCTCGATATCAGGAGCCACTTCGGCAACAGGGGCGATGTATTCCCGGCGGATTTCAAGGGAACTGGGTCCGTTATAGTAAGGATCTACCAGCAAAACCGCATCAGCACCTACCGCAACCGCATGCTTTGTTCCTTCCAGCGACTCTTTTGTGTTATTACTCCCTGCACCTGCAATGCAGATACATTTATCTTTTGATTTTTCCGCAACGATCTCAATAACCCGATTATGTTCA
>JAUWLP010000122.1 GCA_030613575.1 Desulfobacteraceae bacterium
AAAGGTGGCAAACTTATCAAGCTGTTCTTTCTCATATGTTCGGCAATACTCGGTTAAAAAGGCGTTAAGATGGGACTGTAAATCTTCATGGGCAAAACTATCTCCTGTGCCTCTTTCAGATTTTATCCCTTTCCGAAATGCCGGAACGGCTTTCTGTTCAACATTGACAACCACCTTGTTTTCTTCAGGTTCTTTTGCCGGTACCGCCACCTTCTTTTCTTCAGGCTTCTTTGCCGGTACCGCCACCTTCTTTTCCTCAGGCTTTTTTGCCGGTACCATCACCTTCTTTTCCTCAGGCTTTTTTGCCGGTACCGCCACTCCGGCAGGTATACTCTCGCTGATTACCGGAGTCTTAACAGACGGTTTATCCTTTTCTGTAGCAGCTGCTACCGCTGGCTTTTGAACGCTGTCAGAAGATTTAGCCATTACCGTGATTACCTGTTTCTCAGAAGGAGCAGACTTAAACTTGATTACTTTTTTATCAATTACGCGGTCTTTTTGCGGGGAAAGATCTTTTTTCTTTAAGAAATCAGGTTTAGCCCGGTCTTTGTCAAGTCTCTTTTTCTGCACCTTAACAGGTTCTGCTTTTGGCTGTGTGGTTTCAGGAATCTCTTCTTTCTTTGTGTTAGTTTTCTTAAACAGTTTGGGTTCAGGGGACCTTATTATATAAAAACTGGGATCTCCCTCTTCTTTCCCGATTTCCACCCTGGCAGGAACATCGTACGTTTTCTTCTCCGGCGCCGGTGGAACTGTTGTTTGTAAGTTATTTTTCTGCTCCGCTTGTCCGGGATAAGACGTCTTGCCTTGCCTTGAGGCCAGATTTGCATGGAGCTCTGTTTTTGTCTTTGCATTGTTATAAAAAACATATCCGGCAACACTCCCGATCACTGCAAGAAAGCCAATACCTATTGCCATGGACCTTATACGAATTTCCCTATGCCTGGGTTTTTCTACCCTCTGTATAACGGGAATTTTATGTTTTGACTCACTCTCATCATCAGAACTGTCGGTATCCTGACCCATATTCAAGTTCGATATCTGCAGTTCTTCCTTGCACTCTCTGATAATATCTGCGTTTATGATTATAATCTCCCTGACATAGCCACTTAACAGGGCATGATCGCAGATAATATTTATCAGGCGGGGATAGCCGTTGGAAAAAGAAAAAATTTCTTGAATCGCGCCTGAGCTGAAAATACGTGCTCTGGCGCCGCCAATTTTAAGGCGATGCCTGGTATAAGCTTCTGTTTCACTTAGCGTCAAAGGCTCAATATGGTATCTAATTGTAATCCGCTGTCTTAACGCCCTGTTTTTATATTCCTTCAAAATATCGATGAATTCATTCTGCCCTACAAAAAAAATATTCAGAAGTCTAACATGCTCATCTTCAAGGTTCGATAAAAGCCGGATCTCCTCAAGCAATTCATTGTTAATCCGCTGGGCTTCGTCAATAATCAGCAATACTTTTTTATTTTGTGCACGGACCTCTTTTAGAAATCGTTTGAAGTAAATGAGAAACTCACCTTTGCCGTCAAAGGTTCTCCCCATGTTAAATGCAATGGAAATAATATTAAAAAATTCTAATACTCCCAAACTCGGATCGTAAATAGTAGCGGCCAGTGTATCATCCCCGAGGCTTTTGATAAGGGCGTTAATGAGCGTGGTCTTGCCCGTTCCCACATCACCGGTGAGTGCAAGAATTCCCTTGTTCTCAACAACGGCATATTTCAAAGTCGCAAGGGCTTCTTTGTGCTTTTCGCCAAGCCAGAGAAAATCTGGATCGGTACTCATCTGAAAAGGCTTGGCCTCCAATTTATAATGAGAGAGATACATGGGTTTCCTTTAATTTTTCGGTTATTCCGGCAGTTCCTTTCTTTTCTTTTTGTTAACCTTGTTACTGCCATAGCTGTAATAGCTATAGTATTTGTAGTATGACTGATATCCAAAGCGCTTGCTTAGATTAACCTTGTTGATGATACATCCTAAAATCTTTCCCTGGGAGTTGAGCACGCTCTTTTTAAAATGAAGTAAGGCATCACGGGTAGTCTCACCCATGCTGCTTACCAGTACCACACCGCCCACATGCCTCGAAATCACCAGAGAATCGGCAAAACCCAGACATGGCGGCCCGTCTAAAATCACACGGTCAAAACGCCGGGTCAGGCTTTGCACCAGTATTGCAAAACGGTCCGAGGCCAGCAATTCCACCGGGTTTGGCGGAACCGGTCCTGCCGGTATAAAACACACGCTGGACATGCCGTTCCGGCATATTAGACCTTTGCTGCTGACCCCTGCCAGGAATCTTGACAGGCCGGGACTGGAGGTATCATCCTGGTCCTGGAAAAACTTGTGAAGTTTTGGTTTACGCATGTCCGCATCCACCAGCATTACCCTTTCCCCTGAGCCGGCAAAAGCCAGGGCAAGATTGGCCGCCATAGTAGTCTTGCCTTCCGACGGCTTTGTGCTTGTCAAAACAAAGCTTCCGGCCTGGGAAGCGGTCCCGGATAGCTGGATCGACATCCTGGTGCTCCGCATGGCTTCGGACAGGGGCGCCCGGGGATCGCTGGCAAAGGTTTGCTCAACCGGAAACTCGTTAGCCCTGGACAGGGGCGCCACCCCAAGAATAGGAACATGAAACCGGTCGGAAATCTCGTCAGGATTGGTTATGGTATCGGTAAAATACTCCAGGAAAAAGGCTAACCCTAAACCACCCATCACACCGACCACAATGGCCAGGAGCAGGTTCAACTTAACTTTGGGTTTAAAAGGCATAATCGGCAGTATGGCCTTGTCTATAATATTAATATTGCTGGATGACACACCTACCATCGACTCAATCTCTTTGGTTCGCTCCAGCAGACTCTGGTAGATCCCTTTATTGGTCTCAACCTCCCGGGCCATAATTTTGTACTGGGTTGCCCGTTCATTCAGGTCAATGGCCATTTTTTTCTGATGCTCTACACGGGCTCCCATGGTTTTCATCTTTCGCAGACCGGCCTTGTATTGATTTTCAATTGCCAGAAATACTTTTTGTTCCTCGATACGGATTCGGTCGTCAATACTGTTCATCTTCATCTTTAGAGCCTTGACCTTCGGGTAATCATCATGGAAGGTAACGGTCAGGTCCTCGTATTCTGATCGCAGCCGGGCATATTCGGCTTTTAAGCCTGAAATTGCCTGGTTTTCCATCACCTGCGGTAAACTGGAGGGTCCGTCCAACGTGGCCTGTTTGTAAACAGATTCCTTGCCGATTAAGTCGGTTTCAGCCATAGCCAGAGCTGAATTCAGTTCCTCGAGCTGTCGATATACGCTGTTTAGCTTGGTATCCAGGGAAACAATACCAGCCTGTTTGGCAAACCGGTTTAAATCCTCTTCCGCTTTTTCCAGACTGATTTTGGCCCTGTCGATCTGCTTCATAAGAAACTCCCGGGCCAGTTGAGAGGCTTCGAGTTTTTTCTCCATGTTCCAGTGGACAAATTCTTTCGCAAAAGCATTTGCCACGCTTTGGGATAATTGTCGGTCCTGGGACGTGAAAGAAACGCCGATCAGCATGGAGTTTCTTTTGGGGGAAACCTCAAGATTGTCTTCCATAAATTCGAGCAGTGCTTGCTGTTTCAACGCTTCTTCCGAAATCAAAGACGGATTTTTCTCCTTGTCATCGCTGCTCGATATTAAAGCGCTTAAAATCTTTTTAACAGATTCCTTTATCTTTGAAATAACACCCGGTTCTCCAGTATCATACAAGGTATCAATAATAACCGGATGGCTGAGCAGTTCCAGCTTTTCAATAACCCGGCGGATAAGGGCATTGTTTTGCAGCAGGTCCACCTGGGTCTGATAAAACTCCTGAGCACGTACTTCTGTGGTAACAACCTCTTCGAACTTGGTAATCTTCTGGTTCTGTGGCGATACTTCAATGGTTGTGGATGCCTTATAAATTTTGGGAGAAGCCAGGGTTAAAATAAGGGTGGTGATAAAAGTCAGCGCCAGGAAACTAATAACAAGCCATTTGCGACGGAAAATAACATCTAGGTAATCGCGCAGGTGGACCTCTTCAGGATCCCACTCAGGAACAGCATGCCGGAATTCGGTGGAGGGGAGATTCCCGTTGCCTGCCCTGCCGTTATTACTTCCCGCAACTTTGGTTAATTCGATTATTTCATCAGACATAATTTACCTCATTTATAATTACTAATATCAGACGGCTTTGTCTATGGTTTTTTTATTCATCATTTTTACCCCGTGAAACTTTTTTTTATTTCACTGGGGCGATGTTGGACGTTCGATGTTCATCTTTTCTTCATCTTTTCCAGCTTAAAATCATCCAGCCACAAAGTGCCCGCAATCTTGTTATCAAATCGATGGCTTCGCCGCCGGCTCAGGCGGATAACCACTGCATGGCAGTCTTCAGGCACCTTAAATTCGATGCCCTGTTTCTGCCAGTCGTGAGTACCGAGCATCATGGAGCCCTTGAAATAAAAGCCTTTGCAATCGTACCCGTAAATATTCACAAACGGTCCCTGATCTGTTGTAATATTTTTGCTGCGCCAGTTATAAGTCAGCCTGTAAGGAATCAGCGGATCGACCGGCACTATCTGGTACAGGTGACCAAATGAGATGTTCTCCTTTCCTTCAAACATAATCTTCACGCTATGGGTTCCGGAAAAAGCCTCGGACAAGGTGCGCCGTATGGCCCACTTGCCCTTATTATTTGCGGTATAGCGCCAGTCAAATCCGCGTCCTGTCATTTGGTCCTCAAACCCGGGGTTGGTTATGCCCGTGATGCCGGTATTCGATCTCCGGATTTCAGCTGCCAGGGGAATGCGTTTCCTGCTGACAAGAAAGTGTATATATTTCAAAAGAATATCTTCATCCTGAATTCCGTCCGAAACAATCTTGTTCCAGGCAATTTGTGCATCATTCATCCTGCCCCAGCGCATCAACCATTTAAGAAAGGGGATCAGGTTTTCAGGATTCAGCACCCGGACCTCAACCGATACGTCGCCGGCCAGATGAGTGTCGAGCAGTTGAAACGCGTCTTGTACCTTTTTGCGGTGGTCGACCAGAAAATTGATATTACTAATAACTATTTCTTCCATCCCCAACTCATGGGCCAAAAGGATCTGATCCCATTTCAAGCGATAAACATTATTAGCCAAACAGTTTGAAAACTGTAATATTGTTCGAGCCTTGTCCGGATTCCCCAGAACTGTTTCAGCCTGGGCCAGCTTTAGCCAGGCATCCATGTAGAAAACGTCCTGCGATACTGTGCGGCGGAAAAATCGTGCGGCAACATCAGAATCGTTTTGGAACCAGGCGTTGAGGCCGAAATCATAAAGTGCTCTGGGAAAGTGTTTGAATTTTTTCGCATCTTTTGCCCCAAAGCTGTAAGCTTCATGAAATATTGTCCGATGCTGCCAGTTATGGACCATAAGCCACGCCGATAACACAACCAAAACCAGCGTAACCAGGCTTTTAACGATTATACTTTTGAATCTGTATCCCATGATAATTAGAAGGTAAGAAGGTTAGAAGATTAGAAGGTTAGTAACAAAACTTCGCCGCGTTCATTTCCATTGAATTCAACATGGCGTAAAGCAAGAACTTGAGAAGATTAGAATATGAGAAGATTAGTAAAATCATTAGAAGCAGAACTTTTCAGCATTGAGTTCCATGGAATTTAACATTGCGATGATTTGCTCGTATTCATTGTCAAACTCATTAAATACAGATTTCTCAATATAATTGCATGCCCAAGAAAATTCCAGCCAGCATTGTGTTTCCGATGCTTCCATCATTGAATCTGTTATCTTATTTTTAAAAACACCAAGATAACGTCTTTTCCGCCAACTTTCGGCCAAATTAGAACAAACAGATCTTGAGGATCGTCGTATCTGGTCAACAA
Organism: Desulfobacteraceae bacterium; assembly: GCA_030613575.1. Taxonomy (GTDB): domain Bacteria; phylum Desulfobacterota; class Desulfobacteria; order Desulfobacterales; family UBA11574; genus S5133MH16. The sequence continues at coordinate 5,906 of JAUWLP010000122.1, forward strand.
GCGAATATCTTTCTTCTTGTGGAAAAGCTTTTGTCATTTGAAATATAGACATTGCAGCATCAAATGAACGCCCATACACCTCAAGATCTCTAAAATGCCTTAAGTTCTTTTTCCTCTCCATTTTCACTTTCTCACCTTCCCACCTTCTTATATTCTTACCTTCTATCTTTCTATGGTTCTAATCCTCTCACCTTCCCACCATCTTCCCTTCTCAACATCTTCCCTTCCGTTCTTCCCACCTTCTCCCCTTCCCACCTTCTTTCCTTCTTCCCTTCTCCCTCCCCTCCTTGCCAAAGGCAAACATCAACAATCCCGATCAGCATAACAAAGTAGACACAGTTGGCCGGCATCTGAAGGTTAAAGTCAAAGAAGCTGTGAAAGGCTATGGAAACAAGGCCGCTTAAAGCGCCGATGGTAAGGAAAAATCGAAAAGGATCATCTTGCAGGCTCATATGCCTTACCTTGCGAAAACTTGAAATCAGAAAGATATAAAACCCGCTGACCAGGGCTACAAAGCCGATCCACCCGGCCTCTACCAGCAATTGCAGGTAATCGTTGTGAGCGTAATATGGCGTTGTTTCAGAAATAGTTGAGACATTGTAAACAGGAAACACCTGTTTAAAAGTTGCAAGGCCGGTTCCAAAGGGATGGTCTTTTACAATAACAAGGCTGTCGCGCCAATAATCGAGTCGCGAGGCATCTTTACCAACCCTTAAAAACCGCTCCAAAATCGGATCAACACCAATTTTAAGACTATAAAAAGAGACCATACCGATAATTGCAGAAGTAATAACCCAGAAACTCCATGGCAGGCCTTTGTTTCCGGAATGTACCAATAAAACAAATGCTAAGAAACCCACGGCCCACCCGGTAATTCCGGCCCTGGACTTCGAAAATAACAATGCAAGCAACATGACCGCTAACCCGATTGTAAGAAAAAACTGGAAATTAGGTCGGTCGGTGGACATCAAAGTTTTGAGACTGAGTTTCTCCTGCCAGTTGCCTAACGCCAGAGTGTAACCAAGTCCCAGGGGCAATATCATTTCCATAAAACCGGCAAAATGATTCCGGTTAATATATGTGCCCCGGGCATCGCCCAAATAGGCCTGGATATAATCAATCCAGAGAACGCCAAGGGTCGGGACAAGAGCCTGGATAAGACCGTATAAAGCTTCAACTACTGCCAACCCTAACAAGATATATATTAGAAGTTTCATGTGCCTGTGAGATGAACAGCATTCCCGGAAAACAAGGAAAAACAATAAAAGGCTCAGCAAGAATGTCCACCAGGCCAATGACCTCAGTGAAGAATAGCTTATAGATTGCCACGTAACAGATCCATCGATTATTGCGATAGATTGCGTCAGAACTTCGTGTCTAAAGGGGCTTAAGAAGGATAGAATAGAGGAAGGAAGCGGCATGCACTGCACCAAACATACTAAATAGAATAAACCCAGGGCAAAAATGCAAATCTTATCCGGCATAGATGTCTTGTTTATTCTATTTTGCCATAATAGAATTAAAAATGCGGCAAAAATACATACCGTGTAAAAGGACCAGACCCAGGGCTGCACCGCTGCAAATAAAATGGGGATGGTTGCAACGATAAAGAAAACTATGTTTCGACTAAATGTCATTGGAAATAACCCTTGGCATACATAATATCTCGTCAGTCATAAGTTCTCGTAACACACTGAAATAATTAAACCACAACTTATTCCCCCCCTGAGACTTTTGAAAAATGTTCAGGCAGCCTGCATCCTCTTTTCCAGCGGCTTTATTACATCCTTTAATAGAACGGAAGCGTGAAACAACTCTACATCAATCAGTTCACCTGAACCGTCAAGTTCAATATTTACGCCGGGAGAAATTTCTACAACTTCCTCCTCTTCCACTCTTGACTCTATTTTCCCTTTGTCCTTTTTTCAAGGGATGTATTGCTAAGAATTTAACAGGGGTCCATGGGATGAGACCTTTGAAAAATGTTCATTTTTGCCTGCCCAGTTAAATCCGTATTTAATATTTAACCAGGGTTCAAGGCCAAGCCTCCGGCCCGTGGGGCCTACGCCCCGGAGGGAAAGGCAAAAATTTTAACCACCCCAGTAGATCTGCCGGACCTACCCCAGTACCATCTTCCGGAGCTACGGGGCAGGCGGGGCAGGCAGGAATACATTGAGTATTTTGAGGATTAAAATTTGAGCCTGACCCCGGTACCATCTTCCGGAGCTACGGGGCAGGCGCCGGGATTGGGCAAAAGGGGGCGTTTTTCAAAGGTCTCATATCACTGTCGTTACCCGTGCATA
>JAUWLP010000013.1 GCA_030613575.1 Desulfobacteraceae bacterium
ATATTTGGGCAAAATCAGCGATGTGGAAGCCATGAAATGGATTGATAAGCTGTATGCCTAACTGTAAAAAGTCAGGGTGAAGCGAACGTTGTTTTCACCCTGATGAATATTCATATAGCCATCCAAAAGGCAAAAATATCATCCACCTCCAAAACCTTTGATATGTCTGACTTATCGGAACGTTAGCAGAAGGCTGATATTCTGAGACTCTGAAAAGATATCTGAGATGCGCAGCCGGAGTGTAAAGCTTAGAAGTCAACAAAGAATGTCCCCTCGATTCCGCATCAACCCGTCTTGAAGCGACATTTTCAGCTTTATTTTTCATTCACCCTATTATACATTTACAGGCAGAAACTAAATACCTGATCAAGCGTTTGCATTATAGCAACAACCGAATACGTGGCGGATAAGAGGCTTGAATGAATTTGCGAAACGCAACGAGGTGCAAGGGATTTTTATCGGTAGTGGTAATTGGTTTGGTTTTCTTAATTGCCGCATGGCAGGATAGCGCACAGGCTGTCAAAGAGCCAGATAGAACTACGGCAAATGAGGCGCTTTCCGACCAGGATTTCCAGGAGTGGCTTGCGGCGCTGCGTGCAGAGGCGCGCGGCAAAGGAATTTCCGATGCGACGTTGGACGCGGCGCTGAGCGATATTCTGCCGGTAAAGCATGTGATCGAACTTGACCGACGGCAGCCGGAGTTCACACAGACCTTCTTGACTTACCTCCGGCGGCGCGTAATAGACGACCGGATAATACGCGGTCGTGCGCTGCTGGCAAAACATCGCGACCTGCTGAACAAGATCTGTGCTGAATATGGCATACCTCCGCGCTATCTCATCGCATTCTGGGGACTGGAAACGAATTTTGGCGATTACCTAGGTAACTTCCGCGTGATCGATGCCCTAGCGACACTGGCTTTCGACCGGAGGCGCGCCGATTGTTTCCGGGCTGAGCTTCTAAGCGCACTGCAAATTATCGATGAGGGTCACATCACGCCGGACGCGATGACGGGCTCCTGGGCCGGAGCAATGGGACATATGCAGTTCATCCCCTCCACATTTACCATACACGCCGTGGATTTTACCGGCGACGGCCGCAAGGACATCTGGGGTAGCCTACCAGATGCTTTCTCCTCCTCCGCCAATTTTCTCTCTAACATAGGCTGGCGGACGGGCGAAATCTGGGGCCGCGAGGTGCGTCTCCCTGAGAACTTCGACCTGACCCTTGCCACGATGGACAGGAAAAAGTCGCTTAAGGACTGGGCGTCGATTGGGGTACGGCGGAGTAATGGTACGGCTTTGCCGCAGGAGGATATGGAAGGTTCCATTGTGCTGCCACAAGGCTATAAAGGTCCGGCCTTTCTGGTCTACAACAATTTCCGGACCATCTTGCGTTGGAATCGTTCAATCAACTATGCAATCTCAGTCGGCCATCTCTCAGATCGAATCATCGGCCTGCCGCAGATTGCGAACAGCCGGGGTGCAGAACATGAACCGCTTACTCGCGACGAGATCATGGAGATACAGCAGCTCCTCAACCGCCTTGGATTTGATGCTGGCTCAGAGGACGGTTTGGCTGGCCCCCGCACGCACACCGCAATACGGGTATTCCAGAAAGAAAATTCTTTGCCGCCGGACGGATATCCCTCACCCGCTCTTTTGAAACTTCTGCGGTCGCTGTTGATAGCCTTATCTTGATATAGAGCTATTTTGTTATCTTACAGTACAATATTCCTTCAGAGACAGGCACAACTTTGTACCGATTTTCATGCTGCGAAATCTTGTTGCGTCATTGATGTCAGACTTTTCTATTAGGCTGCTAGCCTGAGGTCCCTGTAAGCTATCTCAAGGCTATCCGTCCAAATGTAGCGTTTCAAAGGAAAGTGGACAGATTTAGGATATAGAAAAGAGGATGAGATTGAAAAACAGATATGGTCAAATTTTCGGAAATTAATTAGACCTTTAAAATGATCTCTAATCAATTATCTGGGAGGATGTTGTTGACAAGATTGAATAACTAAATTTTAGAGAAAAGGGAAAGAGATATTTCCCTGTGATAGCTTGTAGGACTCCCAGAATATCATTCGTCTCAGAAACCTGGGATATGTCTGACTCAGAACCACCTATACAACCTTAAATTTTGTGAATAGATCTGAAAGCAAAAAGAGGGGAATGGAATCAGTATTCTGCAATTTTTCAATGAATGGGTTCGGTCAACCATATAGTCGAGTAAACCAAAGTCAGATCACCTCTCCGGCATAATCTTTAAGCCTAACATGCTGCTAAATTTTTTTAAGATCGATTTTCAAATCGTATTCAAAAATATCGATATCCTGAATCTCGCTTGCCGCAAGCTTCAAATCGGGGCTTATGGATTTGGCAATGATCACTCCTCTAACTTTCCTGCCATCTGCCAGATTTTCCCTTACCCACGCCTTATATCGAAGCAACTGCCCCACAGTACGCTCATATCCTCTTGAAACTTTTAACTCGACCACAACGAGGCTTCCGTCCTTATCAACGGCAAGGAGGTCGATTCGTTTGCCGCCGGCATCGAATTCAACTCCAGTAATCGTATTATCCTCTTCATCCCGAAAAAGCTGAAGGCCTTGTTCTATCTGGTGTAAATTGTTGACCAGGTAATCTTGAAGGTGGCTTTCGTATGCAAATTGAGAGCTGTCACCAACTTCTGGTTTTTCATCAGAATCTTCCTCAATTATTTCGTCCTTCTTATAGATCGGTTTTGGATCACTTTCCGGATTATATAATCGCAACCTTTTGTCCGGGAGTTGAAACAGCATATCACATTTGGAAGTTGCGCCGTAATGAACCCTCGTCCGATGGTTGGTTGTAAATTTAATGATATGACATCCGACTGTGTTAGATTTGATCTTCGGGTAATTCCGTGAAAACCAGTCGACAATCTCTTCCTTGTTGATGGTCTCTCCTGGTTTGCAATTTTCGTTTATAAATTCTGTAAGCAATTGATTTGTGCTCTTTTCGTAAATAGACATTCTATCCTCCGAAATATTATCAGACTAATTGGTACATCCCTTGGAGTCCATCTCTCCGTCCATTGATTCCCCGTGTCTTCCAGCAGAAAAATTTTGTTGTAGCCACTCCAGAAAATTTCTAACATCCACAGGGTCATGATTATGTTTGCATCCCTGCTTTTTCCAAATTATGGTATCAAATTCCCGTGGAACCAGAATCGCATTTTTCCCAAAATAAAAAAAGTGTTTAGATACAAACGCATAGGGGTGTTTCGTATCTTTGCGCAAATCTTTTTTGCTAAAATGATAGGGCGAATCAAGCTGACACCATTTTTCTTCATCCTGCCAATAAATATTGTCACCGCATCTTTGCCGCCATGTGCCAGCTATCACCGGTTTCTTTCGCTGGAATCTGGGGTCTTTGATATAATCGTTGAAATGGATTCGTTGAAGAACTTCCATGCCAAAAACCAACTTGTTGCCCCTTGCCGCATTTGTAAATCCAACTATCCAATCACTCTGATTGGCCTTGATCCCCATATGATTTGGTGTACAAAGAGCAAGAGTGCACCAGCCCCAGAAAGGATTAGGAGCCAAACCTTTGTCAGTCTTCACAATATAGCTATACAATTTCATACAAACATTCCTGGTTTCACTCTTTCCGTGCGGACAAAGCGGACTGCAAAGCGAGATGCCCCTAAGTTTCCAAAATTTCCTTTTTGTACGTGTTATCTGACTGCTTCATTATTCTTGCTCACCATATCAATCGATCTTCCGACCAATCTGTATCGAAGCTTGAAAAGATGGCCGCATCAAGGACGCATGGGTAAACTCCGCTTCTCTGACATAATTGCTGAAGGCCATCCAGGATAAAATTGTAATAATTCTTATCGTTCAATCCAGCTGAGGATAATTTGATGGGAAAGCCAAACTCATTGAGCCATTTGATGATTCTGCTGTCTACCGGTATCTCGTACTTGGTCAGCCCTAAAGACTGTAGAAGATTCCTCGCCTGTTTAGGACCGAATCCTTTAAGGTGATCATCAATAAACTCTGCCGACTCCCTTTCTATCTCTATCTTCTCATTGTCTTCCAAAGAATCCACTATCCTAAATATCCTCTGCCATCCCCCACTCTCAAGCCATCCAAGATTATTTAAGACCGCCTCCGCTATTTTATTCGCCATTCTGAGACCGCCAAAATCGGATATTGTTTTCGAGACAAAATGGCTAAGGTTTGTTTGAGAGGAACACGCGGGATAATTTAACGGGAAAGGATTTGTACAGATGAATCTTGTTACTGCGCTGTCTGGACCTGATCGTTGCTGCGTGGTTAGGAGACAAGAAATCATCGCCTCCCAGAAGAGGTCTTTTGTCACTTTAGGAGCTGATTTCTCAATATTCCTGCTAATTCGATTCTTAACGAAAGGGCTATCCTTATGGCGATCAAGAAAAACCCTAACCTTCCCAACATCTGCTTCTGAGATCTGCCAATGGATTTCCATGCTCGATCCCTTTTATAAAGCCAGACTCATTTCTGGTGGTTATAAATCAAACCCAATTATAGTGTTTTTCACAAAAAATAATACATACCACTTTATATAGAAAAGTCAATAAGTTCTGACGGTAATGTTCTGTAAGAAAAAAATAGATACTAAGTATATAGAGTGGGATGTCCTCAATTTTCTAAAATTCATGATTGTAAATATAGCTCAGCTAAAAACTGATAGTTCCAGATATTTCTCCAGACCCGCAGGATATCAGCCGACCGGAAATCCTGCGATAAGTCTGACTTTAGCTCTTTTTTATTAAATTGCGAGCCCAACCCCCTCAAACAACACCGAGAATCACTCCTCATGAGCAAGGCTGAGCTTGCAAGAAGGTAGGAGTTTATCCGAACACGGTATACCGCATTGAATCCGGCATGCCTTTCGGTTTATAAGTTATTTCCTTTTCTTAGATGAAGGCCTTTGAGCGAGAGCGCTTCCGGCTGCGGATTTTGATGCCTTGCTGGTCCTTCCGTCCCGTAAAACTTTTGATGCTGAGCTTGCAGCCCTTTTTGAAGTAACCCTTTTAGGGGCCTTAGTTTGGGACAAGGCGCTCCCTGCTGCTGTTTTGGATTTGCGGCCAGTTGATTTGCTCCGAAGCGTCTTTGACGCTTTGCTTGCAGCTTTCGGTCTCGTAACTTTCGATTTTGCCATTTTTTAATCTCCTATTTTTTCTCGCTTTTAAGAGAAGGGGCAACAAAAAAATTATTAAACTCAGTGCATACGAGAATTATTTGCTCTTGCACTCATTGCACTGTTCTTTTGAAGGCCGGGTATTTGTTTTTTTCCAACCCGGTCCGGGGTAATGGTTCTTTGAACACAAGGTTTCCCAGTGATAGGTATCAGACCCCTCTTTATGGTAGTATGGTGCTGATGGTGTTGACATTTTATCACCTCCTTTATAAGTTATTTAAAAACTCGATCTCGTTGCCCCTTTCTGTCTCTCAAACTGTATTGCCGATGACTTTCAATTTTTTGCATAAAAATGTAAAATTTTTTGGGAAGTTAAAAAAATTGGCGAAAAGGCGATATTGATCGGCATGTACTAACAGAACACCTTTCAATATATAGGAGTCTGTGCCATGGCCGAACATTCACCGAGATATGATCCTTCTATTAGAGATGAGCTTGATAAAGCGGATTGGGATTCTGTTTTCCCGGCTGTTCTCAAGTATGCACGTTCGAGAGCAAAAAAGTTTGAGTATTTAGGATATAGAGTAGAGCCCGAAGAATTGATTCATGAAGCTATTGCACGTGCATATGGAGTCGGAACGAGGAGCGCTTATCGCAATTGGAATAAAGATAAGTGCCCGAAACTTAGCAACTTTTTAATTGGTATAATAAGAAGCATTACCAGTCACGAGGCTGGTCATGTATCAGATTTCCCCGAGGAATCGCTTTTCAATGAGAATGGAACCCCTAAAGACAGAAAAATAATCAAATCAGCAGAAACATCTGATAAAATTTCAATACCACAATCTTCTGAAGAACTGGTTCTGGAACATGAAAATGTGAAACCGCTTTTAAATGAACTTGATTCAATTGCGCAGGAAGATGATGATCTAGGAATGGTTATATTGTGTATTCAGGATGGAATCGGCAGGCCAAGGCATATTGCTGAGGAGACCGGTTTTGACCCAAAAAAAGTGAGCAACCTTTTAAGGAAGTTACGAAATCGGCTGAAAGATTTCAAACCTAAATCAAAAAGTCTGTTTACCATGGAAAGGTAGGAATTATGGGCACAAATGAAAAAGAAAAATATATGTTGATTCTGGATGCGTTGACGGATGCTTTGGGACGAAGCGAAGATCAAAGCGTTGAAGAAATAAAAGATGAGCTTCGGGAGGAAGGGGTTGATGTTGACTCTGCACTGAACCGACTAAAAAAAATTCAGCAGAGCATTTCCATGGAAGCGAAAAGGAGCGCTCTCGATTTCGCCATGGAGAAAAGGCTCGAATTTGAGAAGAAACGCCCGGATATACTTGACAAGTTCATTGGCTGGACAAGAGAACAACTCTTAGAAAGATTCAATGAGCTGATTCAATTATCCGACTTCGACGTTGGAATGGCACATAGGGATCTCGAATCAAAAGAAACCGAAGACATTAGATCAATCCTTGAGGACCTCGAATTGGCCTATTACCGCCAGAAATTGGAAAAAGACAGAGATGACGAATGATCTGAACTTCAAGCTCATGCGTGCGGAAAAGTTAGCTTCAGAAATCATCGAGAAGTATGGGATCAACTCCCCTGAGCATTTAAGGGTAAGAGACATAGCTTTCGAGGAAAAGGCAACTGTTGTCGAAGAGAAAATTGGCAGGGCCGCAGCCAGTATTGTAAGAACAGGTGAATATGCAACAATCAGGGTTCCGCCAACCGATACTCCAGAGCGCAAAAGATTCAGTATAGCTCATGAGGTGGGCCACCTGAAAATGGGGCACATTCAAACAGTTCAACGGGTTTGCACCCAGGAGGACATGAGAATCTGGCATAAATCCAGTCAGGAGACTGAAGCCAATTTTTTTGCAAGCGAAATGATACTCCCCACAAAGCTTGTTCACAAAAGGTGTGATGTTCCAAGTGTAAATTTCGAGCCAATCAGAGACCTATCCAAAGATTTCAGAGCATCATTAACGGCAACTGCAATCAAGTTTGTAAGGCTTTGCCCTGAAAAATGCGCGGTTGTATATTCCGTAAACGGTAAAATCCTCTGGTTTTATAAAAGTTCTGATTGGTGGCCCTACATACCCAAAGATGTAGAGCTTGATAAGAGGACAATAGCCTACGATTTTTTCAAAGGAAAATCCATACCGGATGAGCCTGAAGAAGTTGATGCCGATGCATGGATTGATCCCAGAGGTCTTGATGAGATTGTTGAGCACTCGATAGGATCAAGAACTTATAATTTTGTGCTGTCGATCCTATGGATAAGACCATGAATTAAAATCCAATCAACAATTATGCCTGAAAAAGACTACATTGATGCTGCATAAAAGTACCGTCCAAACAAGATCAAGACCTTGTTCGTAGCCGAGTCTCTTCCATCTTTCAAGATTGGAACCAAACCATCATACTTTTATTTCGAGCGCAACCCGATAGGAGGTATATATTGACTGCCCAAAATATCCATACCCAGCTGACAGCATACTATATGAGCAAAGGTATTCATCCCGAAAAATTTAATTGTCAGCACAAGAACTTTTGCAAAAATTATGCTTATAAAAATAATATGACTGAAACAAAAATGAGTATGGTTGGTAGCCAATATGGTGCCAGTTATCCGAAGCTATGTGTGATATCTCTTGATCCACCTTTAGGTAATACCGGTATTTTTATTAAGCCCCATCAAAGAACTACGGAGTATATGGCAGAACACGAAGATAACGATTATACAAAAAACCGCACAACTCCACATTGGGCGATGACACTTATTATCATTAAAGACATATTATGTTTATTCGGTTACGAATCTCAAAATGGCTCAGCAGTTGTTAAAGAAAGCTATGCTGGACGTCCGATTGAAAATGTTGAACCTTACTTTGCACATGTCAATATTGCCAAGTGTTCTATGAATAAACCAGATAAGAAAAAAGCGAATAGAAAAGTTCATGAAAGATGCAGTAGTTCCTATTTGCTGGAAGAACTTGAAGTTCTTAATCCTGATATTTTGCTCACACAAGGGAACCCAACTAATGAGATTATGGGTGTTTTATTGATTGATCGCCCATTTTTAAAAACTGAGCTACCGTCTGCTTTTCATACAACTATAAAAAAGCATTCGGTTTTATGGCTTCCGATGCCTCACCCATCTTATGGTGGAATTTCAAAAGTTCGGAAAGACTGGGCATTTTATGTTCATGCAATCCAAGATTGTAAGAATTTATAAGAATATTGCTTTTTCCCTATTTTTGTTTAACAGGCGGGTGAACCAGAGTGCGAAAGGCATGCGCTGACACCCTATGTTGCCGATAGCCATCCAAAAGATGAAAATATCAGCCGTATTAAAACCCTGTGATATGTCTGACATAACGCCATATATCCTGAGCAAAATCACAAATTAATCTCAAGATTGTAAGTAATCAAGTTATTTGATTATATACGGATTACCCCCTCAGCAGTATTAAAGCAATCATTTTTGTCATAAGGTATTCTCCGTAAAAATTTGACAAAAAAGGAATCGTATACCGTATCAAGAGAAAGATATGGTCTAAACCTGTTTCCCACACTGTCCTTCGGGAAATAGATATCTCTAATAAAATTTATTTCAATTAACCGCAGTTTAATTGGTTCTCTCACCCCTTACCCAAGCAAGGATTCTCCCTCCCGAAGTTACAATTTTGTAGTTTTCCGTTCTACTCCAAGCATAAAATCTCCTTTAAAATAAATTAGACAAAAACAATTTAACCTAATTAAAAATTCTAGAGAGCTAACGCTGAGACCCGCCATCTCCGCATCACCTTGCTTTCTATTTTTTGCCATCATAGGTACCTCTTTTTATTATCTATCCACTCATCGAGATCATTCACATCCAACCAGATCTTAGAGCGTTCGCCTTCCTGGATTACAGGAAAGACCCCTTTATAGACCAACGTTCGCATGCTGACTTCACTCCTGCCCAGATACCTGGCACTCTCTCTGATGGTGAGTAGGCGGGTTGGACTCTGAATCCTAATGTCCGATATTTTATCATTATTTTCAGTATGTTTCATGCCTATGTAACTCGATTGTAACTATTTCCGCTTCTCTACTTCGACTAAATTATGATCCCGATCATTTACTAAACTCGCCCACCTGGACCCTCTATTACCTTCAACCCCTCACATACCACAGGGGGTAAAAACGTGACGGCAGGTGACGACACCTAACGGTTATCCCGTAACACCCTTTCATATTGGAATCATTAGACATTCTGTTAAAGGTGACGGCAGTGACGGCACTTTGCATATATTCCACTCTTAGGAGATAGATCTTATCCCAGAGGTCCATAGAAACAAGATTTGCCATCACACCCGTCACTCGATCTCATAACTATTTGACACCAATATAAAATTATGAGTGACGGGTCAGGCGTCATGCCCGTCACTCTGATGTCGCAGTAATTTAATCCCATGGTATAATTTCCCCTTATTGTTCCTATTAGATTTGAACTTTTCAGTCATATATTTGCCGAATAGTGTCATACTAATGGCTGATTCGCCGTTTACCTTGGCATGCTGGGCGTAGGCCTGATAAAATTCCTCCGCTCTCACGGAATAAGTTTCTCCAATGATGCATCTTTCTTCGATAAACCTCTTGAAGATGTCCTCGTCTTCTCGATATTGAGCTGTAGCCACCTTCACTTGTGGAGGTGGATTAAGTCCCTCTTGCTGCCAGGCCAAACAGCCACGGATTAGCCAAGCCAATATGCCAGGAGCCTCTTCCTTCAACTTTTCGAGGAGGTGCAGGTCTGCCTTCCTCTCGTTCGGTTTTGACGGGTCTGGTTCGTTTACGAAGGAGAGATTGAAGGGGATTAGGAGGACTCTCTCCCACAAAGCAAAGTCATGTGCATTAGCTCTAGGTTTTGCGTTGGTTAGTAAAAATAATGTGTGCGTTGGAGTGAAAGAAGTTTGGTGTCTTTCCCGTATCCCTCTTCCGGTCAACGTATCACCGCCCGTTAGCCATTTTACCCGCCCGGGGCTAAGGCGTTTGCCTTCACTCGTCTCAGAAATCCACACTAAACGCCGCCCCCGCAGCGCCATAATATCAGACGAAGGTGCTCCACTGATACGGTTAAAACGACCTTTGAGTATCAGCTCGGGGTCTCCCTGTCCTGAGATTTTCCCGAGGACGTGCCCGATGATCTCAATGAGGGTACTCTTGCCATTCCGCCCGATTCCATAAAGCATTAAGAGAATATGCTCAATCGTCAACCCGGTCACTGAATAGCCAAGCAATCGGTGCATGAAGGAGATGAGCTTAGTATCTTCATCAAAGATTTCCTGCAGGGACTTCTCCCAGAGAGGGCATGGTTCATTTAATCCCACCCACTTTGTTGGTGCGAAGGTCTTAAAGAAGTCCGCTGGGACTCCTGGCCGGAAGTCGCCGTTTTTAAGGTCTATAACCCCATTACTAACCGGCAACGCCCAGGGGTCCCTATCCCATTCTTCACCAGTTATACCTAACGATCCGTCGCCTACCTTCGCAAGGTGTACCACCGCCTTCTTACGTCGTAGTGTCTGTAAATTTCGGATGCGCTTTGAGAGGGCGTTCTCAAGCTTTTTCGCATTACAAGTCTTCTCTTCTTCGCTGGACTTTACAGAATCGATCCGGATCATCGCTTGACGCTTCATCTCCTCGGCATATAGACCGCAAACCTCAGAGACACCAGCCAATGATCCTTCCTTGGAATCAAGCTCCCAATAATTACCTCCCCATCGGTACCACAACCCCGCAGAATGGTCGAAAACGAGCTTTTCCTTATGCAAACTGATGAAAAGCTCAGCGTCGCCATCCTCGTTTCTGTCAAGAGCCCGTAGGATATCCTTATTCGAAATTTTCCGATCTCCATAGAAAGAGCTGCACCCTGTCACAGCCTTCTCAATGGTCATCTGCCCATATGTCTCCTCACCACGCAGTTCATCCCATTTTTTCCGCATAAGCCCAGAAGTCCGAAAGGCCTTGTCCATAGCAGTCGTATCTCCGTCAAACCAGAAGGCAAGGTGGCTGCACAAAGCCAGGTCCGCTTCACTCGGTGAAGTGTAACCGCTACAATCGCCATCAAAAACTCGTCTGATTGCCTCTCCGTTCTTGCTAGCAAATGCACGATCGAGACGCTCCAGCCACTTACCCTGCAACTTCTTTTGCTTCAGCCCCACAGTCTTGCCATCGCCGTTTTCCCTGAAAACTTCCTTGTAAAAGGTTGTAAGCTCAGCAGTTCGGTCTGGGACCGTTTTTGGAAAACCGTCGAGGGTCTGACCTGTCAATGTAACGTATCGACGGTTCTTGTAGATTTCGATTGGCCCTTTTCTATTCTTTTTGCCAGGGAGAGGTCCTTTTGCAAAGGCTCTGATGCCACGTCCCGAGGGGCTCACCTCTGTGTAGGCGTTCAAATTCCTTAGATGTTTAGCAATCTCCGGGAGGACCATGTCCAAACTCTTGGCAATTCTGTCGTCAACACTGTCCAATGCAGGACATCGGCATTTATCAAAGTCGAGACCAACGATGTCATCGCCGTTTAGGACGAAACCCACTCCATCTGGATGCTTATCCCTGTAAGCAGTCCATGCATCGTCAAATGTGGACCAGGTATCAGGGTTCGTGACGCTAGCATACCCGTGGCCATCAGACCTAAGTGGAGGCTTCGTCCACCTCCCCTCTCTGTTCTCACTTTTCCACACTACCCATCGAGGAATAGCCTTTAGTTCCTCGGGTATCCCGTCTAGGATCGGTTTGATATAGTTAGGTCTCTCTATCTCTGTATTGATCTTCTGCATCAGTAGCTCTTTGTTCTGTGTGGGAAGAGTTTTTCTTCCGGCACGCCAAGCGCATCAGCTATCTTTGCTCTAATCTTAGGTGATGCCACATTTCGTTTAGCAGCCGCATTTACTTGGCATACATGCAGATCTGCCTTTTCAGCGAGCGCGACCTGCGACATGCTGATCGACCATAAGTGTATTTGTAAATTGGTTATTTTATGTGACATATCGACCTCCTAATCAGATTATAAATATAAAAAACCCCAAGCTCCTTTGGAGCATGGGGTCATTCTCTCAAAATATTTTATGTATAATAAAGAGACGATTAGTGAGAAATTTGGGAGGGAATCGTCATCTAGAAGTTAGGATCGGTTTTATATGTTTTGAGTGCTGCTCGGATTAACCTTGATGGATCCTTACTAAGTAATCCAACGATCTCTAGGAGCTTCTGTACAAGTTGGAAAAATAAATTCCCGTCAGAGGATTTGCTGCCGGAGTATGCTGTTGGCTCCCCGATATATTCCCTATAGAACCTGGCTATACTCCTTATGAATCGATCACTATCTGCTGGCTCCCGCCCTGGTCTCTTCGGTATTTCCGGGAGCTCCTCGAGATATTTAATGTATTCCTCTATAGGCTGGATTATATTGTATATACTAAGTGGTGAGTTCCATTCCTTGGGTTCCAACTCCTCGTCATTTGACAAATTCACGGTACGGTAAGGCCATAAAATCATCTCACCGCGTTCTATAGCTCTTAGATCTTTTAATATGTCTTTGAATCTCTTCAGGACCTCCTTGCGTTTCTCCCTTATATCTATCTTCTTGTCCTGGTCGAGTAGATCTTTCTTGAAGCCACAGAGGCCTTCGAGCTGAAATATGAAATCGTTGAGGCTACTCTCCTGTGCCCCTGATCTATTTAAAATTCCATAGATTGCCTCCTTCTCCTCGTCTGTGAAGCGCCATTCGTAACATGTGGGATTGACTTTCCTCTCTGGAAGCTGAATGTTCTTTGACGGTATAACAATCGGTGCTGGAGTTATATCGACTTTCTTCATGATTCGCCTCCTGCTGTGACCTGGTAGGTGAATCCAAGGGAAGACCGATCCAGGAAAATCGGCTCTTCGGAGTGCACTCCCTATTCCCCGAAACTGTAACTTTTCTGTAACTTCGACAGATATAAATCAGCATAAAACAGATATCCAACAGATATCAATGCATTTTCGTAATCGATTTAAAATAATGAGAAATTTAGTGTGATATCAGGCTTTTAGGTGGGTCGAGGCGGGACTGAAAATCCCCGTGTCGGCAGTTCGATTCTGTCCCTCGGCACCAATGATTTCAAGGGTTTAGTCAAATTTTAGCTAAATCCTTTTTTGTTTGGGGAATCAACTTAATTCCGGGTTGCTTCCTATGTTTTTTCGGATAAAGAAGGGGGGGTAAACGTAGTGAAATGGGGGAATATTATTAGGTTAACAATAACATGGAACTTTAGGTTTTCTTCTGTCCCAGGTTGAGCCTCTCCTATCCTGCCCGCTGCGCCTTTCAGGACCTGTATATGAGGTGCTATCGCCCTTCCGGCGGTCAATAAATTCAAAGGTTATTCCCACCGGTATCCTGCTTTTTCGTCTTTTTTTGCCGTTTCTAAGATCTTTTTGAATAAAAGGATAAGCATTCATTGGAAAACTCCTAGTTGCTTTTACAAGCCTCCTTTCTTTTATCATAATACTTTCGTCCTTACCTCCAAGAAAGTTTGGTTTCGGCAATGGATGCTACTTTTACATTGTCAAACAAAAAGGGGAGAGTTATAAGGGCTCTGCCTCTTTAAATATCCTCCTTATTTTGATATTCTTGGTTGTAACCTTCTATCGAGCCCACTTCTTCGTTCCTTTCCGGATCTGCGCTCCGGTATATGCGAAGTGTAAGAAAATTCCCGCCTGTCAGTTCCTGACCGCCGGCCTCCATTATCGTGTAGTATGTTGGTCATGAAAAAGAAGTCTGCTATTTAGTGCCTGAACGAAAACTGTCTTTTCCGCCAATATCTGCGTCAGACTCAAATTTTAATCCTCGAAATACTACCAGTATTACTGCCTGCCCTGTAGGTCCGGCAGATCGTACTGGGGTGGCTAAAATTTTCGTCTTCCCTTCCGAAGCGTAAGCCCTACGGGCCGGAGGCTTGATCTTAACAAAAAATCCTAGTTTTCGTTCGGGCACTATTTAAAGAATTTTTTTCGTCCAAATACTGCAAGGCTTATGAGTCCAGATCCCAAAAGAATCATGGTTGCTGGTTCGGGGACGAGTGAAGGGCTGTTTGTGGCACTAGCGACACCTGACATTCCTAAAATAAGAGATAACGTGCATAATAATAAAACCCTTTTCACCCCAGCCCCCCTCCTTTGCCTGTTTTATGGTTTTGCTTATCTTCTATGTGTTGACTTGGTCTATTTTGATTTAGTATATGCAAATACCATGCAGAACCAGACAATTTTTTTACCCCTTTAAATTTCAATTAGTTAGCTTAAATGGAAAAAATCTTAACCTAATATTGTGAAATAAACACTATAATTTTTATTACAAGTTTTACATATTGGGTAGTTCAGGTAACACTTGGATAAACCGGAAAAATGCCTGAAATCTGCATCCATAATTTAACATTTTGTTTTAATATTTTCTTCTTCTCTCATATTGTTTCAATTCGTATCGAACGGTTGTCCAAAATATATCATCGGCGGGTATTTCGGCACCGAATTCCCGGATGGCTCTTTTGGCAAGAGTAGAAAACGCTCTCTGAAATGCCGGTCCATGGTGGCCTTCACGCAATAATGTTTTTTTAATTAAAAGGGTTTTAGAATCAATGTTCCATGGATTTTTGAAAAGGGCTTTCTTCCTGTACTCCCTGGTTTTAAAAGCGTTGTACCTGTAAACCGCAACATGTGCCAGTTCGTGAATCAGCGTTCCCTTCCAGTCCCCAAGATAAGGCCATAATTTAATTGTAATTTTACCCACTTTTCCCTTGCATTTTGTCCCTGATGGTGTCGGGTCTTTAAAAACCATACGACCCGACACCATGCCCAGGGCAGGCTTGACCTGGCTTTTTAAAAAAACGTCACCATATCTGTTTTGAAAATATTTGATACCATCCTTGCTTTCACATGGGTAGCATTTATTCCCGAAATGATCTGTAAAAACCTCACTTTTCGGCCCCTGAATACTTAAAAGGATATTTAAAACGCAAGGCTTCTTGATTTCATCCTCTAAACGCAAAACCACATTCCAGCTTTTTGGTGTGATCCGGTGGGCAAACCGGCGTATTTCCTCTTTTTGCACGTCTGACAACATATTTGTTCTTTAAGACCTATTCGGAACTTTTTTTTGGACACAGATTATCAAGGTTCTTAAATTCAGAAATAATAATATGATCTGTGTATACCTGCCCGCTTATGCCTCAAATGGCAGGCGGGTCTTCGAAAATCAGCGTCCTATTTACTCTTGAGTTCCACCAGGGTAGCGCCCCAGCCCCCGGCTTCCGGGGGCGCATCTTGGAAAGATTTTACCATTAGATTCTTTTTTAAAAGCCCTTGAACTCGCTTTTTCAAAATTCCCCGGCCCTTTCCATGAACAATTCTCACAGAGTAGATACCTTCATTAATGCAAGATTCAAAGTAATCGACAAGAAGATCAGGTATATCTTTGGGTTTAAAGGTATGAAGATCTAAAATATCTTCTATCGGCATTTTTACTGGTTGCACGTAAAAAGGCTTTCCTTTCTAGTTTTTACGAAGCCATCAATCTTGATATTACTGTATATGCTGCTATAGTATCCTTAATATTTTTATGATAAATGAACCCTGAACCCAGTATCTTGTATCATGTATCCGGTATCTTTTCATCAAAATAACAATATGGAGTTGTTTAAATGATTAAATTTTTCGTGCTACCTGTTTTCGCCTATTTTCTTGGCTCCATTCCCTGGGGTCTTGTTTTGACCCGTCTTTTTACTTCCGTAGATATCCGGCATGAGGGAAGCGGTAACATCGGTGCGACTAATGTAGCACGTATCGCAGGGCCAACTCTTGGAGTTCTGACACTTATTGGGGACGTGCTTAAAGGGGCTATTCCGGTATGGATTGCGGTAGTACTGGCAACTCCGAACAGCTTGTGGGGTGAAATTTACATTTCCCTTGTGGTGCTTGCTGCTTTTTCAGGTCACCTTTATCCTGTTTACATGAGATTTAAAAAAGGAGGCAAAGGGGTTGCAACTGCGGCAGGGTGCTTTGCTGTAATTTCACCAGTGGCATTTATGGTTGCGATTCTGGTTTTTATCATGTTTGTTTGCTGGCTCAACCGTGTCGCGGTTGCATCACTTGCCGCCGCCGCCGTTCTTCCTGTTGCTGTTTGGAAGGCAACCGGATCTGATGTCTTGACAGGATGCGCTGTTGTAACAGCGATATTAATCTATTTTCGCCATACAGATAATATCAAAAGACTTATTAATGGTATGGAACCTGTGATTTGGAAATAGACAGATTGACAAGTTGATTTTTTTTAACATCAAATCCACTTTTTGCAAAACCGTCAGTTAGAACAGAGACCAGATAAGCGCAATGACACCTGCCGCAACAAAGTTAGTTTCAACCAGAAACTCCAGCCTTGTGCCGGGAAGCATATAGCCCCGTTCATGGACTGAAAGGACAATAAAAATAAAAACCGGACAGATTGCAAGTGCGAGTCCAAGGGTTGAAATAATATGAAATGTGCTGGATACAAGCAAAATGCCGATATTTATTATGAGTATGGTTTTTAAAAGGCTCAGGGCCCGCTTTTCCCCCATCAGTATGGGAATTGTCTCTTTCCCCACAATACGGTCTCCCTGCATATCAAGAATATCAAAAAATGCAGTTCTCACAAAGACAAGGCTTATGGACCAGAAAAATACCAATACGGTACTCAAACCAATATGTTTGGATACAGACAAGGAAGGCAATGCCGCGGTAACGATTCCCCATGCCATTGCAATCAGAATGGTCTTTGATCCCGGGATGTCCCTTATTCTCCGGTACTTGCCGTGAAAAAAACGTTCCGGCAGAAGTCTTAAATTGTAAGACAGGCCCATTATGCTCATAACAAGAAGAACCAAAAAAGGGACAGGTCCCATTGAATAAGCGGTCAACAGTCCGGCGCCGCCTGCGAAGAAAGCAAGAAGCATAAGCAGGACCTTCTTTCTGTTATAAAAAGAGGATCTGTCAGGATCATTGTATCGGTCTGCCTTTGTGCCGATAAGATTGTTGAAAATATGCATGGACTGGACATAAAGCATGGCCATAAGGACATTGGGCAAATAGTTGGTAATCTCCTGGAGTTTTGTGCAGGCATAGCACAGACATCCGGCTCCCATAGCCACATAGATATTTGTGAGAAGAAGTGAGCGCTGAATGGCAAAAATGATACTGCGCCAGCTTTTTCCCTTTGTAAAAGGAATGGTTTCCAGCGTTCTATAGATTCTTTTTATTATCCAGTTCGGGGTGGAAGCGCCGGCGGTTATTCCTATGTGCCGGATTGAAGAAAGTGCGTCTAAATCGAGTTCAGATTCTGTTTCAATATGATACGTCGGTTTTCCGGTTTGCCGTGCAATTTCGGCAAGCCGCTGGGTGTTCCCGCTGTTATGGCCTCCCACAACAATAACGGCATCTACTGAATTGGCCAGGCGATGGACCTCAGCCTGACGTCTGGCTGTTGAATCACAGATAGTATCAAAGATCTTATAGGGGGGGAATTTTTGGATAGCCCAGTTTTTTACTTTTTCATAAAAAAGCGTGTTCTGTGTGGTCTGTGCAACAATGATAGCCCGGTCAAAGGGTGGGAGGGAATCAAGGTCGTTTAGATTGTCGACAGCATACCCTTTTTCCCCTGCGTAACCGAGCAGGCCAATGACCTCTGGATGATCCTTGTCGCCGATAATGATGGATGCATAATCTTGTTTTGCGTGTTTCCGGATGATGGTCTGGACTTTGATAACCCTCGGGCATGTGGAATCGATAATCTTAAAACCTGTCTTTTCAAGATTTTTCTTGGTTTCGGGAGGAACGCCATGGGCCCTGATCAAGACTGTACCGGATCCGTGATCAGGGATATTGTTTAAGACAGATATCCCTTTTTCTTCCAAAAGGTTCAGAACCTGGGGATTGTGGATAAGAGGTCCATAAGTGCAGATAGGATTTTCGTGTTTGCTCGGTGCATCCAAGACCATTTCAACAGCTCTGCGTACTCCCATGCAGAAACCGGCGGTCTTAGCTAAAAATATTTTCATCTATACCATGGTATTTGTACAAAATTCCTTAGCTGTTGAACTTTGAACCCGTGAACGGTTAGTTCTATTCTTTAAGAAATATATTGTGGTCCACAAGAGACAGTGAATGGATTTGGGCCTTTAGAAATTTCTGATCTCCAAATATACTTACGAGCCTAATGCCGTCACCTTCAGGTTCGACCGTATCAACAGCCTCCATAATTAGCTTTTTCTCATCGTCTTGAATCAGATATGCATTTGCTTCACACATAGTATCTCTTCCTTTGCTATTTTAACCAATATTCTTTCGTCGAAGCCAAACAGCTTTACAAATTAACCACACCGAAGGCGCACATCAACTTTATTTCACTTCAAACTTTAGTCACTTTTCCGGTTTATCCGGATTCGGGTGGCTCAAAAAAGTCTTTTAAATTTTCCTGAATAAGAGCCTCGATAAGATGGGGAAGCGGAATTGGAGATATTCCTACAATTTCAACATTTTCCTGGGTAAGCGGTATAAGCAGTTTTTTTGCCCGGCTGCTTGTCACTGCCTCCGCCATTTTCGGTGTCATTTCTCCCATCATGGAGTGCGCCATTATAATAGCTACCGTACCAATGATAATATCGACCTTCCCGGCGGTTTGAACAATTGCATTTTCTCCGGAGGCGCCACGATTGGCTTTGGCCTTAAGCATCTGAGACGTTGCAATGGCATTAGTACCTAAGGCGATAATTTCGACGGTTTCTCCAAACAGATCTTTTAATTTTTTAATTACCGCACTTCCGATACCACCGCCCTGTCCATCCATTACGCATATCCGGGGCAGGTCTGATTTGTTGTTTGTTTTGTTCATGCTGCAAATATCTGAACTATAGTTAAAAAATGTTCGGGATCATTGTGTGACTACCAGATAATGGAATCAAGGTCAATGAAAACGACAATCTGTTTGTCCTGTATTCTCAAACTGTAATAGTTTTTCTTTGAAACAAATCGATTTCAAACGAGCGATAATAATTTCAAAAAGCTGAATTGTTACAGTTTTTGTGTTTTAACCCTGTTACGTCGTTTTCTTTTTGAAAGTCGTCTGCCGGGACCCTTCTTTTTTGTCGTGGGAATCCATCCGCCTTGGACTTCGTCTTCAATTCCCTTTGTATCCATATAAACAGCCATTGCGATCTTTTCTTCAAACGCAGAAGAGCTTATGGTGGCCGCTCCCATGGAAGCCGCAAAATTTACAAGATCCAGGTCCGAACTAACAACCAAGGCTTTTTCCCTTTCACTTACCGCCATCCTTTTAATCACGGTATCGGCAGTTTCTCCACTGCGGGAAAATTTAACCTTGATCCCTTTTATCTGGTTTTTTTGCAGTGCAAAGGGAGATGCGTTGGTCCCGTCAAAAACCACCGTGATTTTGTGACGTTTTATTCTTTTGTATGTTTCAAGAGTGTCGAGAAGGGTTTCCCTGCCGAGTTGCATATCCTGTTGATCAAGTGTGCTTAGCGAACTTGAACGGCGGATCAGATTGTAGCCATCAATTATGATATGAATAGACATGAGCTTGATAGTACAGAAACCTCTTTTTTTAGAGCGACGAAGCCAAGTTATATAGAATCGCGCCTGCCTGTGCGTTGAACGCAGACAGGAAGCGATTGTATAACTTGTTAAATCTGCTTCAAGAGGCTCAAAAGCCGGTCAAGATCGTCATTGTTGTAAAATGCGATTTCGACCTTCCCCTTTTGCCCGCGCCTTTTGATCTGAACCTTGGTTCCAAAGTGACGGGAAAGATCATCCGCCAGACTTAAAAGGTATCTTTGCTCTGAACCGGTGGAAGACTTTTTCGGTTTTTTCGTTTTTGCTTTTAAACGTTTAATCAGACTTTCCGTTTCCCTGACCGATAGTCCTTTGGAAACGACGGCCCGCCATGCCGCATTTTGCTGGGCTGAATTCGAAGCGCCCAGCAACGCCCGTGCATGCCCCATACTCAGAGTGCCATCCATTATGCTGGCCTTGATTTGTTCGGGTAACTGCCGGAGCCTTAAAAAATTGGCCACGGCAGACCTGCTTTTTCCTATGCGCGCCGCGGCCTGATCCTGGGTAAGGTCGAATTTGGCAATAAGTTGGTAGTAAGCCTCAGCCTCTTCCATGGGATTCAAATCTTCTCGTTGTATATTTTCAACAATGGACATTTCCAGAAGATCTGTATCTCTAATGGTCTTGACAATGACCGGCACCTGGTCGAGTCCGGCCTTTTTTGCGGCACGCAGGCGTCTTTCACCTGTGACGAGTTCATAACCGTTTTCGTCTTTTCTAACCAAAAGAGGCTGTATGATTCCCTGTTCTTTAATAGAGCGGGCCATTCCTTCAAGTTCATCTTCGGAAAACCGCAGGCGGGGCTGGTAACGATTCGGGCGGATCAGTTCGATATCACACTGAAAATATTCCTTTGATACGCTTTCAAGGTGTTCGATATCAGGCAACAGGGCATTAAGACCTCTTCCCAAGGCAATTTTTTTTGTTTTCTTCTTTATTTTTTCCATATTGATTTAGCTAATGAATGCAGTTGTTTATTATTGAAAATGAAACTATGATACATAACCTTTATTCGATCAAATTGGGCGGCGAATTTCGTTGCCCATTATCTCTTTTGCCAGATCAAAGTAGCTTTGTGCCCCTGGGGAAGTGGCATCATACAGCAAAGCCGGCTTTCCAAAACTCGGAGCTTCACCCAACCTCACATTTCTGGGAACCATGGTCTTGAATACCAGATGTTTGAAATATCTTTCAGCATCTTCAGCAACCTGGTGGGACAGGTTCGTTCTTTTATCAAACATGGTAAGAAGAATGCCGGCAATTTTCAGTTTCGGATTCAGGTTATGCTTGATCCGTTTCATTGTTTGTAAAAGCTGCCCCAGGCCTTCCAGCGCATAAAATTCGCACTGAAGGGGAATAAGCATACAATCGGCCGCAGTCAAAGCGTTTATCGTCAAAAGACTCAATGAGGGCGGGCAGTCAATTATAATGTATTCAAATGAATCCGCAAGTTGGGCCAAAAGTTTCTTTAAAACCATTTCACGTTTCGGTTTCGACATCATTTCAACTTCAAAACCGATAAGTTCCACCCTTGAGGGGATAATTTTCAAGGTATCTATGTCACTGTTCAAAACCAGATTCCTGGCGGCAACTTGACCAATCATACCGTGGTATAAAGTATGATAAATACTGTTTTTGTCGATGCCAAGACCGGTGGTGGCATTGCCCTGGGGATCGCAATCTACAAGGAGCGTTCTTTTTTCCGAAACCGCCAGCGCTGCGGATAGATTTACCGCTGTAGTCGTTTTGCCCACGCCACCTTTCTGGTTGGCTATACATATAATATGTGTCATATTCAATAACTCTAACATAAAACATTGAGTTTGAAAAGTGTGAAAGAATATATGTATTGACTATTGACGATTGAATCAAAATCAATATATTTATGGATGGGCGCCAGCTATGAAATCGCCAAACACTGAACGCCAAATACAAACCACTCTCATTTATAAGGTGTGCATGAAATTTGTCAGGAAATCACTTTTGCTCTGTTCTGCTTTGATTGTTATTGTCGGCATTTTTGCTCCTAAAGGGGCTTTGAGTATTACCATACAACAGGAGGAAGAACTGTCACGTGAATTCATGAAGGTCGTTTTAAAACATTATGAGTTTATAAAAGATCCTCTCATTGTTAACTATATTAATGAAATAGGTCAAAAAGCCGTCTCCGCTCTTCCACCCCAGCCTTTTATTTATCACTTTTATGTAATAAAAGAAGATTCTTATAATGCTTTTGCAAGTCCGGCGGGCCATATTTTTATTAACAGCGGTTTGCTGGAAGCTATGGAGAATGAAGAAGAGCTGGCCGGGATACTTTCACATGAAATAGCGCATGTTGTATGCCGTCATATTTCCCAGAAAATAGAAAGAGCAGAAAAGATAGGAATGGCAACGCTTGCCGGAATTGCTGCCGGTATATTACTCGGAGTCGGAGGATCTGTGGCGGCAGCCAATGCGATAACCGTCGGGTCTGTGGCTGCCGGTCAATCTGTAGCGCTTGCCTACAGCCGTGATGATGAGTTCCAGGCGGACCAGATCGGGCTCATATGTCTGACCAAAGCAGGGTATAATGGAGAAGGATTGCTTTCGATGCTGCAAAAACTTAGGAGCAAACGATGGTTCGGTCCGGATCAGATCCCCACTTATCTTAGCACACATCCTGGCACAGAGGAACGAATGGTCAATATTGATACCTGGCTTGAACAAAACAAAAAGACAAAAGCACACATTGCCCCTTATAATTTTGCAAGGGTTCATACCCGGCTTGTTGCTGTTTACGGGGACAAGAGTGTTGCATTAAGAAAGTTTAAGGCAGAGGTTAAAAACAACCCTGAAGATCCTTTGGCACAATATGGATACGGGCTGATCCTGGCTAGGGCTGGCGATCGGAAAAATGCCATGGGTCACCTTAAAATAGCACTGGAGAAAAATGCTTTCGATCCATATATGTTGAAAGATCTCGGCCGGGTTTATTTTCTCGACGGTCGGTATCAGGAAGCATTAAACATGCTGGAAAGCGCTGCAAACGTTTCCTCTAACGATCCTGAAGTATTTTTTTATCTTGGGCGCACACAGATGGAGCTTGGACATTTAAAGGAGGCAGTAGTTACATTTGAAGAACTCGTCGCAAAAAAATATGATTATCCCCGGGCGTTTTATTCCCTTGGTGAAACCTATGGCAAGCTGGGCAGGCTGGATGAGGCTCATTATTACCTGGGCATTTATTACAAGAAAAAAAATGAGCTTAAAAATGCGTTGTTCCACTTGAAAAGGGCTCTGGAGAATATGAGTGATCCGGACAAAAGGGAAAAAATCGAGAAGATGCTAAAAGAGATCCACGGAGAAAAGAGATCATCATAGAGGACTTTTGCATCTGTTACGGTGTTTTCAGCTACGATCAAAATGGGAAAATTGCATGGTAAAAGTCCCTCGGCCCTGGGTAGCTGATCGTAATGACGTTGAGTAACCGAACATACGTGCCAGAGGAACAATCGCCTTTATAACTCCTGCTTCCATTTTGTGCTCTATGGATTCAATTTTCCCGTTGCGGGAATTAAGATCTCCGATAACGTCTCCCATGCAAGCTTCAGGAACAAAAATCTCAACATTCATAATCGGATCTAAAAGAAATGGTTCACCGTGGGCAAGGGCCGTTTTGCATGCCATGGATGCACTGACCCTATAAGCCAATTCCGTGCCAAAGGATTCCTTAAATGCTCCTCCTGTGAGGATCGCTTCAACATCGACCACCGGATAGCCCATTAAGGCCCCGCTTTCCAAAGATTCCATGACACCTTTTTCAATGGCAGGAATAAAAATATCCGGGATTGTTTCCTCGCCAATTTCAGAGCTGAACCTGTTTTGGCTGCCACGTTCCAGAGGTATCAGTTTTAGCGTAACTTTGGCAAAGTGACGCTGTCCTGCAATTTCCTTGTCAAATACGGCCGATCCCTTACCCTCTTTTTCAATGCTTTCCCTGTAAACAACCTGGGGTTTTCCCACATTTACGTTGGTTTTGAATTCACGCTGCATGCGACTGATGATGACTTCAAGGTGAAGCTCGCCCATTCCGGACAAAATTGTTTGACCGGTGTCTTCATCCTTTTTAAGTTTCAGAGTCGGGTCTTCGGCCATAAATTTTTCGAATACCTGATCCAGTTTTTCCTGATCGGCATGCGTTTTAGGCTCTATTGCAATGGAAATGACAGGCTCGCAAAACTCTATTTTTTCCAGTAAAACAGGGTGATCAATGGAGCATAGCGTTTCGCCGGTAGAGGATTCTTTCAATCCGACAACCCCCACAATACTTCCGGCTCCGGCGGAGTCGATCCGTTCTCTCTTGTTGGCATGCATCCGTAAGATACGGGAAAGTTTTTCATTTGTTTTGCGGGCAGGGTTATAGGTATTTTCTTTGGTATGCATTTTTCCGCTATAGATTCTGACATAGGAAAGCTTTCGCCCGTCTATCATAGCTACTTTGAATATGAGTGCCGCAAGTGGGTCTGTATCGTTGGCTTTGCATTCAATAATTTTATAGGTTTCAGGATCCACCCCTTTAATGGGTGGAATATCGACAGGACTGGGAAGGAAATCCACGATAGCGTTAAGGAGAGGCTGTATACCTTTATTTCTCAGTGCGCTGCCGCATAGCACCGGTACAAGTTTCAGATCTATGGTTGCTCTTCGTATGGCGATAAGCAGGCTTTCCGTTGCGACCGGGGTTTCTGATAAATAATCCTCCATAATATCATCATCAACTTCAGCGATTGTTTCAATAAGTGTGTCGCGATATTTTTTGGCGAATTCAAGAAGATCAAGGGGTATTTCTTCGGTTATGTATATTTCTCCCAGGGCGTCATCTTTCCAGAGAATCTGTTTCATATTGATCAGATCGACAACACCGGCAAAGTCATCTTCCGAGCCCACCGGGAGTTGTAAAATAAGAGGTTCGGCATGCAGTCTGTCTTTCATCATTTCAATGGTTTTAAAAAAACTTGCACCGACCCTGTCCAGTTTATTAATAAAGGCAATTTTTGGGACAAGGTATTTGTCTGCCTGCCGCCATACGGTTTCCGTCTGAGGTTCCACACCGCCAACCGCACAAAAGACTCCAATAGCTCCGTCAAGGACCCTCAATGAACGTTCTACTTCGATTGTAAAATCCACATGTCCCGGCGTATCTATTATCTGGATCTCGTTTTCCCTCCAGTGACAGGTGGTAACCGCAGAGGTAATCGTAATACCGCGTTCCTGCTCATCAGGCATCCAGTCCATTATCGCTTCACCGTCATGAACCTCGCCGATTTTATGGGAACGGCCCGTATAAT
>JAUWLP010000119.1 GCA_030613575.1 Desulfobacteraceae bacterium
TCTTCAATAACATGAGCGGCCCATCCGGTGATCCTGGCAATGGCAAATAATGGTGTAAAGAGATCTGTCGGTATTCCCATATAGTAATAAAGAGATGCGCTGTAAAAATCGACATTGACAAAAATATCTCTTCCCTTCCTCTGTTTAAAGGCTTCCTTGCCCTTTTTTTCAAGAACCTCAGACATTTCGTACCATTTAGGTTTTCCGGTACGCTCGCCCATTTTCTTGGACATGGGTGCAAGGATATGAGCCCGGGGGTCATCGGTTTTATAAACCGCATGGCCCAGCCCCATGATCTTGCCGCCGGTATCGAGCAAATTGTTCACATACGCTTCAACCCTGTCAATAGTCTCGATATCAAGGAGCATCTCCATAACCCGTGTATTTGCACCGCCGTGTAATTCTCCGGATAAAGAACCCACCCCGGCAGCAACGGCCGAATACATGTGAGCTCTTGTTGATGCCACCTGACGGGCTGAAAATGTTGAAGCATTAAAAGAATGCTCTGCATGCAGCACCAGGCAGGTATCAAAAAAGCCGGCCAATTCATCATCAGGAATTGTACCGTTAAGCATATAAAGAAAATTGGCCGCATGATTTAAATTCAGATCCGGCTCAATAGGTTTCTTATTGTTCCGGATACGGCTCCATGCGGCTACGATGGTTGGAAATTTAGCGATGAGTTTTATGGCCATGCGAACCGCTGCTTCACGCGAATGCTCTTTTGTATCAGGATCATGATGCGCCAGCATCCCAACCGCTGCTTGGAGGATATCCATGGGAAGGGCGTCTTTGGGCCTGGTTTCAAGGGCTGCAATCACCTCAGGTGGGATCCCTCTTTCTCCGGCAAGCTGTTTTTTGAAGTTTTCAAATTCTTCTTTTTGAGGAAGTCTTTCATAAAGAAGAAGATAAGCAACCTCTTCAAATGAAACTTTTCCGGCCAGATCCTGAACTAGATACCCCCGGTAAATCAACCTGCCGACAGTACCGTCTACATCGCTGATTCTGGTAGTAGCAACTTTAAAACCCCGGAGGCCGGTATTTAAAATAGGCTGACATGTTTCCATATTACACCTCCGTTTCTGTTTTTCGTGTTTTGGTAATATATACATCAAAATTCGTGCCAGATTTTATGAAACAAGAATAAAAACCGGGATCATAGTGAATAGGGCGACATTTTTGTATAAAAACAGGTAGAATAAGGAATAACGGTATAATTTATTGAAGGTTTAATTATTCACATAAGATGATCGAGGGATGAAAAGCATGGTACAGAGTTAAAAAAAACGTCTCACATTTTAGGTATGATACACAGGTGTATCGTGAGACATGTGGCATAATAGAAGGTTTGTAAACAGTCAGTTGTGCGAATTTTTTTTTGAGCATTCGGGACAAAGCCCGATAAATTCGAGATTGTGCCCGATTATTTCGAAAACAGTTGCCTTGTAGAGATCATTTTCGAGTTGGTTCAGCGGCGCAATCGGAGCATCGTCCACCCGGTTGCAGCGTACACATCGGATATGGTAGTGCTTGTTCGTATTCCAGTCAAAGCGTTTTAATGATCCGCTTAATTCCAGCTTCTGAATTTTTCCTAACGCAGAAAGAACTTCCAGATTTCTGTAAACCGTACCAAGGCTGATCCTGGGAAGGCGACGGCGTACAACTTTATAAATTTCATCTGCACTGGGGTGCGTATTTAGTTTTCGTAATTCTTCCAGGATCACCTGGCGCTGTTTGGTAATCCTGTGATTTTTTTCCTGAAGCAAATTTTTTCCTCTCAGGTGATAAGTTAGTGCACCAATTTTTCATTAATTTCCTAAGCTGAAAAAAAACTTATGTCAAGTGTGAAATAATCGATTCTATTAACGGCACAGTTATTGCAAATTTAAAAATTCTATTCTACAAAAAAAGCACTGATTTTTCGCTTTGTTGCGTTTTTATGATATAAGTTTTTTTAACTCGAGCTTGCCCTGCTTAGTTTCTTAATTATGAATTTTGTGCTTTTTGTGGCAAAAAAAATGCTTAACCAATTAAGTGTGAAGTGATCTAAAGTGCCTAAAGTTAAGGAATACTGCCATTTTTATAAAAGCCGGAGCGTAGCGACTCCTTAACCCTGGCCCAGACCGATTACCAATACTCTGTGCTCAAAAAGTCATGTTTGTAATGGTGCATAAGTCAAATCAATATATGAACGATTAGCACCAGGGCGGGCTTTAGCTCACTTCAAACTTTAGTTCACTTGTAACTTTTCCGGCTTGTCCGGGTTGGATTATTCCGGGTAAATTTTTTATGCAAAATTAGTGATAAACGTTAAAAGTTCGACTAACAGACAAACAAATGATTTCCATTCGCACTAAAAAAGGCTACAAACTTAACATTGCCGGCGAACCCTCTCATGAGCTTGAACAATTAGGGAAGCCGACCAGCGTAGCTCTTTTGCCGGAAAGGATACCATTTGTAAAACCCCGTCTGAAAGTTAAAGTAGCCGATCAAGTTAAGGTGGGCTCCCCTGTTTTTGAAGACAAGCGAAATCCAGATCTCGTATTTCTATCACCGGGCGGAGGCAGAATCACTAAAATTGATTTCGGCCCGCGTCGGGTAATTAAAGAAATCGTCGTGGAACTGGATCAAGACGAGGGCTATGAAACTTTTCCGATCTTCAATGAAGCACAGGTTGAAAATATAGAAAGGCAAATGCTTGTAAAAGCGATAATGACCGGAGGACTCTGGCCTTTGTTTAGAGAACTCCCTTTTCGGGATATTGCAGCCCCTGACTCTATTCCTCCGTCTATCATTGTCAGTCTGGATGCAAACGAGCCTTTTCAGCCCATGCCGGAAGTCTATTTAAAGGGGAAAATCGAACTGTTTGAATTTGGAATAAAAATTTTACAAAAATTATCTGAAAAACTTTTCATAAGTACATCTCAGAATCGGTCTTTTATTTTAGATCAATTAAACAGCTATGTGACCCACATCTGTGAAAGAGTTTATCCTGCCGATGACCCGGGAGTGTTGCTCTATCATATCAAAAAAAGTTTCGACGAAAATAGGGCCTGGTATATCAGCGGTCAGGATGTTTTGCTTCTTGCGATGCTCTTTAAAACCGGTAAATACCCTGTGGAAAGAACTGTTGTTATAGGTGGAACCCTGGTCAGGGGGAAAAAGCATCTTCTGACCAGAATTGGTGCCCCTTTGAGTCATCTTACCAAAGGCCGTACGGACAAAACAGAAAAAGCCAGATATATTGTGGGCGGAATTTTCAAAGGTTATAAAGGCGGCAAAGATTCTTATATGGGCTTTTACGAAAAGTCCCTGGTGCTGATTCCCGAAGGTGGCGAAAAGGAGTTTTTAGGATTTGCAAGACCGGGGTTTAACAAACCCAGCCGATCCAGAGCTTTTTTATCCTTTTTAAATACATCGGCATTCCCCATGCACTGCAACTGTCATGGTGAAGAGCGGGCCTGCATTAATTGCGGATTCTGTGCCCAAGTCTGTCCTGTAGATATTTTGCCACAGTTTACTTACAAGTGCATACTGGTTGATGAAATAGAGGAAGCCATTGACCACGGCTTGCTGGACTGTGTGGAATGCGGTCTTTGTACCTATGTTTGCCCGTCGAAGCTGGAACTGTGCAATGTTATGAAAAATACAAAAAAAGCATGTTATCTGGAACAGTTGTAATTATGAAGTTTCTAAAGAAGATTTTCGATTCTAAACGAAAGCATTTTGCCCAAGGCGGAAGATTTGAAAAACTCCATCCTATTTTTGAGGCAACCGAAACCTTTTTCTTTATACCGGGCATTGTAACGAAAAACGACGCCCATGTGCGTGACAGCCTCGATCTAAAACGCCTCATGAGCATGGTTATTATAGCTCTAATTCCGCCGCTTTTCTTTGGCATTTACAATACAGGATTCCAGTCGAATATAGCTTCCGGGCTCCCTGTTACTTTTATAGCGGTTTCCCTCAAAGGGCTTCGGATCGTACTGCCGGTGATTATTGTTTCCTATGTTGTGGGATTTTTATGGGAAATTTTGTTTGCATCCATTAGAAAGCACTCCATCAGTGAAGGTTTCCTGGTTACCGGCCTGTTGTTTCCGCTTACTCTTCCACCGACGATTCCGCTCTGGCAGGTCGCCCTCGGCATCTCCTTCGGAGTGGTTATCGGCAAGGAACTCTTCGGTGGAACCGGAAGAAACTTTTTAAATCCCGCATTGACCGGACGGGCGTTTCTGTTTTTTGCCTATCCCATAAAGATGACAGGGGAAACGGTATGGACGGTGGTCAGCAATGTAAATTCTTCAGGAGTCGACACATTCAGCGGGGCGACACCCCTTGCGGTTTCCGCAGTTCAAGGGACCGCTTCCTTTATAGAATCTTTGCTGGCCAAAGCGGGGTTTACGTTTCCCAAACTCTTTTTCGGTTTATACCCGGGTAGTATTGGTGGGACTTCAACGCTAATGTGCTTGATCGGGGCGTGCTTGCTGATCTTTACCGGTATAGCAAGTTACAGGATAATGATCGGGGGTGTTCTGGGAGTGCTGGTTGCTGCATATCCGGGATATATTATGAGCCTTGTTTCTGGTAATTCCACCGTGCCGATGCTTGCACTGTATCCGCTTTACCACCTGGTAATGGGCGGGTTTGCCTTTGGGATAACTTACATGGCCACCGATCCGGTTTCTGCGCCCGGAATGAATGCTGCAAAATGGATATACGGTTTCGCAATCGGTTTTCTGACGGTATTGATACGCATCTTCAATCCGGCATTTCCCGAGGGGGTCATGCTGGCGATTCTCTTTATGAACCTGTTTTCTCCGCTGCTGGATTATTTTGAAATTCATTTCAGGCTGAAAAAAAGGGTGCCAAATGTCTAGCCATATCAAATCAATTTTATTTGCAGTGGTGTTGAGCATTGTATGCGGCAGCTTGCTGACACTGGCATCCACCGGGCTCAGGGAATATCAACTTAAAAACATCGCCCTTGACAAGCAGAAGAACATTTTAAAGTCTATCGGTCTGATCGAGGATAAAAAAGCACCTTCACTCGAAACAGTTTCCGGATTATACGCGGACTATATAAAAGAGATGTGGATCGATTTTCAAGGGAAGCTCGTTCCAAAAGAAAAAAAAGGCGAAAATGATCTGCCGGTCTATTTTTATGTCAAACAGGAGAAGATACAAGCTTATATTATACCGGTTCATTCTCGGGGGCTGTGGGGAAAAATTGCAGGATATCTGGCCATAAAGAATGACGGGACGACGATTTCAGGGTTCACGGTTTACAGTCATCAGGAAACTCCCGGTCTTGGCGGAGAAATCGAGAAAAGATGGTTTCAGAAAAACTTTGCAGGCAAAAAAATCCTGGACGATAAGGGTGATTTTGTTTCAATTGCCATTGCCAAAGGAGCAGTACAAGGGAGGATACCGACAAGTAAACATAAAAACTTTGTGGACGGCATCAGCGGCGCCTCTATGACCGGAAGATTTTTATCTGTCGGCTTAAAACGAACACTTATTGAATATGAACCTCTTTCTGAAAGATTTAGAAAAAATGAAATAAAATGAAGATAACCCGAACCAAAGCCTTTAAGGTATTTTTTAACCCGATCTGGGAAAGCAACCCGATATCAGGCCAAATCCTGGGGATATGCTCTGCTCTTGCGGTAACCGTTCAGTTAAAGACCGCCATTGTCATGGGCCTTGCGCTGACCTTTGTCCTGGCCTGTTCCAATCTGTCGATTTCACTGATGCGCAAGCTGATTCCCAGAAATATTCGTATCATCGTTGAACTCACTATCATTGCAACCCTGGTGATTTTTGCAGACCAGGTTCTCAAAGCTTTTCTTTATGATATCAGCAAGCAGTTGTCGGTTTTCGTGGGACTTATTATTACAAACTGCATTATCCTGGCCAGAGCAGAAACATATGCTCTGGGTAATCCCCCGCTTCTTTCCCTGCTCGACGGCATTGGCAACGGGCTCGGCTATAGCCAGATTCTGATAACGGTGGCGGTTCTGCGGGAGCTTTTCGGTGCCGGGAAACTTTTTGGATTTCAGGTGATTCCCAATTCTTTTTATGCGGCAGGATATGAAAATATGGGGTTTATGGTTTTAGCGCCCGGCGCTTTCATTGCAATCGGCCTTATTGTATGGCTCCAGAAAACAGTTTCCAAAGAATGAACTTATGGAAAACCTCATCAGTATCTTTTTAAATTCTGTTTTTGTCGGCAATATCCTTCTGGCATATTTTCTCGGCATGTGTTCTTTCCTTGCCATTTCCAACAACATGGAACCTGCTGTAGGATTGGGGTTTACAGTAATTTTTGTACTTTCCATTACAACGCCGATAAATTGGCTGGTCTATCATTATCTGCTGGCGCCCGGAGCTCTTGCCTGGGTCGGATTACCTTTGGTTGATCTTAGCTTTCTAAAATTTATTATCTTTATCGCTGTTATAGCGGCTATAGTTCAGGCTCTGGAAATGATTATCGACAGGTATTCGCCCCCCCTTTATATGGCCCTTGGTGTTTTCCTCCCCTTGATCGCGGTAAACTGTGCAATTCTTGGCACTTCCCTCTTTATGGTGGAACGCGATTATAATTTTATGGAATCCGTTGTTTTTGGGGCGAGTTCAGGCATGGGATGGATGCTTGCTATTGTTACAATGGCGGGGATAAGAAAAAAACTAAGATATGCAGATGTCCCTGAAGGGCTTGAAGGCTTCGGTATAAGCATGATTGTGACCGGCCTTATGGCCATGGCGTTTATGTTGTTTTCAGGAATAACATTATGAGTTATATCGTCAGCATTACAGTGTTTGGATCTATTATCTTCATCCTTGTAGGGCTACTTCTGCTGGTGGAAGCCAAAGTGGTGAAAAAGGATGACTGTATTATTATCATTAATGATGACGAGGAAAAAAGCCTGAAGGTCCCGGGGGGAAGTACACTTTTGTCCGCTCTTGCCGAAAATGAGATTTTTATCCCATCGGCCTGTGGCGGCGGAGGTTCATGCGGGACTTGCAAGTGCGTGGTGGAAGAAGGTGGAAGGGGTATTTTGCCCACCGAGCTTGCCCACCTTACCCGAAGGGAGAAAAAAGAAAATGTCCGTCTGGCCTGCCAGCTGAAAGTAAAGGAAAATTTAAAGATTCGGGTACCGGAAGAAATTTTCAATGTAAAAAAATACAATGCCACAGTAGTTTCTAACGACAACGTTGCAACTTTTATAAAGGAACTGGTGATGCAACTTGACTCTGGTGAAGAACTCGACTTCAAAGCCGGGGCTTATATTCAGATCGATATTCCTGGGCACGAGCTTTCGCTGTTAGAATTCAGGACCAGGGTTGCCGAACGGTTCAGACCGGACTGGGATGCCTTCGATCTCTGGGGGTTGCGTTCAAAAATAGAAGAACCGATTTTCAGGGCCTATTCCGTGGCAAGCCCCCCAAGCGAAAAGAATATCTTAGAATTTACGATCCGGATTGCTACACCCCCGTCCGGGGTTTCAGAAGCACCGCCAGGTGCAGGATCATCCTATATTTTCAACTTAAAACCTGGTGACCGGATTACTTTGAGCGGACCTTATGGAGAATTTTTCGTAAAAGAGACAGAGAAAGAGATGTGCTTTGTCGGAGGCGGTGCCGGCATGGCGCCTTTGAGATGTCACATCCTTCACCAGCTTAACACGCTGGAAACAAAACGCAAAACTACTTTTTGGTACGGAGCAAGATCAAAATTGGAACTGTTTTTTGAAAAAGAATTCAGGGACCTGGAAAAAAAATTTGATAATTTTTCATTCTATGTTGCTCTATCCCAGCCAAAACCGGAAAATAACTGGAGCGGGATGACCGGTTATATTCACCAGTATCTGTATGACAATTATCTCAGCAAACATGAAGATCCAACGGAAATTGAATATTATCTTTGCGGTCCGCCCATGATGGTCGATGCGATTGAGGATATGCTTGACAGCTTAGGTGTAGACCCGGAGATGGTTGCCTACGACAAATTCTAACCCGCTTAATTGACCCTATCTGCTTTTCCGTCAATACCTTTTTAGCCATCCAAGCGTCTTCTTGTCTCCATACATTTTTATGAATATTCTTGACTATTTATTTGATTTTAAATTATGTGGGTACGGTGTTATTTTACCGGAAAAAATTTGGGAGGAAAACAATGGGTAACAGTAAAGGAGAATGTCGTTTTTGTAATAAGATTGCCACTCAAATCTGCTCCTTATGTTGGGAGGATTACTGTGATAAATGTATTGAAGCGCACGAATGTGGTGAAGATTATGTGATGCCGATTGTGAATTCACCCAGAACCGGTGTTTGTGGATATTTTGGTCCGCTTGAAGAATAACCGATCAATCTATTAAGATGTCCAAGCAACTCATCTATGGGTGAGAATGAATAAACTTC
>JAUWLP010000015.1 GCA_030613575.1 Desulfobacteraceae bacterium
CTTCTTTGTGCCTGGGGTGGTCTATTTTGCTTTTGATATGGATTAGGCTATCCAAGTCGATCCAGTTGGCAACAACTTTCCCATAATTCCCCCGAATCCGCTTTTCCCAGGCCGCCTCAAATCTCGCACCGGTAACATTACACAAAAGATCTATCCTGTCAGGTGCAATTCCAATCTGCAGAATTTCTTCTTTTTTTTCAGGAGTGAGGAGAAATGGGCTGCCAAATTCAGCCAGGGCTTTGTTGGCCCGTTTCACATTTTCAAGGATAGGGTCAAGCCAAAGATCCATATCCTTTGTATAGCGCGGTTTGGCATGATATATAAAAGCCAAACCACCGATGATAAGATATCGGACCTGATGTTTCTCCAACAAAAGCAGCATATCTTCAAAATCGTGGATGGTCTCCATTTTACGGACTCACCTTATGCAAACTCATCTTTCAAATCCCGGGCTTCCCCTCTTTTTACTTTGGAGATGTCCTTTCTGATGGCTACAAGGGCGGACAAACGTTGCTGAGGGGTTTGCTTTTGCCAGAAATCAAGGTCCCATTGTTCTGCCTCTTCAAAATTGGCAGCTCGGTGAGCGACCATGCACTTCCGACGTTCTTCTGATCTTTCTTTAATTCCCATCTGTCTATTCTTGAAGAAATCTTATTAAAAGATATTGTTGAAACCAACTGAGCAAACATTTTTCTTAATAATATAAGTTAATTATTTTCATTCGTCAAGGACAAAGACAAATAGTTTATGTGAAGAATTTACCGAAATACCTTAACATCGTGTCCCTTCTCACAGGCCATTTGGGCAAACTGGAAAGCACGAGGCTCCCGCCCGGCTTTTTCAAACCCGTTGGAAATAACGAAAAAAATCACCATAACCTTGGGCAATTTTTCGGAAGCTTCTGCATAGTAGCTTCTGTCTTTCTGATTCTATCTTTGGGAATTATAATGCCCATTTGAAAAGACGCAACTTGCAAAATCTGCGTTAAGTAAAATTGTGCTCCTTGTGTTTTTCCGCAATAGCGGCGGCCAGGTCATCCAACGCCTTAAGATCCTTCTCTGAAGGCACGCCTTTGCAAAGGACCGGTTCTATGACTTCTACCTTGAGATTGGAGACCATTCCCGCCAGTATTTCTACGGTCTTTCCTCCCCATCCATAGGAGCCGATGATGGAAATAAATTTTGTTTTGGGACGCAGGGCGTTTGCCAAAAAAGCACTGTAAGCAGCGTAGGGATGGGGGCCCGCAAGGACTGTCGGCGTTCCGACTACAAGTGTCGCTGCGTCAACCAGTGCCATGGCCAATTTCCCTATGTCGGTTACGGCCAGATTGAACTGCTCTACCCTGACCTCTTTCTCCACAAGGGCTGAAACAAAATAATTGACCATCCGCTTCGTGCTTGCGTGCATTGATACGTAAGGCAGCACCACGGTGTTGCGGGGAGGGCCGAGGATCCAATCACGGTAGGCATCAATAATAAATGCCGGGCGTGGAAATATTTGTCCGTGGCTGGGAGCTATCATTTCTATATCGTAAGACTCAAGTTTCTCCAGGTTCTTCTTGATCACGTTTCTAAAGGGCATCATTATCTCGGCGAAGTAGCGCTTGGCCGCCTCATAAACCCGCCCTTCATCTGTGACGAAAAGGTCTGAGGTCGCAATATGTGTACCGAAAAAATCACAACTGAAAAGGATCTTGTCTTCTTCCAGATAGGTCACCATGGTCTCGGGCCAGTGAACCCAGGGCGTATGAATAAATGTCAATGTCCTGTCCCCGAGAGAAAGAGTTTCACCATCCTCGACAGTGGTAAAGGATGCTTCAGGTATCTGTAAAAGATCCATAAGCATTCCTTTTGCTTTGGGTGTTGTTATCAGCCTGGCATTGGGGTATTTTTCAAGAACCTGCGGAATTGTTCCGGAATGATCCTGCTCTGCATGGTGTGAAATGACGTAATCGATCTGAGAAACATCTTTAAGTTGTTCTAAAAGTTCACTGGCCATCTGGGGATCAACCGTGTCAAGCAAGGCAGTTTTCTCGCTTCCTTCAATGAGATAAGCGTTATAGCTAGTTCCGTCCGGAAGGGGGACCAAAGAATCGAATAGACGTCTGTCCCAATCTACAGCCCCCATCCAAAAAACACCCTCTTTTATTTTTCTTGCTTTCATACCTCCTCCTTTCTTTATTCGAATAACAAAAAATTGAATCCATTAAACAGAATAATAATATGGTTGTTGTTTTATGATTTTTTATCGGGCGATTCCTTACTTGCCATTATGCGCATTAATCCCATATCAGATATCCGTGTATCTTTAGAATGTCAACCCACGCTAAACTAAATTGGCGTCATGAGATATCCTTTTTAAAAATACTATATTTTTCTCTTAAATCTTCAAACAGCGTGTAAACAAGCGGCACGTAAACAAGCGTGAGCAAAGTGGAAACAAAAAGTCCGCCGATAGCAACCACCGCAAGTGGTGAAAGTCTTTCAAGGCCGATCGCACGTTCTGCCGCAATGGGCAACATGCCCATGATGGTGCTCAATGCGGTCATCAGAATCGGTCGTGTCCGGGTGTAAATCGCTCCTTCCACCGCCTCATCAAGCGTTTTTCCCTGTTGACGAGCTGTTTTGATAAAATTAAGCAGCAATATGGAGTTGTTGACCGTAATTCCGGCAAGTAAAATCATTCCCATGGAAGCCGGCATGCAGAAATGCCGCCCCACGATGATCATGCTCCAGGATACCCCAATAAATGCCAATGGGATGGCCAGCATGATCATAACGGGATCTAAAAACGAGCGAAACGTCGGTACCAACGAAAAATAGAGCAGAATCACCGCCAACAGCATGGCTTTGCCGAGCCGCCCAAAACTTTCTCCCATGTATTTGATTTCACCTTCCTGATGCACGGAGAAGCCTTGCGGTATCTTCAAGTGTTTTAGCAGCTCGTCAACCTGATCCTGGATATGAGATATCGCTGATGTTGACCGATAGCCCAAGACATCAACCACCGGTTGGAGGTTTTGCCGGATAAATCGACTGCGGGTCCAGGTGGGTTCCAGGATCCCGAGTTCTTTTAACGGTACCCAACCGCTATCGCTCGGAATCAGTATGGTTTCCAGATCAAAGGGGCTGTTGCGACTTACTTGGGGATAACGGACACGTATCACATGACCATCCTCTCCCGGCACTCTTAAGATAGATGCAGGGTCACCCTGGATAGCATTTTGGAGCGTCTCCGCCACTCGCAAAGGATCTGTTCCGTAAATAGCCAGTTTTTCCGGATCGAGCTTCAGATGTATTTCGCGTTTGCTGTGGTCCCAGGTACGGGAAACACTTGTCAGCCCTCGAACCGACCAAAGTGATTCACTCACGGCAGTCGCCAGTTGATCAAGAACAATACTGTCCGGTCCGGATATCATGACATCTACCGGTGCGCTTATCGATGAGAGCGGTGTTGCGCCATAATCAAACACGTTTATAAATTTTAGGCCGGCTATCTGTCCTAATTTAGACCGTAATTTCTCTTCGATCTGCCAAATGGTGTCCTTGCGCTGAAAACGATCAGTATAGTGAGCAGTAATAATCCCTTCCTGAGGATTTCTTTCGGAACCGAAGCTGATCACACCCGGTTCGGATCCAACCACCGTGGCCATCCGAATAAAACCAGGGACTTCCATAATGATCTGTTCCATTTGGGTGACGATGGTTTCAGTTGCAGATAAAGAAGTATTGGTCTCCGTTTCAAATGCAATCTTGACGATTCCGGTATCCATTGGTGGCATTAGATCCCGCCCTGCCAGCGGCATCACCTTTGCGCTCACCACTAAAAGCCCCACCGGGACGATCAACAATAATCGTTTTCGTTTGGCAAAACGGTATGCTCTTACAAAAAACAACCGAAAAGGTGTAAGCCAAATCTCCCCTAGTTTGCTCAGATATTTTTCTATATGCCGTTCTATACGGGTTGATCCGGACAGCCGGGGTGACAACAAGGGAATTACTGTCACCGAAACGATATAAGAAGCCGACAGCGCCAAAAAAAGTACCATCGTAAGAGGTCTCAGGATCTTTTGAGGATATCCGCCAACAAACATCACGGGCAACAGGACAACCAGTGTTGTGAAGGTCCCGGCAAAATCAGCCAGAAAGATTTCTTTTGTTCCTGTCAGCGATGCCCTGTATGGTGTAACACCAGGTTGACGAGAATGCCGGTCGATATTTTCAATGACTACGATGGCGTCATCCACAAGCAAGCCCACGGCCAGAATGATAGCAGTTAGGGTCACAATATTGAGCTCGTATCCGATGAGTTTCATTCCTGCAAAAGTTAATAGAAAGGTAAAAGGAATGGATATGGCCGCCAACAGTGTCATGCGAATTCGAGCCAACATCAGCAATATGACGACAATGGTAAGGATTACAGCATCGCGCAAGCTGTCTGTCAGGTTGTTGACGGAAGTTTCAATTAAATTCCCCTGGGTATCTACTATCCGGATATCCAATTCCGAAAAGTGTTTTCGAATCTGGGGCAGGTGTTCTTCCAGAGCGCTCAGTGTGACAGTCACATGCCCTTTTTCAGGACGCAGAATATTAATACCGATAGCCGGCTTTCCATTGCCGTGGAAAAAGGATTGCCGTTCTTTGTGGGTCGTGACAATTTTAGCGACGTCGCGAAGATGAATAGCGCCTTTATCATCTTGTGCGACAACCACTTTGGACAGATCTTGTTTGAGCAGTTTTTCACCGGCAATCTTGATTAACATCTGATCCTTTCCGCCGATGATCAAACCTGCTGGAATATTGATGTTGTGAGAATTGATGGCGGACGAAACCTGTGAGAGTGAAAGGTTGTAATGGGCCATGCGGTCGGGGTCGATCTCCAGGTAAACCTCAGGCGTATACCCACCAAAAACCTCTACTTGGGCAACTTCAGGAACCCGCAATAACGCCTCCTTCAGTTCATTGTTACTCAGTTGTCGAACCCGACGAATATCCAGGTGACTTCCTTTGCGGGCGGCAACGGCCAAAGTGACAACCGGTGTGGTGGCATCGCTCATCCGAAACAGACGAGGTGCTTCAATTCCCGGAGGTAATACCGAAGCGATACGATTCAGTGCCGCACTCACATCCGCCACAGCGGCATCCAGACTCTTTTCGTAGTCAAATTCAACGGATATGGCAGCCACTCCGTCCCGGCTGACCGATTTTACCTTTCGGCTGAGATCAAGGCCGGCAAATTCTTTCTCAACACGACGAGCCACCTTATCTTCCACATCTTCAGCAGCAGCGCCCGGCCATACCATTAGCACGGAAACCGCTGGATAGTTGACATCCGGAAAAAGATTTAGGGGCAGGGTTTGAAAGCTGAGCAAGCCAAACACGACACCGCCGAGAAGGAAGGCCATGATACCGTGGGGCTGTTTAAGATAACTTTCGACAAAATTCACGGAGAAAATTCCTTTGTTACCAGAACCTCTGTTCCTTCTCCTAAGCGCAGCAAAAAGGCTTCGTCTGCTACTATTACCTTGTCTCCTACTGCTAAACTACCGGATACTGCTGCGATCTCTTCTGTCCATCCCAACAAAGAAACAAGGACGGTTTTCACTCTGGTTTCATCAACAATTTTAAAGACATAATGTTTGTCATGGTTTTCGAGCAATGCCCGCAGGGGAACTTGAACACCTTGTGGTTCTGCAACCACAAGATCAACATGAACAGTAGCGCCACTCTGTAGCCCAAAGGGACGTTGGGGCAGATCAATTTCAATGGTAATCAGGGTTTCGGTTGAAAAAACCATGGGAAATATCCGCGCAACTTTGGCTTTTATTACAGCATCATCGTATACAAGATAAGCTGTTGAGCCAATATTTAGATTTTTTATAACTGAGTGAGGAACCCGTAAAACGACCTTGTAGCCTTTTGCCGAATCTTCTATTTCCAGAATGGGTTCTCCTATTTGTACCAAATCCCCAGGCTCGTGCAATCGTCGCAAGATAATTCCTGCAAACAGAGCTGATATTTCAGTGTAGCCCAGTTCTATTTTTGCATTTGCAAGTTCTTCCTTAAGACGATCAACCTTGCTTTTGTTTAGATCCCGATCCATTTTGTAGAAATCATATTTTTGCTCAGAGGCAACATCTCGCTCAAGCAGCTTGGTATAGCGCTGAAAAACCTTCTCTCGGATAAGGAGTTCTTTTTTCGCGCCTTCCAGATCTGCCTCCACGGCTGCAACTTTTTTACTCAGGGGGCGATCGTCGATGCGAATCAAGACCTCTCCGGAATTTATTGTATCTCCCGGATAACCGTTAACCTCCATCAGATATCCGGCAACTTTCGATGCCAGTGCTACGGAATGTATTGGTTGAACCCGTCCAAGATAATTTTCTTTAATAGGTAAAGTTCCTGAACTCACGATGGCGACTTCCACCGGCGGTGGAACTTTTACCGGCGGAAGCACGGCGTTAAGCTGTGTTTGGCGATAACGGACTATAAAAACCAAAACCAAAATCACCAATATAAGTATTAACCCACTGAAGATATGCTTGATCATTCTCATTCAAAATTTCTCCGTAATCTCCGTAATAATGTACAGAAAAAATGTGAATATTTATTCACATTGTATGCAAAAGAAATTAAGCCGTTTCCATTGATTCTTTGAAAATCTTCCAGGCCTTCTCGCCATGTTTGACGACATCAAACGCTTCATTGCTGATATGCCAAATTATCGCCGCCGGCTGGATAATCCCTAAGAACATTACGGAAATCGTAGCCGGGTCCACATCTTTACGGATGCGGTTTTCGTGCTGCCCCTTTTGAATGATTTCACTTATTTTATTGAGATATCTGTCGATTTTCCTGTTCAGTTTTGCCTTCCGATCGATGTTTCCACTGTAAACCTCTTCAGAAAAGATAATCCGAGGAATTGCGTGGTTTTCTAAAATTAAACGAATATGACGAGTTAAAATTAATTTGAGGCGCTTGAACGGATCCAAAGTTGTTTCACATGCTTGCGAAACATTGTTCATGAGTCGATCGAAAATAAGATCAAGGACAGCATCTATCACTTGATCTTTGCTATCAAAGTGCCGGTAAATCGCCGAGGGAACAATTCCGACTCTTTTTGCTACTCCTGCAATGCTCAGTCCTTTCATGCCACTGGTGTTAATCAAATTCATCGCAGCTTGAGCTATTTGTTCCTGCCTGACTTGGGTATTCAATTTATCTATGCCTCATGGCTATCTCCAATGTGAATCATTATTCACATTGTAACAACAAATCAATTTTTGTCAACTTTAATTTTTTGGCTGACATTAATAATGCTATTTCCTCTAAACCTCCTTTCAGTTAGTTCCCAAATAGAAAATACATCCGGAAAAAAGACAGCCTGAAGATGAGATGCCAAAATGTGAATTTATTTTTGAGCAAGCCCTTAAGGTGCGGACAAAATTGATGCAAAATCTTATTGATCAAAGATTTCTTAAAATTCAATGTTGGATTCTGGATCACCTGAAAAGTAGCAATAATTTCAAATAATATTATCATTAAAAATAAATGAAATTGTCACACATATTCAAAAATGTTTATATTGACAACCGCACTTAACGGACTATCTTTGTAGCAAATAAATATGATGGCTTCGTAAAAAGTCCAACTTCTGCGTTGCGCTGCATTCCTCGTCACTGCGACGTACTATATGTACGTCTCATTCCTCGGAATTTGCGCGCTTGAATTTGGAGCTTTTTACTTTGCCATCACAATCTGACTTTTTACGAGACCGTCAAATATAGGAGATAAACAGAATGGGTAAATGTGCAAATCATCCAGACAGAGAAACCAGTTTTTTATGTTCAAAGTGTAATATCTATATGTGTGAGGAATGTCAAAAATGCCGTGATCCGGAAATTTTCTGTAAATTTCGTTCATCATGTCCGATCTGGTTTATAGATAAAAGACAAAAGGACTGGGACCGGGAAACCAGAGCCGAAGAAGATGTTAAAACCTTTAAGGTTATCTTCAAACCTGAAGATAGAGAGATTTCAGTGCCTGAAGAAAGCACTCTGCTGGATGCGGCCGTTGCTGCGGATGTGCACATTAATGCCTCCTGCAACGGCAAGGGGGCATGCGGCAAATGCAAATTGATCATAGAATCAGGTAATATTAAAAGCGAACCCACGACTTTGCTCAGCAACCAGGAAAAGGCAAAGAATTATATTCTTGCCTGCCAGACAAAGGTACTTGGTGATGTTACTGTAAAAATTCCGGAAGAAACCATAGCGCGTAAACTTAAAGTTGTCGGTATGGGTCAGGAAGCTACAGATCGGTTTAAAGGATTAGTGAAAGATATTCAGCCAATGCTCATGGAGATTCCCCTCGAGCTTGAGCCGCCTACTCTGGACGATTCGGTAAGCGATCTGGACCGGCTCAACCGTGGATTGAAAAAAACCGGTTGTGATGTTGACAGATTGAATGTGGGAATTAAAGTCATGCGAGAATTAGCGACTGTCATGCGGGAGGATAATTGGAAAGTCACGGTATCTGTTGTCCGGAAAAAATGTTCATATGAGATCTTGGATATTAGATCCGGGAACGGCCAAGAAAA
Organism: Desulfobacteraceae bacterium; assembly: GCA_030613575.1. Taxonomy (GTDB): domain Bacteria; phylum Desulfobacterota; class Desulfobacteria; order Desulfobacterales; family UBA11574; genus S5133MH16. Next base: position 8,599 of record JAUWLP010000015.1, read on the forward strand.
ATCATTGGGACTTGCCATCGATGTGGGTACAACTTCTATCGTGGTTTACCTTGTTGATATGACCGATGGTGCCATCATTGCTGCCACCTCCGGCCACAACAGACAGTCTGCCTGTGGAGATGATGTAATTAATCGGATTGTTTGTGCTGAAAAAGACGGAGTCGCCAAATTGAGCCGCATGGCTCTTGCAACCATTAACAATTTAATAAATGAAGCACTTGCCACTGTAGACGGGAATTTTAAAGATATTAAAAATGTGGTGATTTCCGGTAACACCACCATGACACATCTGCTTTTGAAAATCGAACCAAGGTATATTCGGCGAGAGCCTTATATTCCTTCGGTCTCAGAATTTCCGATTTTAAAAGCCGGTGAAATCGGCATAAAAGCCAATCCCATTGCAGCAGTATTTATCATGCCCGGTCCGGCCGGCTACGTGGGTGGAGACATCGTATCGGGTATGATTTACTCAGGGCTTCATCGTGAGGAACCCTTGACCTTGTTTATCGATGTGGGGACCAATGGGGAAATCGTTCTGGGCAACAAGGAATGGCTGATGACGGCCTCTTGCTCGGCCGGTCCGGCATTTGAAGGCGGGGGGGTCCGCTGGGGCATGCGTGCAGAAGAGGGAGCCATTGAAAAAGTATCCATAGATCCGGAAACCCTTGAACCGACTTTTTCCACAGTTGGCGATGTTTCACCCCGCGGCATTTGCGGCTCCGGCATGATCGATTTAATATCCGAAATGCTGCTCACGGGTATTATCGGCCAAGACGGAAAGTATAAAATCGATCAAAATCATTATAGAATGAAGCAGAATGGTAAAGACCTGGCCTATATCATAGCATTCGCGGATGAAACGCCTATGGAAGAGGATATTGTCTTTACTGAAATTGATATTCACAGTTTAACTTTGAGCAAAGGAGCTGTATATGCCGGATTTATGGTTCTTTTGGAGCAGGCGGGGCTCGATTTTTCTATGATAGACCGGATGCTAATTACCGGCGGATTCGGCCAGTATCTTAATGTTGAAAAGGCGATAACCATCGGTCTGCTTCCGGACATAGACCACAACAAATTCAAATACTTAGGCAATAGCTCAATTGCCGGCGCTTATATGGCCCTGCTTTCAGATGACTACAGAAATGAAGCCAGGCTGATTTCAAATAATATGACTTACATAGACTTTAGCAGCAACAACCGGTTTATGGATGAATTTACATCGGCACTTTTTTTGCCACATACTAATCTTAAAGCATTCCCGAGTGTAAAAATCATATAGACTCTACTTTACTCATGAGTAAAATCGTGTTCTATAGATTTTACCAGGTGCATACCGGCAATAAGGATTATGAAAAAAAAGGAATAAGAGTGCTGCCTGCTCACAAATTCTGTAAAGAACTTCTTTTGCCTTAGGGCCCGCTCACAGCGTCCGGGTTATACAAGCTAATTTATGAGCATCCTTGACTATTACCCCGTTAAATAGCTTGAGGAATATATATGTATTACATAGTTCTCCATAGTAGAAAAGACGGGAATTTTTATACCGGTTTTACACAAGACCTCAAGCTAAGATTTAAGCAGCACAATAAAGGCCAGGTTGAATCAACAAAGGGCATACCGCAAAAAATCTTGAGGGGTTAAGGCACGTTCTGCACGAACGTGCCCAAAGACCATCATTACAGCGTTCCATTATGGCACTTGCAAATTATGGAGGCAGCTGTTATAGAAATAACATATTTTCAATAGGTTGTAGAATTTACAAGACGTATAAATATGAGAGGAAATTATGAGTGAGATTAGAATGACAGGCGAAATACGCACCGACTACGATTGTGAAGCAATCGGAATGCCGGCGGAACGGTGGGGTGAAGCTATTTTCAAAATAAAAGATGAAGAGATCGTACTTGAAGTGAGTGTCGAAGACAGTGTGATCGTTGCTATTATGGTCGGCGAAGACATCGCCTGGAAAGGAACCCTCGAGGGCTTGAAGCAACTTTTACGAGGGCAGATGAAAGCCCGATAGTTAGATCCTTTTACTCATCATTTTAGCTTGTTTTTTTATAAATTTGAAATCAATGCATTCAATGCCTGTTTCTAGGTTGCGACAGTAGCATTCTTCTTTTCTGCAAGGTAGCTCAAAAACAGCTCAACTGAAATCCTTGGTTTGGTCACTCGGCGCTTGCCGGAAAAGTGTCTGAAAGGTACAATGTTCCCTATTACAAAATATATGATTCCTGCATTTTGGTGAAAGTCCAGCCGTATCAGTTGCCCGTGTCGGATACGTAGTGATGCCACATCTCGGGGCAGGTAACCAACCGAGCTATGCGTGGTGTAAACGGCCCGGCCGCCCTGAAGACCCAGAGCTTCAGCGGTTGGTGCAACCTGGGGGTCTATCGAGCGTGGGAGCCTGAACATAACGGAATGACTGTAGCCCCGAAAAGCAGAACCCTGTCGAAGTTGCATTGCAGGGAGTATTTTAGGTGTGCCGAACCTGTGACGTTTGAGGTGAGGCCGTTGCCTTCCGGGAAGAAGCGGACAGATGCACTGGAAGGACACAGCGGGGTAGGGGTCCAAGCACCTACGCAAGGATTGCAGAGATAACGTCGGGAAGGGCCATCTCCCAAGTAGAGACTTGCAACAATCTACAAAGACTTGCCGTACAAGGTTAAGTCCGAGGCGACAAGAGGGTTTTGGTCTGGCGCATGAGCCCGTATGAGCTATGAAGGAGAGGTAACGCTCTCTGATGTCGTGCATAGACATGACGCCGTAAGAGGTAACATCTTGAGCGGGCAAAGGGGTTCTCGGTAAATGGCGGGCATTTGAAAGAAACACTGACCAGACATTGGGCTGGAGAAATAGTGTAAACAAAAAGAAATGTCGAGTTTGAGATCAAACCATTCAAACAAGGGGCGTATGTGGTCAAGCACTTAAGTTTCGGTTTAAATGGGAAGGTTCTCGAAGGAAATGCCATTGCTGCCAACCGGACTCGGGAAATCCGACCGTTTACACACCAAACCCACCACATATGCGTACCCGCAAACAAAAACACCAACACCTGCCTCGCAGCCATCGCATGGACATACAGAATGACCGCACAAAACTACAAAAAACAACTCAAAATGGAAACCTAAAACCCAAATAAAGTAGCGAAGCGCTAAAATTCCTATCCCTACCGCAAGCGGACAAGGTATTAAAAACTATAATAAAATAATAGTTACGACCATAAAATTTACCTTTTACATAGGGCCTGCGCTGTTTGGCGTGGGCTTTTTTTTGTTAAGCCCCGAATATACTTGACTTCTATTTTGTGTTTGTTGTAATGCTTTGAAATCAAATCATATTCCAAGGAGGCACGTAATGAAAGATTTAGATGTATTTCTGAAAACAGTTGTGGACGGCATGAGGTCAATGGCAAAAGGAATCGAAATATTAGCAGAGAAGATGGATACCATTGCAAAATCTCGAATGGATGAAAAGCCAAAAAAGAAAACTAAAGCTAAACCTGCACGCAAAGCACCAGCAAAGCTCAAAAAGCCTGTTCAAAAAAAAGAAAAGCCAGCGACTGCTGCTGAAACTGTTCTCAGAATAATAAACAAATCCAAGAAAGGCGTTAATACCGCAACTCTCATGGAAAAGACCGGGTATGATAAAAAGAGGGTTGCTAACCTGGTTTACAAATTGAAGAAACAGGGTAAGATTAAGTCTGTTGGGAGAGGGGTTTATTTGAAGGTTTGATGTTTAAATCTCTTTGATTTATTTGGATAAGGAGGTGGTTTTGTGTCCAGAGGCTCTGAGTGGAGAAAATGGACCTACACATCCACACACAAAATAAACTGCTTGAGCGTGCTCATATAGTTTCTGAGCGTATGTTTAGAGCAATTTTTTCTTTTCAAAAACCTATGGTAATTAATGATTACATTGGTAATGTCCATTTATCCCCCCACTTTCGATGATTGCCATGGCTCTAAAACACTCTTCTTTGCGTGTATTATCCGTCAACCGGGCATACCGGCGTGTCATCTCAATACTGCTGTGGCCCAAAAGCTGCTGAACACACTCCAGTCGCATGCCGGCATTCAAAAGCTCGCTGGCAAATGTATGTCGTAAACAGTGAGGAGTGTACCCCTTATGGGTCAATCCAACTTTGTCTATATACCTGTGGAACATCATTCGTGCGGCCTCATAGCTTAAAGTTTTATTACGGCCTGGGCCATAAAACAGATTCTCTTTCTGCGGATCTCGCTTCTTAAGCCATACTTTTAAAGCGCAACGGGCATCATCACTCAAATAGACAACTCTTCCGACACGATTCTTACTCGCTTCATAAACCTCAATCCGATTTTCTCTCAAATTTATATCGCTAACTCTGGTATCCAATAATTCTCCGATACGCATACCGGTTCGGAGTAATATCAGTATCATTGCCCATTCCCGAGTTTTTTTGATAACTGATAAAAGATGCCTAACGTCTTCCGGATCGATCGCACGAGGCAACGCATCCGGAACCTTGATATACATTTTCTTTCTTATTACATCAGGATGAACAATTTCTCTTTCGACCAGATAGCCCAAAAAAGCATACAAGGCCCTTAATCTTGTGGATACTGTATTTGGCTTTAAACCTCGGCCCTGTTCATGGTAAGGTATGTCAGGAATTAAGGGGGGAATAATTTTTGAGATATCATTATCGTATCTCTTTGTGGGTGAAAATAGATACTTGCAAGATGTAATTTTGTTTACTGTTAATTGAATTTCGGAATAAAAAAGCGATCTATTTCACTTATATATTGATAGATCGCTTTGATGAGTAGCCTGCAGCTCCATGGCGCGGGCCTTGTTCAACACCTCAATGACTTTGTTACGCCTTTCTTCCTTCGTTGCTTTGGCCATAACAATTCTCCTTAAGATTTTATGCCTATTAAGCGGGCTAAGCGGCTTGGCAAATTGCGGCAGCATTTACCAAACCGCCTTTAGCCCTTTTTAGCTGTTTGGACTATACTTCGAGAGTTTAAAAGTAGTTTTCCTGTTCAGTGAAAACCTTGGTGTTCTTTTACGCCCCCCTTGTGACTTTGAAAACGATCCTATTCCTCCTTAGGTACTTCGCTAAGCGGAATGTCAAGTGCATCAGCTACCCCCTTGCCGTAAGCCGGATCGGCCTTCAGACAGTTGCCAATGTGACGAATCTTAATCTCTCTCGGAGCGTCTCCCATAGCCCGAGCTGTGTTAGCAAACAGCAAGTTCTGCTGCTCGGGGCTCATCTTATGGAACAGGGCGCGGGGCTGGGAGTAATAATCGTCATCCACACGATGGTTCCAGTGATCAGCCGCCCCTTCCAAACTGAGGGGCAGTTCGGCAAAGTCCGGCTGTTCTTGCCACTCGCCGTAACTATTAGGCTCGTAAGCAAGGGTGCTGCCATAATTGCCGTCAACCCGCATGGCTCCATCACGGTGATAGCTGTGAAATGGGCATCGAGAGGCATTGACCGGGATCAAATGATGGTTCACACCGAGCCGATAACGTTGGGCATCGCCGTAGGAGAAGAGTCTCCCCTGCAACATTTTGTCAGGAGAGAACCCGATGCCGGGGACGATATTGGCTGGATTGAAAGCCGATTGCTCAACTTCGGCGAAGTAGTTCTCCGGGTTACGATTCAGTTCGTAGATACCCACCTCGACCAAAGGGTAATTGCCATGAGGCCAAACCTTTGTTAGGTCGAAGGGGTTGAAAGGGCATTTAGAGGCATCCTTTTCCGGCATCACCTGAATAGACAAGGTCCAGCGGGGAAAGTCCCCTTTTTCGATGCTTTCGTATAGGTCGCGCTGATTACTTTCCCGGCATTTAGCGACGACCGCCTCAGCCTCTTCATCACTCAGACAGCGTATCCCCTGCTGGGTCTTGAAATGAAACTTGACCCAGTGACGTTCGTTTTTGGCGTTGATCATGCTGTAAGTGTGGCTGCCGTAACCGTTCATATGGCGATAGGAATAAGGGATGCCGCGGTCACTCATCGTGATAGTAACCTGGTGCAACGCCTCCGGTAGCAGAGTCCAGAAGTCCCAGTTATTGCGGGCGCTACGCAGGTTTGTTCGGGGATCGCGTTTGACGGCCTTGTTAAGGTCGGGAAATTTTAGTGGATCACGCAGGAAGAATACGGGTGTGTTGTTACCCACCAGATCCCAGTTGCCTTCCTCGGTATAAAATTTGATCGCAAATCCACGGATGTCACGCTCAGCGTCGGCGGCACCACGCTCTCCGGCTACCGTGGAAAACCGGGTGAAGAGCTCGGTCTTATTCCCTACTTCGGAAAATATTTTAGCCTTGGTATACTGAGTAATGTCGTGGGTGACGGTAAAGGTGCCGTAGGCACCGGAACCCTTCGCGTGCATTCGTCGCTCAGGGATCACTTCCCGATCAAAATGGGCCAGTTTCTCCAGGAACCAAACATCCTGCAATAACATCGGTCCGCGCGGTCCAGCAGTCATTACGTTCTGGTTATCAGCTACTGGAGCGCCGGCGTTGTTGGTCAGTTTTTTCTTCTGTGTCATCTATTTTCTCCTTTTTGTTGGGGTTTATTGAAAATTTTCCTCTTGTTAAATGGTTTCGATTAAAGTGTATTACGGTTAAATTTTATCTTAAATTCGAACAGCGGATTGGAATAAAATCAGCAACGATAGGATATGGAAAGTCCAAAGAAAGGATCAGAACTTCCGAAGAAATTGGATCAAGGATTTCGATTGCAATACGGTGAGCAGATGGCTGATATAAATTTCGAAAGCAGCACCTTATGCCCTATTGCTCCTATAGCAAACCAGCCAAACCAAATCAATCGTTTTTGATTTTGTATCAACACCAGCAACAAATAATATTATATCCTACATGATATTCATTTGTAATTATTAGACAAAAAAATTTTGTCTTATGAATTGTTCGTGCAATTCCGGCAGATACCAAAAAAATCCAACCTGTGTGTCAGGATTTTAAAGCCGGTTTCATCAGCAACTTCTTCTGTCATGTCTTTTAAAGTAGCCAGGTCCAGATCGATTATCTTTTTACACTGGACACAAATGACATGCGGATGTGGATCCGGTTTGTTCCCGTCATAGCGGTTGCTGCCATCCGGGAATCCAAGTTCCAAGACTTCTCCCAATGATTTCATAAGCATGACATTGCGATACACTGTTGCCAAACTCATCGTAGGAAAATCATCCTGCAGATGTTCATAGATTTTTTCAACATTGGGGTGCCCTTCACTGCGGGATAAGATTTTCACAATAGCCAAGCGCTGAGGTGTTAGCTTATGATTGTTTTCCCGGAGATTTTTTACAATGGTATCAAATCTCATTTTTGGATCAGCCATAGTAAGCCTAACATTAATCTAATTAATACATAGAGTTAAATAAGAATTATTATTATATAATACATACTTTCAAAAAATCAAGAGATTTTTCTTATTACGCTAAAAAATATTAAGACAACAGCCCGTTAATGGGTGATCTTTACCCACACATAACACAGAGGCACAGCAGCGGGTGTCATGGGCCGGACTGAAGTGGATGAGGAGGCTGCTGTTGAGTAAAAACAGCATACATTTCTGTTGCCGTATCCAGACGTTGCAGACTACGCCAGAGGGTTTGGGTACCAGGGAAACCATCACTTTTTCTTCCCAGATGACCGCCGATGCCTCCAACCATGTATATAGCTTCACCCAAAGAAGGCGGCTTTTCTGGCGGAACCGGAGTTTTGTTAGGAAATGGGGTCAAATCTACTATTGACCCATGTCAGATAAAAAGGAAATGGGGTCAAATCTACTATTGACCCATGTCAGATAAAATATTCTGTGAAAAAGACGGGGATCCGGTTGAGGTTTACCCTGTGTGGAATGATGAGTATTTGAAAAACATCAGGATTGATGAGAATTATCTCAAAGGAATCATTTTGCAGTCCCGCGGCAAACTTAAGGGCAAGTATTATATCATAACACCGGAGACCTGCACCCTTGTTGGCGATACAACCATGAAAAACAGCGCTGGTAATGAGAGCAAGCCTTTTATGATCAAAAGATTGAACTTGTCCGATCACACACTGGATATAAATATCCGGAGGTGTAATTACAACAAGTTTAATTTTTCGGATATAGAGGACTATGTCAGTGAGCTTGTCGGATCGCGCGACTATCAGTAATAGGGGACATCGTGCAGAAAGTGCTTGGCGTTTAATATTAAATATGAAAGTTGCAGGTTCCCTCTCAGAAACAAAGATTGGTAGAGCTCATCGTCTGAAAATGTCCATTCTGCCTGGCACAGGTCGATTCTGGCGGGCTTTCTTTTCAAATCCATAAAAGGTATGGGTTTTTAAAGTGTTCAAAACAATTTTAAAAAAAACTTTGTGGCCAGCGCTCTGAAAAGCACTTTCCGGAATCAATAGTAAAATAGTAATAGTGTAAAAAGAATAATCCCATCCCGTTTTTGTTCATATTACCGATCCAGATTAAAAATCCCGGTTTAGCATATCTCACTGTATAAAGATGGTTTTACAACCATCAAAATGGAAATTTGCTTGACTTGACATAGGAAAATGATGATATCTGTATTGTGATAGAATTTGAGATGCTGGCGATACTGGCAAAAAGATCTGAAAGACTGATGGGAAAAGCTGGAGGCCGGCGAGTACGACTGGGCACATCTGGCATACAGCATCTGGCCGGACCGGGTGCGCGAAAAGTGCAGAACCGACCGCTCTATCGCCATCGCCCACGATCTGGAATATTTGTGCGAAATCGAATCAAAGAAGAAAAAAATTCGAAAGAAGCGAAGCTGATAAAGACTCTAAACGGTATTGAACCGAATGAAAGAAAAAGCCAAAAAACTACTTTGTATTGCGCTGAATAATCCAAAGGCCGATTTTCGTGACGGCCAGTGGGAATGTATCGAGGCTATACTCCACAGCAATCGGATGCTGGTGGTGCAGCGAACCGGATGGGGCAAAAGCATGGTCTACTTTTTGGCAACCCGTATGCTCCGCGATGCAGGCGGAGGTTTTGCCCTGTTGATATCACCGCTGCTGGCCCTGATGCGCAATCAAATCCAGGCTGCCGAACGAATCGGTATACGGGCTGCCACCATCAACTCCACAAACCCGGATGAGTGGGAGGACGTTCAGGAACAAATTCTAAACGACGCGGTGGATATCCTGCTGATCTCACCGGAACGGCTGGCAAATGACGCTTTTCGGGAAGATGTACTGATTCCGGTGGCAGGACGGGTGGGTCTATTCGTAGTGGATGAGGCACACTGCATTTCCGATTGGGGACATGATTTTCGGCCGGATTATCGTCGCATCGTCCGCGTGCTGAACGCCCTGCCGCCGAACATCCCGGTGCTGGCCACAACGGCAACGGCCAACGACCGTGTGATCAACGACGTGGCCATGCAGCTTGGCGACCTGAAAGTCCAGCGCGGACCGCTGGTTCGCCGGTCTTTAAAACTACAAAACATCTGGATGTCCAGTCCGGCTTCGCGCATGGCCTGGCTGGCCGAGCAGTTGCCACAGATGCCCGGAAGCGGCATTATTTACACCTTGACCATCAGGGACGCAGAAAGGGTTGCTGAGTGGCTGCGACAAAACCGGATAGATGCCCGAGCCTATCATTCCGATGTTGAAAACCGCGAAGAACTGGAAGATCGATTGTTGAAAAATCAAATCAAGGTGCTGGTAGCTACCGTGGCCCTTGGTATGGGGTTTGATAAACCGGATTTGGGATTTGTTATCCACTATCAGCGGCCCGGATCGGTGGTGCATTACTACCAGCAGGTCGGTCGCGCCGGCCGGGCTGTGGATGAAGCTTATGGGATTCTGCTCAGCGGACACGAGGATGACGATATCACCGATTTTTTCATTCGTACTGCGTTTCCGCCACAGGTGCATGTGAAGCAGGTGCTGGATGCGTTGGACCGGGCCGAAGATGGACTTTCGGTTCCCATGTTGCAGCAACAAATCAATTTGCGCTATGGTGATATTGTGAAAACTATCAAATTTCTTTCAGTGGAATCACCCTCACCAGTGATCAAGCAGGGTGCCCGGTGGTACACCACCCCCATTGACTATACGTTGGATCAGGAGACCGTCGAACAGTTATGTGCCTTAAGGCGTGCAGAGCAGCAGGAAATGCGCGACTATATGCAGACCGAAGAATGTCTGATGCAATTTCTTTCCCGTGCGCTGGACGACCCGCATGCCGAATCCTGCGGCCGTTGTGCCAATTGTATAGGAAAACCACTGTTACCTGAAACCGTAAGCCCGGAGCTGGCCAATACGGCAGCCATTTACTTGCGCCGCAGCCATCAAACGATCCAACCGCGAAAGCAATGGCCCAGGGGAGCATTTCTCAGTTACAGTTTTTCAGGCAGAATATCCCATGATTTGATGGCTGAAGAAGGCCGCGCTCTGTCTCTATGGGGGGATGCCGGCTGGGGGCAAATGGTTCGAGATGGGAAGTACCGCGATAGGCGCTTTGCCGACGAACTGATCGATGGTTGCCTTCAGATGATCAGCACTTGGGCTCCCGAACCGCAACCGATCTGGATGACCTGTGTACCGTCTTTGGACAATCCCGAACTTGTACCCGATTTTGCCGCCCGGTTGGCTGCGAAGCTTGGGATTCCTTTTATGTCATGTGTAAAAAAGATCAAATCGAATCGTACCCAAAAGGAGATGCAAAACAGTTTTCAGCAGGCGCGTAATTTGGATGGTGCCTTTGAAGTCAAGGTTGCTGAAATGCCAAAAGGGTCGGTTCTCCTGATGGATGATATGGTGGATTCAAGCTGGACATTAACTGTAATTGCTGCACTGCTACGGGAGGCCGGGTGTCCGGTGGTGTTTCCGATTGTTCTGGCAGTGGGTTCACCCCGAGGTAGATAGTGTCCATCCATAAATGGTCTTTTTGCCCAATCTTTGCGTTATGCTCAAAAAATAATCCTCGGAATATTAAACATATGCCTGTGGTTATTTTTTTCGCATGCCTTGATATTGAACAAAAATCCTCATTTCTGGACGGACACCAGATAAGAAAGTGGATATGAATATTAAAAAGCTTACCAACGATGCCAAGGCCATTTTGCTTTTATGTGGTCGTTTTGGCAAGAAAGATACGGGCAACGCTGTCAAACCCTTTAGTTTGCGTGAATATAATCAATTAGCTGACTGGATGGTAGACCGTCATGCAAGGCCGGGAGACTTGCTAACAAATGCTGGCAACCGTCTATTGGAAACGTTTCCGTCAGGAATAGATGTGGCGAGAATGAAAATATTGCTTTCACGGGGAGCAGCCATGGCTTTGGCTGTCGAAAAATGGACCAATAACGGTATTTGGGTAATTTGTCGCAGCGATTCATTTTACCCGGAACGCCTCAAACAACACCTTAAAAAGCAGGCACCTGCGGTCTTATACGGTGTGGGTGACATCGACCTGCTCCTGCGGGGCGGTTTAGCCGTGGTAGGCTCACGGAACATTGACAATCAAGGAGAAACGTTTACTCGCAAGGTTGCAGAAGAAAGCGCGCGAAAGGGGATACAGATTGTTTCGGGCGGTGCTCGTGGCGTGGATCAAATCGCTATGCTCTCGGCCCTGGAAGCCGGAGGAACCGTAGCGGGAGTTTTAGCCGACAGCCTGATAAAAGCGGCTGTGGCCGGTAAGTATCGAGCTGGAATTCGTGAAAAACGGATGGTTCTGGTTTCACCTTTTTTCCCGGACGCCCGTTTTAACGTAGGCAATGCCATGACAAGAAACAAGTATATCTATGCGCTGGCGGATTTTGCATTGGTCGTCAGCGCTGCAAAGAAAAAGGGGGGTACCTGGGCCGGAGCAACTGAAGAACTGAGGCGAGACGGTGCGCGCCCCATATTCGTACGTCATGGAGAAGGCATACCTGAGGGTAACCATGCCCTGTTAGAACTTGGGGCCCGGCCGTTTCAAAAACCGCCATGGAAAGAAGATTTGGCCATGTTTCTGAAGGAAACAGGGGAAGCCCACCGCCGGCCATCGAGCAGGCAGATGTCTCTTTTTGGCGAACCGTATGCAGAAAAACCGGCTGCTGCTGCCATAAAAGAAGGGCTGGAAACATATCCAGCCGAATCCGATTTGATTGCCGATACCGACCCATTTCAGAAACCTGCAACCGTAAAACCTGCTACCAGTGTTTACGAAGCGATACTACCGCTACTTCTGAGAGCAATGGAGGATTGGCGATCGCCCAAAGATCTGGCCGAAGAACTCGAGGTGCGCAAAGTTCAGTTGGATGACTGGTTAAGGCGTGCCGTGGATGAGGACAAAGTGGAGAAAAAAAGCCGACCGGTCCTCTACCGCAGGGTAAATCGGAATACAGGATAAGACAGATTCAGAAAAAGAAACCCAACGAATCATTTACCGACTTGGTAGTGTAAAAAATCCGTTACCTGCTCTTTGAAAAAAAAAGCATCTGAGTCACCCTCTTTTGGGTTCACCACAAACTCAAAGGAGGTGAAACAGCCTAAGGGTCAGGTCTTCATTCTTCACATTGTGCCGAAAAACTGTCAAGAATGAAGACCTGACCCCCGTTGTTTTCGTTGCCTATCATAGTTTCTTTTGTAATAGGCCTTGATAGCACTTGGTCAACTTTACAAATGTTTCGGGGTTCCCTCCTTTATCCGGGTGGTGCTTTAAGGCCATCTTCCGGTATAGACGGTTAAAACATTTGAGATCCATCTTCTTTAACTTTTCCCAGCTTGTTTCAAAAAGTCTTGCGGCCTCCTCCATGTTCACGCGCACTTTTTTCGGCGGAAGGTAAGTACGGTGACGATTCATGTATTCGTGAAGGTAATCCTGGAAAAGGGAATGCCGGGGAAATTCGTTATCGAAATACATGATCACATATTTGACCAGATAATCTCTCAGCCTGTCGGACATCTCCATGCCGGCCCAAAAATTCTTATCATCATTAAGCCGGCAAACGGCATCAATAAAAAATTCATCCATCTTGATTTGGTTTAAATCCTGTGGTCTTTTAGTGGCGATGACTTCGAGAAAAAAATGCTGAAGATCAAAAATGGTGTAGACATATGTTCTTAGTTCGTTGGGCTGAAGAATGCGCTCCTGAACCAGAAAGTACTGCTCAATCTCATCACGTGATTTCCCGTGGAGCGCTTTAAATAGCTTGAGCGGCATTTTACTCAGGCGGCGTTGGTCTATTTGGGCAAATTTTAGATAATGGATACGTCGTTTGTCGAATACATGAACACTCGGATAGGTTTCCGGTGAATCTGTCTTAGATTTGCCGAAGGACCGATGAAACCCCCTTATTACCCGTTTTATTTCAGGATCCAAAAAATCCCAGAATATACGGTCCAATTCGTCCTGATCGGGATACAGTCCAAATTTTGCGAGGGTCTCTTCAATCGCTTCATTATAATAGTAACCGTGTGTACCGAGATAAATGATGTGTTTGGAGGGGTCGGTGCCAAGATCGAAAACATCCCGACTTTTTAAGTAGGAACCATCATGATAAGTGTCCCGAATATAATAATGTGTCTGATCCTTTTTTCTCATTCTTGCAAGATACATAATATTATCATAACGCATACAACTAGTTGAGACAAGGTCTGTTTTAGCAAACCGGAGAATTGGGAAAAGATGGGGACGTCTATGATTTCATGGGTTCCTATCAATTAGCTCAAACCGATTTTCCCTTGCAATTTTTTCACCCCTTATGAGTGAAACCTTGGGGCCGTCCTTGACTAATTAGACATACTAATGACTGGCAGGATCGGGATTATGTGCTGAAGTGGTTCGGACCCAATGAGGGTGAGGCTAAAAGTGCCTATCGCCGGTTTGTAAAAAAGGGAATCGATCAAGGGCGCAGCCCTGATTTGGTTGGAGGCGGTCTGATGAGATCCCAGGGAGGCTGATCAGCGGTCAAGGCACTGCGCTTCCTTCGGCAATTGCTAAAACGCTTTATCGGTCGGACAACCATAAGTGGACGTCCCCAAGGTTTATTATAAAAACCATCATAGAGAAAACCCCCTAAACAGTGGCCCTATCCCTCTTTTTTCACCATTATCAAATCCTGACAGATCAAAAGAGATATTAAGCGCTGTGGGTTTATTATGAGATTAGGATTATATTACTATAAAACCGGTAGCATCAAATTCGTTGGATTAGGATGACTTGAAAGTGAAATCAATCAGGATTCTCTTGACTTAATAGCATCTTTATATGATATCAGTAATGACTTTTAATTTGGCAAGTGGAAAGAAATGTCAGGTTTTGAAACGCACGATTTGGATGAGACACTCTCAATATATCGGTACTTGGATGATATTTAGTTTTCTGGTACGATAACCTCTGGAATTTAAGAACGGATAACATTACAATGGTAATGATATCCAGATTCGTATAATCACTTGTTAGTTGCCGCATGCCAGGTAGTGATAGGGGACGCACGAGAAACCGGCGAGCGTGTCGGCATCAGGCTGGACACCGCCAATAAACTGTGCCAATCTGTTTCGAATCCAGTTGACGAAATCGCTGAAGTGTTCTTAGATGAAGTTCCGGGTATGGTTGAGGCGTTTGGCAATGACGCCAAACGATCTCATCTGCTACCCTTTACGACCGAACACGGGGTTTCGCCGCCACAGTCCGGCACAATTCACTTTCAAACAAGGAGAAACAGATATGGGTGATAAGGGGAAAAAAGACAAAGGCAAAAGGGAACAACAGAAAAAGGCCCAGCTTAATCCAAAGGAAAAACGAAAATTGAAAAAAGAAAAGAAGAAATAA
>JAUWLP010000182.1 GCA_030613575.1 Desulfobacteraceae bacterium
CTATGCCTGCGGTTGAAAACTCGCTCGGGCCTTGCCGGAAACCAAAATTTACCATTTCTGGATGGACACTATTTAGAAATTCATCAAATTGTTCCCCACAAAAAAATAAAAACGGGCTTTCGCCCGTTTCTTCTAATACAGGTAGATCTTTTAGTGGATCGAGAGACTTTATCTGTTCATGTAGATAACCATAAGGAAAAAATTAACTCCAAACCACACATACATAGCCAAAATCTACGCTTAGATAAGAGACCTTATATATTAAACAAGGCGAACATCCAATGGAGCGGGCAACGAGATTTGAACTCGCGACTCCAAGCTTGGGAAGCTTGTACTCTACCACTGAGTTATGCCCGCGCGTGGATATTTGTAAGATATTAAAAAAAAAATCCCTTGTCAATATAATTCAATAATAAAATTCGGATTAGCTTATAAGATCGCGTATGCTTTTAAGTTCCATGCGAATTTCATCGAGTGAGATGGTTGAAGGTTTTTCTTTTTTTTCATCCGGTTTGATTTTTAAATGCTGCCTGGCTCCCTGAATTGTAAATTTCTTTTCATACAAAAGGTGTTTTATTTTTAGAATCAGCTCAATGTCACTTTTCCTATACAGTCTCTGACCTGAAGCAGACCGTTTGGGATTTATCTTCTTGAACTCAGCCTCCCAGAATCTCAAAACATACGCCGGGACCCCAACAATTGCACTTACCTCTCCCACCTTGAAGTAAAGCTTGTCCGGCAGTTCTTTTTGATAAGAAGTGTGGTTTTCCATTGTTTAACCCACAGCTTTTAAAAGGTTAGCAACCGGTCAGTTTTTTGAAACAAGTCGATTTCAAACAAGCGGTACTATTTTCAAAAAGCTGGCGAGTTAAAAAGATTATACGGTCGGCAGGGTTGCATCAACCTTTTTCAAAAGCCTGTCCGAAATGCTTTTATGAAGATTATTTACCCGGTTATCTTCCAAAGTTTCACTGGAAGATCTGTATGTTATTCTAAATGAGATGCTTTTTCTCCCCGCAGGAATAGGATCACCTTCAAAAACATCAAACAGGTGTAAGTTTTCCACCAGCTCTTCATTTAAATCAATAACGCTTTGCAGGATTTTATTTGCTTCAATATCCTTATTAACGATCAGAGTAATATCCCTTGATGTGGCCGGGAACTTCGGAATTGGCGATACAGATTTAGTGTCCGTGTCCGGCATGTAACTTATAAGTCTATCAAAATTTAATTCAAAAATAAAGGCCGTTTGCTTTAAATCATAATTATTAAGCACTTTAGGATGTAATTCTCCGACAAGTCCTATGGGTTCATCTTTAATAATGACCTGGGCCGTAAATCCGGGCTTTGTATAAAAACAGGATGCCGTCGGCATGCGGTTAAAGTCTGTGTTAACGATGCCTAGGTTTCCTAAAAGTTCTTCAACAGCGCCTTTTATATCATAAAAATCACAATTGATTTCCTTGGAAAACCAAACCGCATCGACTCTTTTTCCTGTCCAGAGGCCTGCCAGCATTTCAACTTCATCAGGCAGGCTGTCTTTTTGGCCTGTGTTAAAAAAGACATTGCCGATCTCAAACAGCTTAAGATTTCTGTTCTGAACCGATATATTGTATTTCATTGTTTCAAGAAGACCGGGTATAAGAGACGTTCGCATTACCGACTGATCTTCAGACAGAGGATTTAATACCTCTACGACCTGTCTTTTTTTGTCATCCGGTTCAAGATTGAGCCGATTACATGATAGCTTACTGATAAAACTGTAATTTATTGCTTCGTTAAATCCCAGCCCGGTCATCAGACATTTAATTCGATCCCTTGATTCGATCTTTTTTGATGGATGCCTGGCTTCAGCAGGTATCAGTGGAAAGGTTGTTTTGATGTTGTTGTAGCCGAATAAACGTGCAACTTCTTCTGTAACGTCTTCAAATCTGGTTATATCGACTCTACAGGATGGCGGAATAACCTGAAGTCTGTCATTGCCGGTCTTATCAACTTTGAATTCAATCGATTTCAAGTGGTTTTCAATATCATTTATATCCAAACAAGTGCCCAGCCGGCGGTTTAACTCCGTGACGCTGAAATCGATTACCCTGTCAGGAAAAGGGTTTGGATATTCATCGATTGTACCTTTAATAAGTTTACCACCACCGATTTCAGCAATGAGCTGCGTGGCTCGATTTAATGCGGTAATGGTTCCTTTAGGATCCACGCCACGTTCGAAACGGTGTGAGGCATCTGTAATTAAC
Organism: Desulfobacteraceae bacterium; assembly: GCA_030613575.1. Classification (GTDB taxonomy): domain Bacteria; phylum Desulfobacterota; class Desulfobacteria; order Desulfobacterales; family UBA11574; genus S5133MH16. The sequence continues at coordinate 2,250 of JAUWLP010000182.1, forward strand.
CCCGTTTTTTTTGAAGTCTTTCGGATGCAAACCGGATCAAAGTATGCGCTTTCAAGAAGAATCTTTGTTGTGGAGCTTTCAATTTCGGAATTCAATCCCCCCATAACCCCCGCAAGGGCGATCGGTTTCTCACCGTCGCAAATCAAAAGCATTTCCGGGTCAAGGCGGCGTTCTTTCCCATCAATAGTGATAAAGGCTTCACCTTCCCTGGCTGTGCGCACCACAATCCGGTTTTCGGCAAGGCGATCAAAGTCGAAGGCATGAAGCGGTTGGCCGGTTTCCATCATTACAAAATTGGTTATATCGACAATATTGTTAATCGGTTTCAAACCCACAGAAATTAAGCGGTCCTGAAGCCAGAAAGGAGACGGTCCAACAGTAATATCGAAAACAAGACTGGCAGCATATCGTGGACAAAGTTCAGGGGCCATTATGGTTATAGATGTTAAGTCTGAAATGTCATCGAACGATTCCGGCAGACAAATTTCAGGGTAAGTCACCTTTTTTTTCTGCAAAGCTGCAATTTCACGAGCCGTTCCGATTATACTGAGGCAATCCGGTCTGTTTGGAGTCAGATCGATTTCAAACACAGGGTCTGACAAGCCGATTGCTTTGTTAAGGGGAGAACCCACCGAATAGTTACGGCCAAGTTCCATGATGCCGTCACTATTGGCGCTGAGCCCAAGTTCGATCTCGCTGCAGAGCATCCCTTCTGAAGCTACCCCCAGGATTATACTTTTTTCAAGGATTGTTCCTTTTGGGAAACAGGTGCCGGGCATGGCACAGGGTGCAAGCATATCATTTTTGACATTGGGAGCACCACAAACAACAGTGATAGTTCGGTCACCGATATCAACTCTGCAAAGTTTCAATTTATCGGCATTCGGATGGGGGTCAATCTTGGCTAATCGGCCGATGACAACACTGTTTAAATAATCATAACGATCTGAAATTGCTTCAACTTCAAGACCGGCCATGGTGAGGGCATCGGCCAAATCGTTAACATTTATATCAACGTCAATATATTCTTTTAACCAGCTTAAACTGACCTTCATGTTAAAACTGCCTTAAAAATCTTAGATCATTTTCAAAATACTTACGAATATCATCAATTCCATATTTCAGCATGGCAATCCGTTCCACGCCCATCCCGAAAGCAAAACCCGTATAACAGGTTGTATCGTATCCAACGTTTTCAAACACTGCGGGGTGAACCATGCCGGCGCCTATAACTTCAAGCCATCCGGTATGTGAGCATACTCTGCATCCATTCCCTTTACATATAACACATCGAATATCAACTTCAGCACTCGGTTCTGTAAAAGGAAAAAAGCTGGGTCGAAATCTGAGACCGGTCTCCGGGTCGAATATCTGGTGAACGAATGTGGTCAAGACTCCCTTAAGGTCACCAAATGATACATTTTCATCGACCAGAAGCCCTTCAATCTGGTGAAACATGGGTGTGTGCGTTAAATCGTAGTCACAGCGGTATACCTTGCCGGCCGCGATAATTCTCACCGGAGGTTTCTGCTTTTCCATTATTCGGGGCTGAACAGGGGAGGTATGAGTACGAAGGACAATGTTGTCTGATATATAAAATGTGTCCTGCATATCTCTTGCAGGGTGATTTTTAGGGATATTAAGGGCTTCAAAATTGTAATAATCTGTTTCAACCTCAGGCCCTTCAACAACATCAAATCCCATTCGTATATAAATATCGCATATTTGTTGAGTAATCTGGGTAATTGGATGTAACGATCCTTGCTGGGTGACTCTTCCGGGCAGCGAAACATCAATCCGGTTGTCTGTTTCATAAGAAGAAGTTTCAAGTTGCTTTAAGGCTTTTTTGAATAACTTATCAAGGGTTTTTTTTGTTTGGTTTGCCTTTTTCCCTGCTTCCGGTCTGCTTTCCTCTGGCAGGTTTGAAATATCCCTTAAATATTGAGTAACCGCGCCCTTTCGACCCAGATACCTGACCGAAAGGGCTTTAATGCTTTCACTATCAGAAGCAGCTTCAAGTTCCTTCAGAGCCTCTTCTTTGATTTGCTCTATTGTTTTTTCCAACTTTTCGCTCTGTCAATTGAATCATAGCTGTTCCGATGCCAGATTTGCGATTTGAGCAAATCCTGATGGATCAGATATTGCTAATTCAGCTAGAACTTTTCGGTCCAGATTAATACCGGCAAGTTTTAATCCGTGTATGAATTTACTGTAAGATAGGTTGTTCATTCGTGCCGCTGCGTTAATTCTTGTTATCCAGAGTCTCCGGAAATCACGCTTGCGTGCCTTACGATCCCGATAAGCATACATAAGCGCCTTATCTACAGCGTCGGCTGCGGTACGAAATAATTTGCTACGGCCTCCACG
>JAUWLP010000152.1 GCA_030613575.1 Desulfobacteraceae bacterium
GTGAACATCCCATTGCTCTGCAGCTTAGATATCTCCAGACCATGCAGGAGATGTCTACCGAGCAAAATACAACCACAATCTTTCCGTTTCCTATTGATCTTTTCAGGCCGTTCTTTGAGCTTATGGATAAAGAGAAAAAAGGGAAGGGAGAATAAAGGTTATCTATTTATTGACATAATATGTAAAAATTGTTAGCAGATTATCTTTTTAGCGGGGGTTTTTCAGCCTCCGCTTGTGCTTTATAAACAAAGTATAGAAAAGGAGATCTACGGAATATGGGTGGAAAGAAAAAAGAGACCAAAGAAAAACCGCTGGAGAAAATGACGGCCAAGGAATTGAGGGAGGTTGGCAAACAAATACCTGAATTAACGGGAGTTCATGGAATGAACAAGGCCGAGCTCATCAGCGCAATAAAAAAAGGAAGAGGGATAACAGAAGATTTGCCGAAAAAGACTGATTCCTCGGTCCGGGAAATTAAAGAAAAGATTAAAACGCTGAAAACGGAGCGAGAAGCCGCGCTTAACAATAATGATAATAAAATGGCGAAAATTTACAGACGCCGCATCACCAGATTGAAGAAAAAAACGCGTAGAGCAGCCTGATTTTAATGATTTCACTTTCTTTGAAGAATCAGATAAAATCTTTCATCGAGTCTCTTTCCTCTGAAAAGGGGTACTCCGCAAATACATGCCGTGCTTACTCTCACGACCTCAAAGAGTTTGCAGCATTTATTAATAAAGAACTCTTTTCAGGGAAGAACAAGAACCAAAATTCTATGGATAATATCACTTCAGATCAGGTCAATGGGCTGATGATAAGGGGTTATCTGGGATTTTTACACAAGAAGAACAAAAAGGTTACGATAGCGAGAAAGCTTTCAGCCATCCGTTCTTTTTTCAGATATCTCGTCAAACGTGGTGTTATTCTGGACAACCCGCTTGAATCGATTTTGACGCCAAAACAGAAAAAAACGATTCCTGTCTATCTTCCTGTTGATGACATTTTCAGGTTGCTCGATTCAATAAGGACAGATACTCTTTTTGGTTTAAGAAGTCGTGCAATTTTTGAAACCCTTTATTCAAGCGGTATACGTGTTTCGGAGCTTGCCGGTATGAATGTGTTTGATGTTGATTTTACAAAGCAGGTGATCCGCGTGCTTGGAAAAGGGAACAAGGAACGGATTGTACCTGTGGGCAGGAAGGCTTTAAATGCTATTTCCGATTACAGAAAAAGGTTGCAAATCGAAGCCGGCATACGTACTGACGAAAATACGCCGCTCTTTTTAAATAAAAACAAGGGCCGTCTTACCACCCGTTCGATGGCACGCATTCTGCAAAAGACAGTAAAAGAATGTGGATTGTTAATACCTGTTTCACCCCATTCCATGCGTCATTCATTTGCAACCCACTTGCTTGATGCAGGGGCGGATTTGAGGGTGGTGCAAGAGCTTTTGGGCCATAAAAGCCTTTCTACTACCCAGAAATATACTCATGTAAGTATCGACAGATTAATGGAAACCTATGATAAAGCGCACCCCAGACGATAACACAGGAAAAAAATAAAATGATGAAATTTCATGGCACAACAATTCTCGCTGTCAGGCATAAGGGCAAAGCGGCTGTGGCCGGTGACGGACAGGTTACATTGAATAATACCGTTATAAAGCATAAGGCAAAAAAGGTCAGAAGGATTTACAATGACAGGATAATCGTTGGATTTGCCGGCGCCACGGCCGATTCTTTAAACCTTTCCGAACGTCTGGAAAAAAAGCTCGAGCGTTATAATGGGAACCTGACGCGCAGTGCCGTTGAATTGGCACGTGACTGGCGTACCGACAAGTATTTGAGGCGTCTTGAGGCCATCATGATTGCGGTGGACGATAAAAACATGTTTGTTATCTCAGGAAACGGTGATGTGATTGAACCGGACGAGGACATCATGGGAATAGGGTCCGGGGGGATCGCAGCCCAGGCGGCTGCAAAAGCCATGATGAGAAATACGGATATGAATGCTGTTGATATTGTTGAAGAGGCAATGAAAATAGCAGGTTCCCTATGCGTATTTACAAATGATACTATTACGATTGAAGAGTTGTAGATAGACGTTAATTTATCGATTGATACTGACAGCTCTTAAAAATCGCAAACTAATGACAAATGTCTAATGACCAATTATCCATAACAGGTAGAAAAAATGAGCAGTCTAAAACCAAACGAAATCGTTCAAGAACTTGATAAATATATAATTGGCCAGCACCAGGCAAAACGCTCTGTTGCCATTGCTTTAAGGAATCGTTGGCGCAGGCAGCAGGTGCCGGAAAATCTTCGTGATGAAATTGTCCCCAAGAATATTATCCTTATCGGTCCCACCGGTGTAGGGAAGACAGAGATAGCGAGAAGGCTTTCAAATTTAACCGATTCTCCATTTACTAAGGTCGAGGCTTCCAAGTTTACAGAAGTCGGATATGTGGGGCGGGACGTTGAATCTATGGTAAGAGACCTTCTCGAACTTACCGTCAATGTGCTTAAATCAAAGGAGCAGGAGGCTGTCAAAGAAAAAGGGTGGCAGATTGCCGAAGAGAGAATGCTCGATCTTTTGCTTCCAAAAGGAGGAGCGCAGCCGACACAGAAGCGTGAAGATCCAAAAGAGACCCAGTTTGAACTTGTAACATACAAAAACGATAAAACTTCTTCCACAAGGGAGAAGCTTCGGAAAATGCTTCGTCAGGGGAAACTAGACAATCGATATGTTGATCTTGACGTATCAGAGCGAACCATGCCCATGGTGGAGATTTTCTCCAACGTCGGTATGGAGGAGATGGGGATTAATTTTAAAGATATGATGGGCAGCCTTCTTCCCAGAAGTACAAAGCGGCGCAAGGTAAAAGTACCTGAAGCCATGGAGATGCTTGCGGCTGAAGAGGCTCAGAACCTGGTAGATATGGACAAGGTGATAAAAGAGGCCATAATAAAAGTCGAGCAGTCAGGAATAATTTTTCTTGATGAAATTGATAAAATTGTTGGAAAAAACAGCACCCACGGTCCCGACGTGTCCAGGGAGGGTGTTCAGAGGGATCTTCTTCCGATTATAGAAGGGAGCACTGTTACAACAAAATACGGCCCGGTTAAGACTGACAATATCCTTTTCATTGCTGCCGGTGCTTTTCATACCGTCAAGCCTTCAGATTTAATTCCGGAACTCCAGGGCCGGTTCCCCATAAGGGTGGAACTGGACGCTCTTGGTCAGAAGGAGTTTGTAAGGATACTGACAGAACCCAAAAATGCTTTAATCCTTCAATATATTGCTCTTTTAAAGACCGATGGTGTTGATGTTGTTTTTAATGATGAGGCTGTTGAAGAAATAGCAAGGATTGCTGAAGAGGTTAACAACATGACCGAGAATATCGGTGCCAGGAGGCTCTACACCCTTATGGAGTGCATGCTGGAAGACATCCTTTTTGAAGCACCGGATATGCAGGAAAAGAAAATAGTCATCGATAAAAAGTATGTGGAAGACAAGTTAAAGGATATCAAAGATGACGAGGATCTTAGCAGGTATATTTTATAACGGATAACAAATATGAACTCAAATGTTGCCGACATACTGATTGAGGCTCTGCCTTATATTCGCCGTTTCTACGGTATGACCATAGTGGTAAAGTACGGGGGGCATGCCATGGTCGACGAGCAGTTGAAGGAGGATTTTGCCCGTGACATTACTTTAATGAAATTTACGGGACTGAATCCGGTTGTTGTTCACGGTGGTGGTCCGCAGATCAACTCGGTCCTTGACCGCATGGGTATGAATTCCAGGTTCGTTAAGGGGATGCGTCTTACGGATGAGGCGACTATGGACGTGGTGGAAATGGTTCTGGTGGGCAAGGTGAACAAGGGGATTGTTGCTCAGATCAATCAGCAGGGTGGTAAGGCTGTGGGTTTGAGCGGTAAAGACGGGGGGCTTATTCGTGCCAGAAAACTTCATATCGTTCATCGGGAGGATAACGATAAGCCGCCGGAGATAATTGATCCGGGCCTGGTGGGTGAAGTTACACATGTCAACCCTAATATAATCAATACGCTGACCAAACAGGATTTCATTCCTATTATCGCACCGGTCGGTACCGGGGATTCAGGCGAAACATACAACATAAATGCAGACCTCGTTGCAAGCAGTATTGCCATAGCCCTTTCAGCAGGTCGACTTATCTTGTTAACAGATGTAGATGGAGTCCTGGATTCTTCAGGAGCTCTTATATCTTCAATCAGCGCTGAAAGCATCAATCAGATGGTGGAAGAAAAAACCATTTCAGGGGGAATGATCCCTAAAATCGAATGTGCCTTAGAGGCACTGAAAAACGGAGTTGAAAAAGTGCACATTATAAATGGCAACAAGCGCCATGCCTTATTACTTGAGCTTTTTACCAATAAGGGGATAGGGACAGAGGTAACAGAAGGGTCTTAAAATGAGCAGAGATATAAAAGCTAAAGCAGATCAGGTTATAGCAAAAACCTACAAGAGATTTCCCATTGTAATAGAAAAAGGCAAGGGGTGCACTCTATGGGATACCGATGGGAAAAATTATACCGATTTTGTTGCAGGAATCGCCGTATGCAATCTCGGACATGCACATCCGGGGGTTTCAAAGGCGCTTTCAAGGCAGGCTGACACCCTTTTTCACGTGTCGAATCTTTATTATACAGTTCCCCAGGTAGAGCTGGCATCCTGGCTTACGGAAAACAGTTTTGCCGACCGGGTTTTTTTCTGTAATAGTGGAGCCGAAGCAAATGAGGCCGCCATTAAGCTGGCCAGGATATATTTTAAGGAAAAAGGGGAAAACGGGCGATACAGAATAGTTTCAATGGAGCATTCCTTTCATGGTCGGACCATGGCAACCCTCTCTGCAACCGGACAGGACAAGATAAAAAAGGGATTCGAACCTGTGCTTGAAGGTTTTGACCATGTGCCGTTTAATGACATTGATGCATTGCGCAGCAAAATAGGCTCGTCCACATGCGCTGTTTTCATAGAACCGATACAGGGCGAAGGAGGTGTTCGTTGCCCTGACCAGGGGTACCTTAAGGCCGTAAGGCAAGCTTGTGACGAAACCGGCACTCTTTTGATATTCGATGAAATACAGACAGGGATAGGACGTACAGGAAAACTTTTTGCCTATGAACATTTCGATATGGAACCGGATATAATGACCCTGGCCAAAGCCCTTGCCAATGGATTGCCAATAGGGGCCATGCTGGCCAGAGAAGAAGTGGCAGATGCCTTCGGGCCGGGATCACATGCTTCGACATTTGGTGGCACTCCGGTTGTCACTGCGGCTTCACTTGAAGTTGTCAGGGTGCTTTCAGAAGAAAATATAATAGATCATTGCAAAAAAGTCGGGGCATATTTTAAGAAAAGGCTTTCATGGTTGAAAAACAGGCACGAATCGATTGAGGATGTCAGAGGTATGGGCCTGCTTTTGGCAATGAAGCTGAACATGGAGGGAGATCAGATTGTTACTTCGTGCATGGAAAAAGGGTTTCTGATAAACTGCATCCAGGGGAGCATTTTACGTTTTATTCCTCCGCTTACCATAGAAAAAGAAGAGATAGACGCCCTAGTGGCATGTCTGGATGAGGTTTTAAATTGAAAATATTCAATCAGATGGTGAGGTAAAATTGAAAAAAGACATTTTGACACTTATAGATCTTACCAGAGAGGATTTTGAAGAACTCTTTGAACGGGCGATTGAACTAAAAAAAAGGTATAAAAACGGGATTGCAGACAAGCCCCTTGCCGGTAAAACCCTGGGCCTTATATTCGACAAACCGTCTACCCGCACCCGCCTCTCCTTTGAAGTGGCAATGGTTCAGCTCGGTGGAACACCGATTTTCATAAGCGCCAAGGACACTCAGATTGCACGAAACGAACCTGTTCGAGACACCGCCAGAGTTCTTTCAAAATACCTGGACGGTTTGGCGATTAGGACTTATTCACAGGATTTGTTAAAAGAGTTCGCCGAATTTACTAACATTCCGGTCATAAATGCCCTGACCGATCTATTTCATCCGTGCCAGGTATTAAGTGATATTATGACGGTGATAGAGATTAAAGGCGATTATAAGGATATCAGGATAGCCTGGGTCGGAGATGGGAATAATGTAGCTCATTCATGGCTAAATGCTGCGGCTGTCCTGGATTTGAATCTTGTTTTAGCATGTCCGGACAAGTATTCCCCTCGTAGGGATGTTATGGAAAAGGCTCTTGAGAGAGGGGTTGGTAAAATTGCCGTAACATCGAATCCTGTTGAAGCGGTAAAAGATGCCGATGTAATCTATACCGATGTTTGGGCCAGCATGGGGCAGGAGAATGAGCACGGTAAAAGAAAGCACGTGTTTGAGGCTTTTCAGGTAGATCAAGCGCTTCTAAAAAATGCGTGCCAAGATGTTATAGTAATGCATTGCCTCCCGGCGCACAGGGGTGAGGAGATTAGCGAAAATGTGCTGGAAGGCCCGAATTCAGTT